>DIRC01000050.1 GCA_002427465.1 Clostridiales bacterium UBA5446 | reverse complement strand
TCCCCTTCCGAAGCGGCCCTTGACAGATAAAGCACATAATCCCCCGCCGCATTGATGAAGCGGGAGGTTTTTTCCAGCTCGTAGGTCGAGTAAGGAAGGCCGCCCAGAGCGGTGACCGCGGAAGACGCGTAAGTTGCCGCATCGGTATAAAGCCGGGATATCAGCGGCGCCGAGGTCGCATACTTGCTCTTCTGCAGGGCCTCTTCCATCGCGCTCAGAGATTCCGTAAGGTCGTTCAGCGCGCGTTCACCATAGATTTGATTCACACGCGCTGAGAATACCAGCTTCCGGTTCTGATAAATGGCAAACGCGCCCACCGCCACGATGATGGCGGACAGCACGGATATGATTATAACTGCCGTCCTCTTTTTCAAAACAAACACCTCCTTCGGCTAGTTTTACCGAAGGAGGTGTTTTCAGTATTAGTAATTTTTAACGTAATTTTTTAATGCCGTTTTCCATTCGCCGGAGCGTCTCCGCTTTCCCCAATATCCCGCAGATTTCCACGGCGCCGCCCGGGGTTACGGCCATCCCGGAAACAGCGATGCGCAGCGGCCACATCACCGCGGCGTTCTTGACCCCAAGGTTCTGAGCCAATTCCACCAGCGCGTCGTGAATGGCCTCATCCGTCCATGGCTGCAACTTTTCCAGCACCGGCAGCGTCTTATTCAGCATTTCCAGGGAAACGGCCGGGTCTGTTTTTGCCTTTTTATTCGTGAACAGCTCGTTCCCGTATTCGGGCAGCACGTCAAAAAAGCCCAGTTTTCCAGGAATATCCGTCAGCACTTCCGTACGCGGCTGAAGAAGGGCGGCAACGGCCCCGGGGTCAATCCCCGGATTTTTGACCGCCTGCCTGACATAAGGCTCCGCCGCCGCCGCGAAAGCCTCCGGCTTCATAGCGCGGATATATTCCGCGTTGAAATAGCGCAGCTTTTCCAGATCAAAAATCGCCGGAGATTTGGACAGACCGGAGATATCGAACGCCTGCTCAAGATCCGCAAGGGAAAACACCTCCCGCTCTCCCCCCGGCGACCATCCCAGAAGGGCTACATAGTTCACCACCGCCTCCGTCAGATAGCCGGCTGCAATAAGATCCTCATAGGAGGGGTCTCCGTGGCGCTTGGACATCTTGTTATGCTGGTCGCGCATGACCGGGGAGCAGTGAACGTACTTCGGCGCCGCCCAGCCGAACCCCTCATACAGAAGATTATATTTCGGCGTGGATGAGAGATACTCGGTTCCCCGCACCACGTGGGTAATCCCCATGAGGTGATCGTCCACAACATTTGCAAAATTATACGTCGGCAGGCCGTCGCGCTTCATCAGAACCTGATCGTCAAGATCCGAATTTGGCACGGTGATGGCGCCGAATATTTCGTCCACAAATGTGGTCGTCCCGTCCTGCGGTATTTTCTGCCGCACAACAAACAGCTCTCCGCCGGCCGCCCTGGCCCCGGAGGCTTCCGGTGAAATCCGGCGGCACGGATCTTCGTCCTTTTCAAAGGAAGCTTCCGCCGCGCCTTCCGCCTTTTCGCAAAAGCACCGGTAGGCATGTCCCCTGCTTATCAGCAGTTCGGCATATTCCCGATAAAGATCCCGGCGCTCGGTCTGAATATATGGGCCCACCGGACCGCCCACGTCCGGCCCCTCGTCGTGGGCCAGTCCGCATTCCCTCATTGTCCGGTAAATTGCATCCACAGCGCCTTCTACCAGACGCTGCTGGTCCGTGTCTTCTATGCGAAGAATAAACTTCCCGCCGCCCCTGCGGGCGATCAGATAGGCATACAGCGCGGTGCGGAGATTGCCCACGTGCATATACCCCGTTGGACTGGGCGCGAAGCGCGTCCTCACCGCATCCTTGGGAATTTTCTCCTCCATAGCCGCAAACCATTTTACATCCTGCATTAATATCTCCTCCAGATCATAAGCCTATTTATATTATTTTACATTATGCGTGTTGTCAAGAGAAGCTATTGTATTAACAGGGAAAACGTGTTAAAATAGGTTTTTAGATATTATTCAAGGAGGAAAGACAAATGATCTCCCAGGATGTTAGCTTGATGGTAAAAAACAGCTCCGCAATCCGCGCTCTGTTTGAGGACGGTAAACGTCTCGCTTCCCAGTACGGCAGTGAAAATGTCTTTGATTATTCGATCGGCAACCCGAATTTTCCCGCGCCGGAAGCTGTCAAAAAGGCAGTGATCGATATCATCAGCAATGAAGACAGCCTTTTAGTCCATGGCTATATGCCTAACTCCGGTTTTCCGGATGTCCGCGCGGCTGTCGCATCCTGGATCAATAAAACCCACGGCACATCCTTTACCGCGGAAAATATCGTCATGACCGTCGGCGCGTCGGGCGGACTGAACGTCATTTTCAGAACTCTCCTCAATCCTGGGGACGAGGTCATTGTCACATCTCCCTATTTCTTTGAATACGGCAGCTATGTCAAAAACTGGCATGGTGAGCTTGTGGTAGTTCCCACAAAGGCCGAAGACGGGTTTATGCCCGATGTGGACGCAATCGCCGCCGCCATAAACAAAAACACGAAAGCGCTAATCCTGAATAATCCGAACAACCCCTCCGGCGTGGTATATCCCGCGGAAATGATAGAAAAAATTGCCGCAATGCTGGAGAAAAAGCAGGCGGAGTTCGGCAGTCCCATCTATATCATTGCCGATGAGCCTTATCGCGAGCTGGCCTACGACGGCGTCCAGGTTCCCTATATCCCCAACTTCTACCGGAATACCATCGTCTGCTATTCCTGGTCCAAGTCTCTTTCCCTGCCGGGAGAGCGGGTCGGATATCTGGCCGTCCACCCCGATGCGGACGATTCCCAGCTGATTTTCGACGGCGCGGTCGTATCCAACCGAACCCTCGGCTTTATCAACTGCCCCTCACTCATCCAGCGCGTCGTCATGCGCTGCCTGGATGAAAAAACCGATATCTCCGGGTATGATCACAACCGCCGCCTGCTGTATAACGGCCTGCGGGAGCTGGGCTTTGAATGCGCTTATCCCTCCGGCGCGTTTTATCTGTGGGTAAAATCACCTCTGGCCGACGAAAAGGCGTTTGTCGAGGCCGCAAGAAAGCGCCTCCTCCTGCTTGTTCCCGGCACCTCCTTCGGCACGCCGGGATACGTGCGCATCGCTTACTGCGTATCACCCGACATGATCAAGCGTTCCATGCCGGCTTTCGCGGCGCTGGCAAAAGACTGCGGCATGTAATGCGTTCCTCCGGTTTCGCCGAGTAAACCACAGCGACGTTTTCCCGGCGGATCGGAGATCACTGCGATCCCGATAATCCGCCGGGAAAAACAATTTCTAACGACTTGAGGACGAATCGATGATGGATAATAGGAAAATAATATTTTCGGGCATACAGCCCTCCGGTGATCTGACCCTTGGCTCATATATGGGCGCAATCAAAAACTGGGTTGAGATGATCGACGAATACAACGCGTTTTACTGTATTGTGGACATGCACGCGATAACTGTCCGCCAGGTTCCGGCAGACCTTCGCCGCCGCACCCTGGAGCAGCTTGCGCAATACATCGCCTGTGGCCTGGATCCCCGGAAGGTTACCCTGTTTGTGCAGAGCCATGTTCCAGCCCATGCCGAGCTGGGATGGGTGCTAAGCTGCTACACCATGTTCGGCGAATTGTCCCGCATGACACAGTTTAAGGACAAAAGCGCAAAAAACACCGAAAACATCAATGCCGGCCTTTTTACCTATCCCGCGCTGATGGCCGCGGATATCCTGCTTTACCAAACTGATTTTGTCCCCGTAGGCGACGACCAGAGGCAGCATGTGGAGATTTGCCGCGACATCGCCATGCGCTTTAATAATATTTATGGCGACGTGTTTACGATTCCCCAGGCTTATATCCCCAAGGTGGGCGCCAGAATCATGAGCCTTACGGAGCCCACGAGCAAGATGTCAAAATCCGATAAGGACCCAGGCGGCTGCGTGCATCTTATGGAAAGCCCGGACGATATCATGCGGAAATTCAAACGCGCCGTGACCGACTCCGATACCGCCGAAAACTGCGTGCGGTTCGATCCGGCAGCCAAGCCCGGCGTTTCAAACCTTATGCAGATATATGCCGGCTCCACCGGCCGCACTTTTGAAGAAATTGAAAATGAATTCTGCGGCAAAGGCTACGGTGCCTTTAAGGCCGCCGTCGGCCAGGCGGTTATCGAACAGCTTCGTCCGGTCCGCGAGGAGGCGGTGCGGATATTGCAGGACAAGGCCTATCTCGAAAGCGTCTATAAGCTCGGCGCGGAGAAGGCCGCCCATACAGCGGAAAAGACCCTGCGCAAAGTGTACAAGAAGCTCGGATTTATCGCAAAATAATAGGCTGGAGATAGAAACATGTTCCTGAATACAGCGGTGTGGATAAGGGCGGTTATGGCAATTGCCGTCGGTTTTGCAATCAGCTTTGCCGCAACGCCCATAGCAAAAATGTTTGCTCAAAAGATAGGCGCCATCGACGTTCCCAGAGAGGCCCGTCGGGTCCATGACCACCCGATTCCCCGCATGGGCGGACTGGCAATATTCCTGGGGTTTTTCCTCAGCGTCGTGCTGTTTGCAGATATCACCCGGCAGATACGCGGAATACTGCTTGGCTCTGTGGTCATCGTGGCCTGCGGGGCAATCGACGATGTGACCCCCCTTAAAGCGTGGATTAAGCTGATCATCCAGATCTTCGCCGCTGTCATTGCCGTCCTCCACGGCGTCGTCATCATGGTTCTGCGGAGCCCGGCCACCTTCGGCGACGATCAGGCCCTCATTCTTGGCGTGTTATCCATACCGGTCACGGTTTTATGGATTGTAGGGATCACCAACTCCGTTAATCTCATTGACGGGCTGGACGGACTGGCTGTTGGGGTCTCAATCATTTCCTCCATCACCATGTTCGTCGTCGCACTTCTGGTCTCCGAAGGGAACGTGGCTCTGATTCTCGCGGCCCTGATGGGCGCCTGCCTGGGCTTCATGCCCTACAACCTCAATCCGGCAAAGATTTTCATGGGCGACACCGGTGCCCTTCTTCTCGGCTATGTCCTTGCCACGGTTTCCGTCGTAGGCATGTTCAAATTCTATGCCGTGGTGACTTTTGTAGTCCCCATCATGGCCCTTGCCCTGCCCCTTTTCGATACCCTGTTCGCCATACTCCGCCGTCTTCTTAAGGGGCAAAATCCCATGACGCCGGACAGGGGTCATCTGCACCACCGGCTGATTGACATGGGCCTGTCTCAAAAGCAGGCCGTGGCGATCCTTTACGCCATATCTGCCGTACTTGGCCTGTCCGCCGTGGTGCTGGCCACCAGCGGCGCCGTTCGCACATGGCTCTTGGCTACAGCGCTGTTTCTTGCGGTGGTCGTGGGCGTTTTCATCAGAAAAACCCTGAAGGGTCATGAATACCACCCCCAACAAACAAATTCAGAGGAGGCTGGAAAAGATGCCGCCCCTTAAAGTCATGTCTGTCTTCGGCACCAGGCCGGAGGCGATCAAAATGGCCCCCCTCGCCCTGGAGCTGACGCGGCGGGCCGATATCCAGGCCACAGTCTGCGTCACCGCCCAACACCGGGAAATGCTGGACAGCGTACTGTCCGTGTTCGGGATCTCGCCGGACTTTGATCTTGATATCATGCAGAAGGATCAAACCCTGGCGGACATTACGACACGCATCCTACTGGGCCTGGGCGATGTATTTGACGAATCCCGGCCGGATCTGGTTCTGGTTCACGGGGATACCACCACGACCCTTGCGGCTGCCCTGGCCGCCTTTTATGCGAAAATTCCCGTCGGCCATGTGGAGGCCGGCCTGCGCACCTTTGACCGGGATTCCCCCTATCCGGAGGAAATGAATCGCCGGCTCACGGGCCAGTTGGCTACCCTTCACTTCGCGCCCACCTCGCGCAACGCGGAAAATCTTCGGCGCGAAGGTGCCGACGGTCATATTTTTGTCACCGGCAACACTGTGATTGACGCGCTGAAATACACCGCTCAAGGTGACGGCTTTGTCTCCCCCCAGTTGAAGGATATAGATTATGTAAACCGCCGTATCGTGACGGTCACCTGCCACCGCCGGGAAAACTATGGCGAGCCCATGCAGAACATAATGGGCGCTATCCGAACCACGGCTGAAAACTTTCCGGACACCCTTTTCGTCTATCCCGTCCATCTGAGTCCCATCGTCCGAAAAGCTGCGTACGGTCAGTTGTCCGGACTTGCCAACGTAAAGCTGATCGAGCCGCTCGACGCCGTGGATATGCACCGCCTGATGGCCAGAAGCTACATTGTCATGACCGACTCCGGCGGCATTCAGGAGGAGGCTCCGGCGCTGGGCAAGCCGGTGCTTGTCCTCCGCCGGGAAACCGAACGGCCGGAGGCCGTGGAGGCCGGCACCGTCATCCTTGCCGGCACGGACAGGATGAGGATCGAGAGCCTGACTGCGGAACTTTTGACCGACAGGCGGAAATATGAGGCCATGGCCCGTTCGGTCAACCCATACGGCGACGGGAAGGCCTGTCCCAGAATTGCCGACGGAATCCTGTACAGCTTCGGCCGCTCGAAAAATCCGCCGGAGGAGTTTCTCCCGTGAAGGCCAAGAGAACAAACATTTTCGTGATCGTCATGATCGCCATTACCGCCGCGGTAGTCGTCTATGCCCTTTTTGGGCACAGCACCTCTGTGGAAACCGCCCGGGTCATACTCCCAACGCCCGCCGCCGGAGGCGACACCCATAATCCCGCCAACGGCGGCAGCGGTATCACCCTGGCGGAGGTCACGCCGAAAACCGTCCAGTCGGTCATAAGCAGACTCAGCCGCGCGGGAAGCTACTACCGTATGGTAACGGTGGAAGATTTTTGGGATGGTGGCAGCGGACGCACGGATCTGTATGTCTGGGTCAGCGGCGGCAACACCCGCATACGTCTGAGCCGCGGAGCCGATATTGAAAATATCCTGCTGCGCGGCGGTCAGCTCTATATCTGGTATGACAGGGCGGATGGCGTCTATACGGCCCCCGCCGACGGAAGCGCCGCCGAGGCCGACTCTTGGCTTCGCTGCCTGACCTACGAGGCGCTTCTGGATCTGCCGGACACCGCCATAACCGACGCCGGGTATATCGAGTATGGGGGCGAATCCTGCATCTATGCGGAATATCTTTCCGAAACTTATCATTACCGCAATGTGGTCTATGTATCTGTCGACACCGGCCTGCTGATGGGCGCTGAAACTTACGACGCGGATACGCTGATTTACCGGATGACCTCCGGCAGCCCGGATATCTCAGCCCCGGACGCCAATATGTTCACCGCCCCGGAACAGGCCGTCGAATCATAACAGGAACATTGCGCCCAGAATGATGAGAAATTCCTTGTCTCCGCTTTCCTTATACATCAGGTAGAGGATCAGCATAAGGATCAGATCTTCCGTTTCAAGGCCATCGGGCAGCACCTTGGGTAAGATGCCTTCCAGTTTTTCCTGTATGGCGCCGAGAGAAAACAGACTGCTCGAACCGCCTCTCCCCCCGGGCGGCGGTTTTATTAGCGGCAGTTTTATTGGCTCCGGTTCCGGCAGGCCGGGCGTGGGCAGATTGGTTCTGCCGGGAAATGGCGCCAAAGTGCGCGGCGGCGGCTCTTCGACCCGAACATAGCGCCCGGTATTTCCCTCGTAACGGTTATACATGATCCACCTCCCCCATCAGGCAGCATAGTGGTATGATCGGCCACATCCCTCCTATGCAGAACATATGGTCAATCATCGTCCTGCCCGAATTCGGACAGGGCCAGCCCGGCAAAGCTGGCCAGTTTTGCCATTCTCAGAGCCTTTTCAATCTTTTTCCGCCGCTTTTCGGAAAGATAAGGCTTCATGGCCTCCAGGAGCGCGCGTTTGTCGTCCCGCGCCCCGCCGCCCATAAATCCGGAAAGCTTTTTCAGCATCGACGGATCGATAAACCCCGGATCCGATTTCGGCTCCTGGTACCCATCGTGCTTTGTCTCCCCGCCCATAATCGATTTGGCCATCTGTGTGATCTTTTCGAGCTGGCCGGGATTTTCCAAAATAGCGTTCAGCTTGTCGCCAAAGTCGTCCAAGGCGGGCCGCCCTCCTTTCTATTTCATAGCTTCGTTGATTTTTTGGGCCAGCCTTTTTCCCTCGTCTGTCCCAAGCACCTTATTTAACAGCGCTTTTAATGCCTCTGTATCGCCTGATCTTGCCGCTTTTTCCACTTCTCTCGCATCCAGCTTAGCAGACACGCGTTTGGCATCCTCAGAGCCTGCCATATCCTTTATCCGATCCAACTTGCCGCTCTTGGCAAGTTCCTTTCCGATTCTTTCGATATCCATAATCTATCCCTCCCCTACAACACATTATATTCGGCGTTCCCCGGAGGGTGAAGATGAGTTTATTTTTCATTTTTCTGATGTAAAGGAACCAAAGCCTATGAAGCTCGCCATTTTTTCCGATACCCATGGCAATACCGCCGGTATGGTGCGCGCCGTCCGCCGCATTTGTCCGGATATCCTGGTCCATCTGGGCGACTATGTGCGCGACACGGCAGTTCTTGAAGGAGAATTTCCGGAGCTGCCCCTCTACTCCGTGTCAGGAAACTGTGATTTATTCGCGGCTCTGCCTGACGCAATGACCTTTCTGGCGGGGCCCGTAACCGTATTTGCCACCCACGGTCACCGTTACTCTGTCAGGCAGAGCACCGATTCCCTTCTGAACACCGCCCATTTTTCCGGCGCTTCCCTGGTGCTTTACGGCCACACCCATACGGCAAGATTTGAGCAGATGGCGGGCATGAGCCTTCTGAATCCCGGAACGGCCGGAACCGGCGCCACTCCCACCTTTGCGGTGGCGGAGATCAGCAACGCCGGTGAGATCGCATGCAGAATCATCCCGATTGATTCCGTATAGCCAAAAAAATCTGAGGGCACGGCCCCATGGCCGTGCCCTCAGATTCCCCGCCGGGCTTATCCGATATCCGTTGGCGATGACGGGATGCCTGTTCCCGCGGGCGTATCCGTCGTCTCCGGCGCTTCATCCCGGGGCGCCAGGCGAAAGACCGCGTAAATCGTATGATCCTCTGAAACGTTCTCAAAGGTATACGTATCCCCAGCCTGAACATTTTCCCCGTCGACCTTGATCTGACTGAGGACATATCCATCCTCAGGACTGATGACAAACGTTACGCTTTTGCCATCCTCTACCGACACCATTCCGGATGGCTCCAGGCTGCCCCCCTTGCCTGCAATGGCGCTGATATGCCAGGTGAGTTTTTCCGGCTCTTTCGTAGGCGTCGGATCGGGTGATTCGGCAGGAGTGCTCTCCTGCGGCGGCGTTACTATCGCCCCGGTATTTTCCGGCTGCGGCGCCGTTACCTGCGCGTCAGCGCCGCCGTCCCGCGAGAAATCAAACGCGCCGGCCATCACGCAGAGAACCACGGTAAGAACAGCCAGCAGCAATACCGCCCCCGTCACAAACCCGTACGTTTTCATTTTCTGCAAATCATTGCTGTGTTTCCCGCTTCTCATATCAAACTCCGCCTCAAATAGATCTCTCCACATATATTAGCACAGACGAAACCGCTTTACAAATGTTGCTTCTCCGGAAATGAAAGAATCGAAGGTGATCTCTTGAAAAAAGCTCTTGTCACCGGCTCGTCCCGGGGCATCGGCGCCGAAACGGCGCGGGAACTAACACGCAGGGGCTGGCACGTCACGATAAATTATCTGAATTCGGAGGCGGAGGCCCTGGCTCTGGCCCGGGAGCTGGGCTGCCCGGCCTTCCGGGCCGACGTGTCCTGCCCGGAGCAGGTGCGGGCCATGTTCGCCGCCTGCGGCCCTTTCGACCTTCTTGTGAACAATGCGGGCGTGGCCTGGGCCGGCCTTCTCTCCGATATGACCGACGGCCAGTGGCGTCGCCTTCTAGCGGTCAATCTGGACGGCGTATTTCACTGCTGCCGGGAGGCGATTCCCTACATGGTCAGCCGGAAATCCGGCTGCATCATCAATACGGCCTCAATACTGGGCGTTTCCGGCGGCTCCTGCGAGGCGGCATATTCCGCTTCAAAGGGCGCTGTGATCGCCCTTACCCGGGCGCTGGCGAAGGAGCTTGGCCCATCCGGAATCAGAGTGAACTGCGTTGCCCCCGGCGCCATAGATACCAAAATGCTGGGTGCCCTGACCGATGACGACAAGGCTGCCCTGGTTGAGGCAACGGCCCTCTGCCGCTTGGGCAGCGCCGGGGATATTGCCCGGGCAATCGCCTTTCTCTCCTCCGAAGATGCAAGTTTCATCACCGGCCAGACAATTGGAATCGACGGAGCTCTGGTGATCTAAGTCAGCCTTCACGCCCGGGCCCGGCGGGGTATCCGCTGCAAAGGCACAGAAGCCGCGTAAACAGTTTTACGCGGCTTCTGTATTTTATTCCGCCGGCCCGGCCGGGGGGCGCGGTTTGCTTCTTCTGCGGCGGCTGCTTTTGGCGCCGGTTTTGCTCCCCTGCTGCTCCGGGGCCTTCGGAGATTTCTGCGCGGGCCTGGCGGCCGCTCCTTCCTCCGGCTTGTCCTGCCTGTCCGGCTTCGGCCTGGGATTTCCTTTGCCCCGCCTGTGTTTGTCCTTCCGCCTGACCGGTACTTCCGCCGCCGGTTTTGCCTTTTCCCTGGGCTCGGCCGCAATCATCACAGGGGCGTCCCAGAAGCCGCTTTCCTCATCCTCGGCTCTCTCGGGCTCGGGCTTCTTCTCCCGGTATTGCAGGACGCGAGGCGGCTGTTCACCGGGCTTCGGCCTGCCGTTCGGAACAACGGCAATGTCTTCGGCATGATAGGATTTGAACACCTCGTCCCCTTCCCCGTCCAGCCTCACCTTGACGGTCTGGCGAAGAAGATACACCTGTGTCACCGTTCCATAGCCGTCCGGAGTTTCCACATAAGCGCCGGACTTCGGTACGGTCTTCACCAGCTCTTTATAGGCCTCGTCCTCATATCTCAGGCAGCACATCAGCCTGCCGCAGTTGCCCGAGATCTTGGTTGGGTTGAGAGACATGGACTGCAGCTTCGCCATTTTCGTGGAGACCGGCTGAAAATCGTCCAGAAACTGACTACAGCAAAGCGGCCTGCCGCAGATACCGATACCCCCCAGCATTTTGGCCTCATCCCTGACGCCGATCTGCCTGAGCTCGATCCGATTGCGGAATACCGAGGCCAGATCCTTCACCAGATCCCGGAAGTCCACCCGACCGTCCGATGTAAAGAAAAACATGGTCTTATTGCCTTCAAAGTTGCATTCCACATCTACCAGCTTCATATCCAGGCCGTGCTCTTCAATTTTGCGCTGGCAGATCACAAAGGCTTCCTTCTCACGGACCTTATTGATTTCCGACACCCGCAGATCGCTTTCGCTGGCAATACGCACTACCTGCCGCAGCGGCTGCACCACGCATTCGTCCTCAACCTCATGATTGCCGCAGGTGCAGTATGCGATCTCCAGTCCCTTTGCGGTTTCGACGATAACGTCCACGCCGTCCGGAACAGCCAGCTGCCCCGGATCGAAAAAATAGGTCTTTCCCCTATTTTTAAATTTTACACTGACGACTTCAGTCAAATTATTTTCCTCCAATTCCGTCCGCCGACAGCAAGCCGAAAACATGCCGGACGCCGGTGTTTAACTTGAGATAGCGCTCACATTTGGAAAAAAGCCCATCCAGCTCGAGACACCGGCGCTTTGAAATCGGTATCCCGCTTCTGCCGCTCAGAATATCCGCAAGGGATTTTCTGGCCGCGCCCATGAAGGCCTCTGCCGTTGCAGAATCCATGGCCTCCTTCTCCGCGCACCAGCGCAGCAGATCGGCCCGGTTTCCCAAAGCAATCAAACGCAGATACTCGCCGGCAAGATCGGCCGCCTCGCCGTCTTCGCCTTCCCCGGCGTTGCGCCTCAGCAGAATACAGCGGGAGCGAACCGTATCCAAAAGGTTTTCCGGGTTTGCCGCGCAAAGAATAAACGCGGCGCTTTCCGGCGGTTCCTCCAGTAGCTTGAGCATCGCGTTCTGCGCCGGGACATTCATGTAATCCGCGTCCCGGATGAGATAGACCTTTGTCGCACCCTCATTGGGCATGACCTGCGCATCGGAAACGATGGCGCGTATCCTGCCCACATAAATTTCACGCTTTCTGCGCCCCTTGTCATCCGTATCACGCTCAACGATGATGACATCCGGGTGCGTCCCGCCTGCTACCTTACGACAATGGCGGCAAACGCCGCATGGCCGGCTTTCGCCGCTTTCGCAGAGCATCGCCGCCGCCAGTTTTTGGGCCGCGTCGTTCCGCTCACTCTCGGAAGGTGAGACAATGATATATGCATGGGAGAGTTTCTCTCCCGCTCTTGCCGTCATTTTTCCCATATTTACATTTTACATTTATCTAATTACATAGTCAACATAAAAAGCGCCCGCCGAAGACCGGCGGGCGCTTTGTCATCCTGACGGTTTATAAAGTTTTCTCCAGAAAATCGACGAACTGCCCTATCTTGGTCATATTCGCCACATTTTCATCTTTAATAATAATGCTGTACTCTTCCTCTATGGCCGTCACCAATTCAACCAGATCAAGGGAGTCTGCTCCCAGGTCTTCAAAGATGTCCGTATCCGGCTTAATTCGCTCGGGCGCAACTTCCAGTTGACGGACGAGAATTTCTTTAACTGTCTCAAATATCATACTCTTTCCCCCTTGCAGCCAGGCGTTGCCGGTTTTAGCGCCACTCGCGGCTGCCGGGCTGGTTATCGGCAGCCTGATGCTTCGGCTTGTCATACGACACAACCACGCGGCGATTCGGCTCCGCGCCCGTCGAGCTGGTGGAAACGCCCTCGTAGTCCTGGAGGGCTGTATGGATCACATGCCTCTCATAGGAATTCATCGGCTCCAGCGCCATGCTGCGCTTATACTTGACCACCTTCGCGGCCATTTTCTCCGCCAATTGGACAAGACTGTCCTCCCGCTTGGCCCGGTAGCTTTCCGCGTCCACGCTGATGTGGCGGCGCTTATCGCTCCCCCGGTTAACCACGTAGTTCGTCAGATGCTGTATGGCGTCCAGCGTCTCACCCCGGCGGCCGATTACGGCGCCCATCCCGTCTCCCGATATGTTGACAAGGATATCGCCGTTTTCCCGTTCGCCTATTGTGATTTCGGCCTTGACGCCCATTCTCTCAAGCAGCCCGGTGATAAATGCCCTGGCGTTCTCCTGGATATCGCCCGTACAGGCGCACACGCCGGCGCCTTTTTCGGCCGCTGCCGTTTCCCCGGCTTTTTCAGCGGATTTGACCGCCTTCTGGACCTCGGGCTGCTTCGGGGCCTCGTCCGGCACCTCATACTGTATGCGAACTAGGGCCCTTGACGCGCCAATGCCGAGAAATCCGCTTTTGGCACGCTCAAGTATCTCTACCGAAACATCGTCACGCTCTAGCCCAAGTTCCGCAAGCGCCGCGATAATCGCTTCTTCTTCGGTTTTCCCGGTCTTTTCGTAACTCTTTATCATAAATCATTCTCCTATAATGGCTCACTGCCGTCGGTTTCGTCTTCCTCGTCCTCAAACTCCGGCTCCTCCGGCTCCTCCGACAGCCCATCCAAAAACTCGTCCCCGGCTTCCGGGAAATCCGCTTCGGCGGTCTTTTCGTCCGCGACGGAAATCTTCTCGGATTCCATGTCTATGGAGACGCCAAACTCCGATTCGGCAGCGGCGGCCAGGGTTGCCTCCTCCGCATCCTCGGGATTGGAATACCGATCCTCCACATAGGCCCTGCCTTTTGCATAACGGCGGTTTCCCACCTGGGACGAGGGCTTCTCCGGCTCGGTTATGCCCAAGCGGGCGCGTCTCTCGGCGCGTTCCGCCTTTTCTGCGGAGGCGCGGCGCTCATCATCCTTTTGCTTCAGGGTGGCCTGCATTTTCTTTTTGCTTGTATTCTTGTTCTGGTTTGTGGCGTTCGCGGCACGAAGGCGCTCGGTCTCCTGACGCTTACTCTCCAGTTCCGCCTGTCTTGCCTGCTGCAATTCAAGGCGAGCGGCGTCCTCCCGGTCCATCCTCTTGGTAAAGACTTTCGTCAGAGTCACATCCCTGACAACGCCGATCGCACTGTTTATGATCCAGTAAACACCCAGGGCCGAGGGCATGATGAAGCAGAACCATACGCTCATCAGCGGCATCATAAGGGACATGCTCTTGTTTGTTGCCTGCTGCTGGGCCGTCATCCCCACCGCTGACGGGTTGGTCTTTGAGGTGATAAACATGGCCAGCCATGACATAAACGCCGAGATAAATGGAATAAGGAACAGGCCGACTGCCGGCAGCCACACGGCGGGAGATGAAAAATCAAAATCCCAGATTTTGAAGTTGGGCATAACGGAAAGATCAAGTCCGAGAAAATCATACCTGATGGGCTGGAGCTTGTCCGAAATCGGCGCAAAATCCGCGAAATGCTCGGTGATAAACTTGGACTGATAAATCTGCTCGTAAGAGGTGTTACTCCCGGTTGTATAGTTGGCTATGGAATAGCCGAGCTCGGCAAGTTTTTCATAGATGGCTCCGCCCGCCTCCATAAGCTCCGAGCCCACGCCCATCATGACGGTTATCGGCATGCGGATTGCCTGATAAAGGGCAATAAGAATTGGAAACGGAATAAGGGACCAAAGGCACCCGGACATGGGGTGAACATTTTCCTCGCGATAAAGCTTGGACATTTCCTCGTTCAGCTTCTGCTGGTTGCCTTCATGCTTTTTCTGGAGCTCGGTAATTCTCGGCTGGAGGCGCGTTGTGCGCATCATGCTTTTCTTGCTCTTCCACATGAAGGGAAGAAGAATCAGGTTCACAATGAGCGCGAACATGATGACCGCCACACCATAGTTACCCGTAGTGTTGTACAGCCACAGCATCAGCCAGCCAAAGGGTTTTGCAATCGTCTTTAGCATATTGATCTTTCTCCCAAATTATTCGATATGGGTCAGGGTACGGGGTCGTAGAATTCGTGTTCCCCGAAATGCAGCGGGTGGCATCTGAGAATGCGCCTGAGCGCCAGCCAGCCGCCTTTGAGCGCGCCATATTTTTCAATGGCTTCCAGCGCATATTCGGAACAGGTAGGAACAAAACGGCAGCATGGCGGTTTAAGCGGGGAAATCCGCCTGCGGTAGAATCGAACAAGCGCAATCAGCACCTTTTTCATTCCCCCGCCTCATTTCCCGCAAGGACGCCAAGGGCGGCGCATGCGCTGAAGAAATCCTTGGAAAGCTTCGCATATTCGGCGGCGGCGCTTCTTGTCCGCGCCACAACGACCAAATCGATTCCTTTGATGAAGCGCCCTTCGTTCAGCCGGTATATCTCCCGCAGCCGGCGTCTGATGCGGTTTCTTGTGACCGCGTTGCCGATTTTGTTGGAGACGGTGATCCCGAGCCGGTTTCCCTTTCCGCCGTTCCGGCGGCAGTATACAACAAGACTGGGCGCCACCGCGCTTTTTCCTTTTTGATAGAGGCGCCGGAATTCGTAATTTTTCTTAAGTGAAGTTGAGAATTCCAAGCACAACACCCCTTATTTGAGCTTCTTCCCGATTCCCCGGCTTTCAAACCCGGGCAACACGGAAAGGGCGGATGCATCCGCCCTAAAAACATGTTCGTTTTGAAAGCTCATCCATCACGGACAGTTAATGACTGAGTCTTTCCCTGCCCTTGGCTCTGCGGCGGGCAAGAACCTTGCGGCCGTTTCTGGTAGCCATCCTCTTGCGGAAGCCGTGCTCCTTCTTGCGCTGCCGCTTTTTCGGCTGATATGTGCGAACCATGAAAAATACTCCCTTTCATTCTATTCATACTCAACGGCGGCCTGTGGCCGCTGTAGTTGGTCAAAAGAAATTCTTGCCGATGAGCATCGGCAAGAATTGATTATATAAAAATTATTGTGGTGTGTCAATAAAATTCTCAGGTTTTCTGGACTTTCAGCAGACTTGTGCTTTTGGCAATGACCGCAACCGCTATGATGGCAAGGATCATATTCCCCGCCATGTAGGTTCCATTGTACAGGAACGAATAAAACCATACGTTCGTCATATTCATGCCCAAAAACTCCTCGGGCATCCATTGCCCCCATATAACCACACCGCTGATTATATGGATAAGCAGGCGCGTCACGGACGCCAGGCAAGCCGCCGCTACCGGCTTATTGGGCAGAAGGCCCGCCAGCCCAACCATGGCGTAAGCAACCGCATAGTCCAGGATGATTGCCTGCCAGCCGTATCCCACTCCGCCGGAGATGATACAGTCTATCAGCCCGTAGATCACGCCGGCGCCAACGCCCCATCCCGCGCCCCGGCGCAGAGCAAAGACGATCAGAGGGATCATGACAAGATCGACGGACCCTCCCTGGGGCCATAATCGCAGGGACAGGAAGCTGAGCACGGAGGCCAGGGCCACCATGATCGCGCCTTCGGTGAGCGTATAAACGACGCTGCGGGAATGCGGTTTTGATGATGTGTTTTTTGACTGATCCATTTTTTCTTTCCTTTCCGCTTAAAAAAGCATTTGCGGAAAGCAAAAAGACGCCTCCAATAGCGGGATGCGTCTTTCTGTCTTCCTACGTCGGCATTGTCCGCATCAGGTTCAAGGGTTGCACGCCTCAGTTAGCGATGTCTCAGCCGGGAATACCCAGCCCCCCTGTTATTCTGTTCATTCGAATTGTACACTTTCCATTTATATTTGTCAATGCAAATTTATATGCCTCGTGAGCCGCATAAACGGCTCAAATCTTGGTAAAATCCGCAGCAGCGGCAGCCCGACGGCAAGCATAACCACCAGCTCCTCCAGGCCAATCTGCATACCGTAAAGCGCAAATCCTCTCCAAAAAGCTGTGGGCACGGTGCTCCAGGCGATCACGGCGCCGACAACGGGGGCGTTCCAGGCCACCGGCATCAGGCATACGGCAACCGACCGCCAGACCGGCAAGGGATGCGCCCCGCTCCTGCCGAGCCATGCGGCGCACAGACCGGAGCCCAGGGTGGCCAGGGAGCCAAACACAATGTCCGGAAGGCCGTAAGCGGATAAAAAATTTGCAATCGCGCAGCCCACGGCAAGTCCCCAGGCGGTGCAGGGCATAAAGGCGGGCAAAATACAAAGCGCCTCCGAAATCCGAAACTGAACCGGGCCATAACTGATTGGCGCCAGCAGAACGGTCAGGGCGGCGTATGCCGCGCCGGTAACGGCCGCGGCGGCGAGCTTTTGGATTTTCATATTTTTTCCTCCATTTTGATTCCGGCGCAAAGCGCCTCGCGGGGTGTGGAAACCCGCGTCTTATACTTTGGAATAAAGGCAGCCGCAATAATTCTGCCGATACAGTCCGTATTCTTCGGCAAGGAGAATACTGCGCTTATAGCCCTCGCGTTTCTTGAAATCCGACGGCAGCCAGCGAACCCCGTACGTTTCCCCAAGTGTCCGGCCCAGCGCGTTGATCAGCTCCGCGTTCTTATGCGGGGAGACGGTGAGGGTCGTGCAGAAAAAATCAAATCCGTTCTCCGCCGCCATACGGGCCGCATAGCCCAGACGCAGACGGAAGCACGCCTCACAGCGTGCGCCGCCCTCCGGCTCCCGCTCCAATCCCCTTACCGTTTCCTCATACGCCGTCCCGTCATAGCCGCAGGGCATCAGCGCAACCTGCGGAAACGCCGCCAGCAGCCTGAGCTGGTGTTCAAGGCGCAGGTCATACTCCTGCCTCGGCTGTATATTGGGGTTGTAGTATAGCAGCGTCACGCTGAAATGCCATGTCAGGTATTCCAGAACATAGGCTGAACACGGACCGCAGCAGCTATGCAGCAGCAGCCTGGGTTTTTGCGTCCCGGTCAGAGCGTTTATGGCTTTGTCGGTTTCAATTTGAAAATTTTGCATAGAGATATTATAACACATTTGGCCTTGACTTGGAAGCCGTTAAATAATAAACTGATCCCATAAAAAGAGAACGAGGTATAGATATGGACACCCGGACAAGCAAGGAAAACTACTATTTGGGCATTGCGGACACGGTACTCAGCCGCTCTACCTGTCTTCGCAAGAAATACGGCGCCATCATCGTACGCAGCGACGAGATTATTTCAACCGGCTATAACGGCGCCCCCCGCGGCCGCCGCAACTGCTCGGATATCGGTTCCTGTGCCCGGGAAATGCTTCAGATCCCCTCGGGCGAGCGTTATGAGCTGTGCCGAAGTGTCCACGCCGAGGCAAACGCGATTATTTCCGCCGCCCGCCGCGACATGCTCGGCTCGACCATGTACCTTGTCGGCCGCGACGGCAAAACCAACGAGATTCTGGCAGATACCATGCCATGCGCAATGTGCAAGCGGCTCATCATAAACGCCGGGATCACCTATGTGGTCGTCAACACCGGACCCAACACCTATGAGAGCATACATGTCCGCGATTGGATATTTAATGATGATTCCCTGGCCGAACAGTTTTAATTCCCCGGCCATCCGGCTTCGCGGCTCGGGCTTTGTCCGCGCCGTAATTTATTGCGAAAGGAATTCGAAATGCTGAAAACCATTGAAATTAAGCAGAGTGTTTTTGAGGACAACAATAAACACGCCGACCTGCTGCGCGAGACTCTGAAGCAAAATAAAACCTTTCTGCTGAACCTGATGTCCTCCCCCGGCTCCGGAAAAACAACAACGCTGATTAAAACCATCGCCGCCCTGAAAAACGAGATGCGAATCGGCATCATTGAGGCAGATATTGATTCCGACGTGGACGCCATCGCGGTCCAGAAGGCCGGGGCAAAGGCCGTGCAGCTTCACACCGGCGGCATGTGCCACCTGACGGCGGAGATGACCCGGCGTGGCCTGGAAGCTCTCGGCATTGAGGATATCGACCTGGCAATCCTTGAAAACGTCGGCAACCTGGTCTGCCCCGCGGAATTCGATACGGGCGCTTCAAAAAGCGCCATGATCCTCTCGGTTCCCGAAGGGGACGACAAGCCCCTTAAATATCCCCTCATGTTCACGGTAGTCGATCTGCTGCTGATCAACAAGATCGATGTGCTGGAATATTTCGATTTTGACCTGGATGCCGTAGTCCAGCGGGCAAAAAAGCGCAACCCCAACATCGAGATTATTCCCATTTCCGCCAAGACGGGGGAAGGCATTGATCAGTGGGCCAACTGGCTTCGCCGGGAGGTAAATGCCTGGAATAACCGCTGAAGCAAGCAGCGGCTGCCCACGCATATAATGCGATTTGAGGTGGAGATAAGATGACCGAGGCCATCACCCTGGACGAGCTACAGGAAAAGCTCGCCTTTTGCAATAAAATGTACGACGCCATTCGGCTTGTAGACCCTGTGCTGAAAAAAGTCATAGAATACCGCAGCCAATGCGTAGGAGAGACTGAAACGCTCTGTTATAATTACTGGGAGAACGGGCGCATATGCGACAACTGCATCTCCGTGCGGGCCTATCTCGAAAACAAAAGCTTCATGAAACTGGAGCAAAGCCCCAAGGTCATCATGCATGTTACAGCTCTGCCGATACAGACCGCCGGGCGGCCTGTCGTATTGGAGCTTTTGAAAAACGCGACCGATTGTATGCTGATTGGCAGCGGCGAATACGAGAAAGACCGGACCATGCGCAGCATTGTTCACGACCTGAACGATATGGTGGTTAAAGACCATCTTACGGAGCTTTATAATCGCAGGTTCTTGGATGACCGCCTGCCGGTGGACGTAATCGACGCCACGCTGACGCGAAAACCTCTATCCGTAATCTTCATTGATGTGAACAACATGAAGGCGATTAACGACAAGTTTGGCCATGTTGCCGGCGACATGGTGCTGAAACATGCCGCAAGGATCATCTGCAGCTGGATCAGAGCGGATATGGACTGGGTCGCGCGCTACGGCGGAGATGAATTTTTCGTCTGTCTCCGTAATACGGACAATGAGACTGCCCATCGGATTTCCGAAAGGATCCGCAATGACGTTGCGGCGCGTCCGATCCGGATAGGCGACACCGATATTCGCATTACGGTTTCGCTGGGCGTCATCACCACAACGGAAGCCCTGCTGACAGCCGAAGAGATCATCCATTTGGCCGACGAAAAAATGTATGAATCCAAAAAACGGGAGAAAGCCGGCGGCCACCCGGATTCCCCTTAATGCCTAAACAACGGTAATGCCCTGAAATCTTTTGATTTCAGGGCATTACCGTTGTCAATACTTTCAGGGTAATATTGTGTTTTTCACATATGCGGACAATTTTCGGCATACTTATTAGGGCCGTTCCGGATTCAGCCAAGGCTCCTATAAATATCGCCAAGGTTTTCATGGGATGGGTAATCGTTGATGAGGATAATGTTTTTGTGGGCGATGGGCAGATCGGGAATGGTGGTGATGATCACATCATATTCCTCGGCCAACGCAGGCTCCTGCAGCACCCGGCAGCCGGCAGCCTCAACCCTGATTTCGGGAGAGCCTTTCTTATTAATAAATGCGGCTATATACCGCGCCAGATAATTTGCATGCTGCGTGCCGAAATCACTGATCACCAACGCCGATTTAATTTGGGTGTAATTGCAGAATTCCGGGTAAGTCAAACACAGCCAGAAAAGGATATCCTGCATCCTGCCCGACAGATCAAGCCCGACGTTTTGGGACAAAATATCCAGATTCCTTTCCACAAGGGCATAGGCGGAGTCATTGTGCTTTTTCAGAAAAATCGAAAAATAGCGTATCCTATCAAACAAGGAGGAGGTCTCATAAGGGCGGCACTTTGTAATCAGATATGTGGCTTTAATATAAAAGACCAACTTGCGCAGCATGCCGCCGTCAAGCTGAGCCTCCAGCCTGCCGAATATTCTTTTCCAGAACGCCTCTCCCTGTTTCTCCACAAGGGCCCTTTCTTCCTCGGAATCCCAGCCGCAATACTGCTTGATGACCATCTGATCTATGGCGCTGAGATTTGCCTTCGAAATCTTGGGAAAACGACAGGTAATACCGGACATGATCTCCGCGTCGATCTCCTGATTTACGTTATGGCACGCAGGGATTGTGTATCCCTGATTTTCCCGGATCAGCGACACAATATAGAGCATGGTGCAATAGAGAATCGCAATCTCGTCCGAGATGACAATGTCAGCTTCCTCGCGGCTCAGATGCTGTCTCAGCGTTTTGATCAGGAGGCTTCCCGCCAGGTCGAAATCCTCACCGATGTCGAATTGTTCCGGATGGAGCCCATACAGCTCTATCATGAAGCCAGCGCAGAAATACCGCAGATACGCTTCATCCTCCGCAATAAGCTGATACCGGTTGCCCTTGTACCGGATGGCCATCCCCCGCTCCGAGAGGAAGCGGTTGATCCCGGGCAGGGCGCGGATCAAAGTAGAGCGGCTTACAAACAGCTTTTCCACAAAAAATTCAATTTTCTTGCCCGGATTGAAAAAGATCTCTTCCAACCATCTCAAGGCCGTTGAATCGTTAAAAATATCGATAACCACCCGGCCCAGGGCCGAAACGTTCCGGCTGTGTATTCTTATCCCCTTGTTTGGGGACGCCTCAACCTTGAGAAACTGTCCCCAGCGGCCTCTGATCACGTCTACATCCTTGGCAATGGTCCGTTCGCTGGCCCCCATCATAGAGGACAACTCCCCTATGGTTATCCAGTCCTCCTGAGTGATGAGAATATCCAAAATGTCTATGATTCTTCGGGAGGCCGCATCCAACAGCTCACGCAACGCATTCACCTGCCTCTGCATCACCGCCCGCAAAATTATATGCCGGCGGTACTTAAAAACAACCTAAATAATTATAGCATTCCCGTGGTAAAGTGTCAATTTTTACCACCTTTTCTTTTTTCACGGCCATTAATGCTCCAAAACTTATCACTTCCTTCAGAAGCAACCGAAAAAACTGATCAGAAGTTTTTGGTGTTCTCAAGTAAAATAATCTTATTAAATGTCAGCCGCCGTATTGCGGATGAAATAAAAAGGAGCAGAGTCAATGAGTATGAAAAGCGGTAAGGCATTTGGTTTGCTTTTGGCGTTGTGTCTCATACTGCAGCTATTACCCGCCGCCGGGCTTGCGGACAGCGTCATACCGAACGATCTCACCGGGGAAAACGACTACCTGATCATCCACGGGACATCGGGCAGCTACCCCAATCTCGGCGGAAATTCCTCACTTGTAGTGAAAAACGGCGGAGAAACGCTTTCCCCCACCGGTAACACATATTCTAATGTTCCGGCCGGCGCCACAATAGAGATGGAACTGGTCTTCCACTTGAATTCCGGCAACGAAAGCACGGGCACTTCTTATACCTATTCCGGCAGCAACTTCTTTACCTTCACCCTGCCGGAGGGCATCACCTTTGACGTGCCGGAGGGCGAGGATGCCGAGATATACGCCGTAGAGGCCGGGCAGGTAGAATGGCTTTTGGGAACCTGGTCATTTATCGACTCCAACACAATCAAGGTTCAATTCAACTCCGACGTTGCCAAACATAGAGCAATCTGGGGCAAAATCGGCGTCAGCGGCACTTTCAACGCCATACCCTACGGCGGCGACGACAAAACGGAATTTGTGCTGGGCGCGGAGACCATTTACTTCACCCGGGAAACCCTTCCAAAACCCCAAATCATCCTGGAGAAAGACGGCGTTTATGACGCGGCCACAAATACCATCACCTGGACGGTCACCGTGACGCCGCCGGACGGCACGGCACTGGACGGCTATTCCCTTGTGGATACCTACAGCCCGAACCAGACCTATAAGCCGGGATCGTTTTTTATAAATGACAATGAGAGCGCCGTAAGCGACGATGATCTGGTTCTCACAGCCGCCAACACAATCGTCTACACCTTCCCGGCGGAAAACATCACCTCGGCGCAGACCATTACATACAGCACGACCCCGGACACCTTCTCCGCCGAAACCGGAGCGAGCAGCGCGGAAGCCTCCGTTTTCACGAACGAGGCGGTGGTCAAGTCCGGGGAGGAAAACCTTACCGAACCCGAGGGCGCGGAGGTCATCATAGACTGGCTTTCAAAAAGAGGCGTGAAGATTTTAACTACAGACGGCTCCATCGTGATGATGTGGACGGTGAACGTGACGGTTCCCGAGGGCGGCACCATCACGGAGGCTAAAATCACCGACACCATCCCCGCCGGGCTGAGGCTTCTGGAGGGCAGCGACGACTATCCGATACAGATCAGTATCGACGGCGGCGAAGCCGCGGCCGTCCCCGCCACTGAATATGCTTATACCTATAACGGAGTGGCTTCGGCAAGCGAACTTGTCTACACCTTCACCGGCCCCCTGACAAACAAGGCCACCCTCACCTATTACACCGAGGTTACGTCGCGGGACGCTTCCCTGAACAACAATGACAGCGTTGTGTTCGAAAACAGCGCGGCCCTCAGCTGGAAAGAGGCGCCCTCCGGCTCGCCTAATGATACGGCAAAGGCTACAGCCGTTGGCTCGGGCGGCCTGCTGTCCAAATCCGGAGGCAGCGCCTCCGATTACGACTATCCCGGACACATCCACTGGACCATAACGGTCAACCGGAACGATATCACCATCAAAAACGCCACCGTCCAGGATACCGTCCCCGTTGGACAGAAGCTGCTGATCGACGACGGGCATCGCTTTACGGTCAAGCACGAAGGCGACCAGGTGTTCCAGGCCGCTTCTCCTGACGCGACGGACGAATTCACCTCCACTGACGGTTTCGTCCAGAAATTTTCCTATGCCCTCGGCAATATCACGGACACTTACACCATTGATTACTATACTCAGATCGTGGACGTCAACCCCGGCTCCAATGCAGATACCGCCGGCCTGGATACGCTCTATGCCAATAATGACAGCGTCAAATTCGGAAATGACGTTGAGCTGACCCGGGACGGCACAGTGGTCAAAACCACCGGAACCAAGACCTACCGCAGCCAGGTTCTGGAAAAGGCCGCTGTGAAAATCGACGGCAGCTCCTATGATTATACGGCGCATACCGTGAAGTGGGAAATCACGGTCAACCGGAACAACCTGCCCCTGACGAATGCGACGGTCAACGATACAATCCCCGAGGGAATGGTTCTCCTCATTGACTCCGACCATCCGTTCCTGGTCAATAAGGACGGCGCAGAAGCCCCCGTGGCCACCGCGCCGACAACCGGGATAAGCGGCGACACGTCGTTTGAATACCGCTTTGGCAGCATAGACGCCAAACATACCATCAGCTTCTACACGGTCTTAACCGATGAAACCCTGCTCAAGCAATGGAAAAACAGCAAGGATTTCACCAATAACGCCGTCCTAAGCGCCGATGAGATCAAAACGCCCATCGAGGTCAGCGCCAAAGTGAGCATCTCGAATCCCATCGTCACAAAGTCCTATGCATATACCGCCAAGTCCGACTACATCAACTGGTCCGTGGTGATCAATCCCGCGCAGCTCACCCTTTCCGGCGCTGAAGTCTCCGACGGCCTTGACCCCGGCCTCCGGCTGGACGCCGAGTCGGTGAAGCTATATCGGGTGGCCGTATCCCCCGCCGGCGTCGCTGATCCGGCAGAGGACGGAACCCTTCTGACGGAAGGTTACAGCGTCCAGCTCCCCACGGCAGAAAACAACAACACCCTTCTGGTCGGCCTCCCCGACGGCAAATATGCCTATCGCCTGGAGTTCACAACCTACATCCTGGCGGACGACCTGAACTTTATCAACAAAGTCGCCCTGACCGGCAGCACCGAAAGCCCTGCCGGAGAGAATACCGCAACCCAAATTGAGATCAACGACCTGTGGTCCAGCGGCGGGAGCGGAAGTCTAACCCTCACAATTCATAAGGAGGACAGCCGGGGCAGCGCCGTGGAAGGCGCAGAATACCAACTGCTGAATCTGAACAAGAAGCCTGTCACCAATAACGGCGTTCCCATCACCGCGGTCACGGACGAAAACGGCAACGCCGAATTCAAGAATCTCCCCTCGTGGATTTTTTACGCCCAGGAGATCTCCTCACCGAAGGGCTACCTGCTGAACCCCGATATTTTCGGCGGTGATCGGCTGACTGAAAGCATGACTTACGAGACTCTGGACCGTCCCGCGGTCGGTACCGTCTCCTTCTCCAAGGTCTCCACCAGCGGCGCAAACCTGAGCGGCGGAGAATTCACCCTTAAGGGTACGGATCAGTTTAATAACCCCATCACCTTCACGCAGGAAAGCGTGAACGGCACAGTCACCTTTAACGAGATCCCGGTGGGCAGCTACATAATCACAGAAACCAAAGCGCCGTACGGATATTTTAAGACGGACGACGAAATTCACGTGACGGTTGCCGTTACTCAGGATAATACCGACGTGGTTATTACCGTCACCCCGGACACCCTTGAGAACAGGCCCATCCCGGAAGATGCCCCCTACGGCTCCATCCGCCTGAAAAAGACGACCAGTGACAGCTTGCCTTTGGCCGGAGCCGAATTCGGCCTGTATAACGCCGGCGGCGCCCTGGTCAAGACGGCAGTATCGGCCGCGGATGGGCTGGTATCCTTTGACAAAGTCGCCTTCGGCACCTATACCATCCGCGAAACCAAGGCTCCTGAAGGGTACGACATCAGTAAGACCGAAGGGTCCGCCACGGTGAGCGGCAACAACAGAAACGTCAGCGCGGAACCCTATATCTTCGTAAATTATAAACCGGACGAAATACTGCCGACGGACGGCGCGGGCATCCGCATCCTAAAGGTCGATGCTGAAAGTGAGAGTCCGCTGCCCGGCGCTGAATTCACCCTGTACGGCGAAGACGGAACTCCGCTGCAAACCGCCGTTTCGGACAGCGAAGGCGTCGCGCTGTTTGCCGGTCTGGAGCCGGGCAGCTATACCGTGAAGGAAACCGCCGCGCCTAATGGTTATCTTGCCGACAACCGGGTGATTTCCGTCACCGTCGACGCCGATACCGTTTACAGCTTCACCGTTGAGAATACGCCGGACCCCGATAAAACGAATATAATCGACGGGGAGACTCCCTCCGGCGGCCTGCTTCCCCAGACCGGCAGCCTGTGGGATACGCTGACCCTGGCCCTGCTGGGCGCGGCCCTGATTATCGGGGGAATCGCCCTGATATATACCGGAAAAAGGAAGCCTCATAGCAGTTGAATCGGATAAATCACACCCGGAATAAGAAGGCAGGGGCGCGTAAAACCGCGCCCCTGCCCGACATCAAAAAGTTCTTCCGCCGGAGCCGGCGGAACCTTGGGCTTCTGCTCATACTAGCCGGCATCCTTTTGATTTCTTATGCCCTTTTCTCCAGATGGTATTCCGGATACCGGCAGGCAAAGCTGGTGCTTCAATATGAAAACAGCTGCCGGGAGGCCGTCTCCGCCGAAAATGCCCACGGGCCACGGGACTCCGGCCCGCCCGTGCAGGCCGGCCGGGTGCCCGCCTCCCCCGCCGTATCACCCGGGTGGGCAGAACCCCAGGCGGAAGAACCGACGGACGCTGGGGACATTGCGCTTCTGGGCGTCCTCCGTATCCCGAAAATCGACTTGTCCGTGGCAATCGGAGAAAGCACAGACAACAGAACCCTGAAATATGCGGCGGGCCACTTCGCCGGAACCTCCCTGCCCGGTGATACCGGCAACTGCTGTATAGCCGGCCACAGAAGCTACACTTGGGGCAGCTTTTTCAGCCGGCTGGACGAGCTGGAGGCCGGGAACGAAATCCTGGTGGATCGCAGCGGGATTACCTATACCTATATTGTCGAAGAAACCTTTGTCGTTGCCCCTGAAGACACCTGGGTTCTGAGTGAGACAGAGGACGCCCGAATTACCCTGATCACCTGCACGCCGGTACGTGTGGCGACTCACCGCCTGATCGTCAGAGCTGTTTTAACCGGCGACTGAACGCCCTCCGGCAGTAACCTTTTCTTCGTGCGGCGAGTTTTCAGATCACCTGCGACCATTGGGTTTATTCCCTGTGCTGAATGCGGAAAGAATAATTGCGCAAGATACAAACACATGGGATTAATAAGCACGGTTAATAAGGCCAAAGATATTCAAACCGATTGCGGCCCGTGGTTAAAGGAGGATAAATATGAAAAATATCGCCATTGTATATTGGAGCGGAACAGGAAATACAGAGGCTATGGCTCATGGAATCGCTGACGGCGTAAAAGCCGCCGGCGGCAACGCCGCACTTTTTACGGCCTCCGAATTTTCTGCCGCCGCCCTGTCCGATTATGACAGGATTGCCTTCGGCTGCCCGTCTATGGGATCAGAGCAGTTGGAGGACTCGGAATTTGAACCGATGTTTTCTGTCCTGGAGGATAAGCTCTCCGGGAAGGAAATCGCGCTTTTCGGCTCCTACGGCTGGGGAGACGGCCAGTGGATGCTGGACTGGCAGGAGCGCTGCACCGGCGCTAAGATTATCGGCGGCGAAGGGCTGATTATCAACGAAGCGCCGGACGACGAGGGGCTTGAGCAATGCAAAAAACTGGGAAACCGGCTGGCCGCGGAATAACCCCCGCCGCCCCATGTCCGGAAGCTGCATGCCATAAAAATCTCCAGGCGGTGACTTGCCCGGAGATTTTTTATTTCCGCGCCTGCAAACTCAACACGGGTACACCGGGCATAAATAGCCGGCTCAATAAAGCCCCGGACATTGACCGCATGGATCAGCACCTTATTGTACGCCCATATCAGGCGGCCCGGGCCTTTCCGGCCGCCTATCGGAGAATGCAACAAATCCCCGGCTATAATCAAACATAGTCAGGAATTTGTCTTATGGCGGGCGTCCTCCCCGCCAATATTAGTTCTTTTCGGGCATGTTTAAGTACGGTAAAGCGTCACGCAGAACATTTTGGCCATCTCCGCCCGGGTAAGGGTTCCCGACGGGAGTATGCTGCCGTCCGTCCCCTGGATAATTCCCAGGGAAACCAGCGTCGCAGCCGGAACTCTTGCCCAATCCGAAACCTGCGCCCCGTCCGCAAAGATATCCAGCCGGGACTCGTCGCCTTCAGAATACGTGACCCCCAGCAGCTTAAGAGACCGATAGAGGAAGGTGAAGCCCTGCTCCCGGGTCAGGGTACCCGCAGGATCGAAAAGCCCTTTCCCGGCCCCCTGGGCGATCCCGTTCGCCTCAGCCCAGGCCACGGCCTTGGCGTAATACGCGTCTGAAGGCACGTCGGTAAAGGAAGCCGATGCCTCATAAACCGGTTCCCCGGCCGCGCGGTACAGCATCAGCACAAAGTCGCAGCGCTTCATCCCCGTATCCGGGGAATAGGTTGTGGCCGTCATACCGTTGACAACTCCCGCTTCATAAAGGGTTTTGACATATTCCGCGGCCCAGTGCTTCTCCATATCCTCAAATTCGAAGGCCAGCTTCACGCCCACCTCCGCCTTAAGCCCGGCTGCGTCAATCGTGATCTTCCC
>DIRC01000036.1 GCA_002427465.1 Clostridiales bacterium UBA5446 | reverse complement strand
GTCAAGGGATGCGATCAGATACATCACCATAAAGCAGGCGCCTCCCAGCAGGAGCATCGTCCAATGGGTATGCCCTCTCCACAGAATTTCTATTAAGCCATATAATATGGCGCCGACCGTTCCGATAAACAAGGGTTCGGCAATGGACATTTTTTCACCTCCGTGAATATGATTTCCATTTTTGAGTGGAAAATTCCGGAAGATGAAAAATGCTTGACAGCCAAGTGATTCCCTGATATATTAATTGGGATAAAACAAAGAAGGAACGGCTTCCGCCGCCCTCACCCGGCCGAAAAACGTGCTGTGGTCAATATAAATACACCATGGCCCTGAAAGGGTAGTTGTGTTTTTATGTGCGGATGCCGAAAGCATCCGCGTTTTTCTTTCAGGAGGTGTTATTTATAGCGAGCACAGATTATCAGTTCAACGAAGATATCCGTGACAGAGAAGTGAGATTAATCGGCGAGGATGGAGAGCAGCTTGGTATCATGTCGTCTCAGGCCGCTCTTGATATTGCCTTTTCCAAAAATCTTGACCTTGTAAAAATCGCGCCCGGATCCAATCCACCGGTCTGCAAGATAATGGATTACGGGAAGTACCGTTTTTCACAGGCGAAAAGGGAAAAGGAAGCCAAGAAGAATCAGCATATCATTGAAGTCAAGGAAATCCGCATGTCTCCCAGCATCGGGGATAACGATTTTCTTGTCAAACTCAAGAACGCCCAGAAGTTTCTTGCCGAGGGCGACAGAGTTAAAGTGACCGTGCGGTTCCGGGGCAGAGAGATGGCACATACCAACATCGGCGAGGGGCTGTTGCGCCGCTTTGCTCAGGAGTGCGCAGAGGTCAGCGCCCTGGATAAGCAGCCCAGCATGGAGGGGCGTCATATGTCTATCTTTATCTCTCCGAAGGTTCAGGTACAGCCTAAAAAAGTGGCTAAGTCCGCTGAAGACACAAAAGAGGCAAAGCCTGAATAATGAAACCACAGCGAAGCGAGCATACCTAGGAAGGAGAAAAAACAATGCCCAAACTGAAAACCCACAGTGGCGCTAAAAAGAGGTTCTGCCTCACAAAGAGCGGCAAGGTCAAGCGTGCGCACGCATACAAGTCCCATCTGGCCACAGGCCACGGCAAGACGCCTAAGCGTAAGAGAGGCCTGAGACAGGGCACCTATGCGGACGTGACGAACGAGTCTGCGATCAAGCGCATGATCCCGTATAAATAAGAGGAGGACTCAGCAAGATGGCCAGAGTAAAAGGCGCGGTAATGACGCGCAAGAGAAGGAATAAGACGCTTGGTCTCGCAAAGGGCTATTGGGGCAACAAATCCCGGCACTTCAAGATGGCCAAACAGCAGGTCATGAAATCCGGCCGCTATGCGTATGTGGGCCGCAAACTGAAGAAGCGGGATTTTCGCCAGCTTTGGATCACCCGGATTTCCGCGGGATGCAAGCAGAATGGAATGAATTATTCCACCTTTATCCATGGCTTGAGGCTTTCCGGAATCGACATGAACCGCAAGATGCTTTCCGAGATTGCCATTCACGAGCCGGAGGCGTTTTCCGCCATTTGCGATAAGGCGAAAGCCGCGCTTTAAAATAACTAAAAGCCGCTCCAAAACTTGGAGCGGTTTTTTTATTGGACAATGATGAAAGTTTTGAGTATAATTTTCTTATGAAAATCTTGACGAAACAAAAAATCAGCTTCAGGACGCTGTGTCCAATAAGGCTCGTCATCACGCTGTTCTCCCTGGTTGTGACAGCCGCGTATTACATATTCCGGGGCAACGAGGCGGTGATGACAGGCGTCTATCGGTATGTGACGAAACCGTACCACGCTTTCATGTCCCGGCTTTGCGGGAACGTGCCGTTTTCAGCGGCTGAGTGGCTGACGGCCGCGGCCGCGGCCATGGCATTGGTTTACATAATCTACAACCTGGTCTTGCTTTCGTTCCGTGAAAATAAAGGAAAGCGGGTTTATGCCATGCTGCTGACCCTGACCATGTGTGCCGGTCTGGTGTGGATGGGTTTCAGCGTGCTCTGGGGAACCTGTTATTATATTCCTTCATTTACCGAGCGGAGCGGCCTGGACGGCGGGCCGATATCGGCAGATGCCCTCGGCGCCGTTGCAGGCTACTTTGCCGCCGAGGCAAATACAGGCGGGGAAATGGTGGCGCGCGATGATTCCGGCATTTTCGCGGTTTCCCGGGAAAGTATACTTGATCGAACGCCGGATGTGTTCGGCGCAGCCGCGGAGCAGTTTCCGTTTTTGGCGGGAGAGGCGCTGCGCCCCAAGCCCGTGTATTTTTCCAGGGTTATGAGCCGGATGAATTTCACCGGATTTTTCTCCCCATTCACGGGCGAAGCCAATCTGAACATGGATTCGCCGGCCTGCATGCTGCCGGCCACGGCGGTCCACGAACTGGCCCACCAGCGGGGAATAGCGGCGGAGCAGGAATGCAACTTTATCGCGGTTCTGGCCTGCATGGAAAGCGGAGACGCGGATTTTGCCTATTCCGGCGCGCTGATGGCCTACATTTATCTGGGAAACGCCCTGCATTCCGCGGACTATGAAGCCTGGAAGGCGATCAGAGAGACGCTTTCCGACTCCGTGCGGGAGGATATTTTATCCATCAATGCCTATTGGGCAAAATACAGCGGCTCAAGCGTGAAAAAAGCCTCGGAAACAGTGTACGAGGCTTTCCTCCGATCCAACGGCCAGGCCCTGGGCATGAAAAGCTACGGAGCCTGTGTGGATCTTCTGGTCAACTATTACTATCCGGCATGCGGCCCGGACTGAGTTTTTCTGAGCGCGGCCGGCTCAGGCCTTGTTCAGATCCATGTATTCGTCATAGGTGCACATGCGGTCGGTGATAGTGCCATCCCCATGAATTTCTATGATGCGGTTTGCCACGGTTTGGGTAAGCTGGTGGTCGTGGGAGGAGAAGATGATGTTGTGGGGGAAGGCGGACATCCCGTTGTTTAGAGCTGCGATGCTCTCCAGGTCGAGATGGTTGGTAGGCTGATCCAGGAGCAGGGAATTCGCGCCTGAAAGCATCAGCTTCGAGAGCATACAGCGCACCTTCTCGCCGCCGGAGAGGACGGAGACGGTTTTATATACCTCGTCGCCGGAAAACAGCATCCTGCCCAGGAAGGCACGAAGGTAGCTTTCACGCTTATCCTCGGAGAATTGGCGCATCCAGTCCATAATATTCAGGCCGCAGCCCTCAAAAAACGCGCTGTTGTCCCCGGGGAAGTACGCCTGTGTGGTGGAAACGCCCCATTTTACCGTGCCGGCATCCGGTTCCGCCTCACCCATGAGAATCTTGAACAGCATGGTGACGGCCCTCTCGTTGCGCCCGATAACGGCGATCTTGTCCTCTTTGCCGACAATAAAGCTGACGTCGTTGAGCAGAATTTCGCTATCCAGGGATTTTGTGACGCCGGAGACGAACAGCCGGTCCTTGCCGGGTTCCCGATCCGCCTTAAAACCGACCCAGGGATAGCGGCGGCTGGAGGCGGGCATTTCCTCCACGCTCAGCTTTTCCAGCAGCTTTCTGCGGCTGGTGGCCTGGCGGGATTTGGATTTATTCGCGGAGAATCTGGCGATAAAGGCCTGAAGCTCCTCTCGCTTCTGCTCCACCTTCTTGCTCTGATCCTTCATCAGCCTCTGCACAAGCTGGCTGGACTCATACCAGAAGTCGTAGTTGCCCACATACATTTTGATCTTTCCGAAGTCGATGTCCACGATATGGGTGCAGACGTTGTTCAGGAAATATCGGTCATGGGAGACCACAAGAACGGTACCCTCATAATCCATTAGGAAATCTTCCAGCCAGACCACGCTGGCCAGATCCAGGTTGTTTGTGGGCTCGTCCAGAAGAATGATATCCGGCTTTCCGAAAAGCGCCTGGGCCAGCAGGACTTTGACTTTGAGGCGCGGGTCCATCGCCGACATGGGCGTACCGTGATATTCGGGCGCGACGCCGAGACCCTGGAGAATGCGCGAAGCGTCGGACTCGGCTTCCCAGCCGCCCAGCTCGGCGAACAGCTCCTCCAGCTCGGATGCCCGCATACCGTCCTCGTCCGTCATTTCATCCTTTTCATAGATGGCGTCCTTTTCGCGGCCGCACTCATAAAGACGGGGGTTGCCCATAATGACGGTATCCATGACCGAATACATGTCATACATATTCTGATTCTGCTTCAGAACGGACATCCTTGCCTTGGCGTCGATATAGACGTTGCCATCGGCGCTGTCGATCTCGCCGGAAAGGATTCTTAGAAAGGTGGATTTTCCGGACCCGTTGGCGCCGATGATGCCGTAGCAGTTGCCGGCGGTGAACTGGAGGTCAACGTTTGAAAACAGAACCTGACCGCCGAATTGAAGTCTGAGATTGTCAACTGTTATCATGTGGATGTTCTCCCATTACTTATTCTGAGAAACATTGTACCATATTTCCCGTCTATATGATAGAGTGATTTGAACGGATACTGTCCCCCAATGGAGGTGGTTAACATAATATATTTGCTTATACCCTGAAGGCGGCTGCACGGCCTTTACATACCCCGTCTGTTCCTTTGTGGAAGATCCCCGGGACCTTTTTTCAGACAATTTCGCCAGCGCCCTGTCATACTGCTCGGGGCTTTTCATTTATGGACATATCTACTAGAGGTGACTGAATGCTAAAACGAACAGTGAGAACAATTTTTGCGGCAGCCCTTGCTGCCCTGCTCATCCTTAATGCCGGCGTCTTCGCCGTCGGAGACGGGACAGGCCCGGCCGCTTATACCAACAGTATGACCTTGGCCAAGGGCTTTACATACCAGAACGATATCTCCTATACCCCAGCCGGCAGGCGGGTGGAGACCTTCATGCTGGAAAACGCCGCCGGCAGCCCTGTGTATCCCATCGTGCTGGCCTGCGACACGATATATGGCGGAATGACGATCACGCAGATCATCAACTATGCCAGGGCGCAGGGCTATCATGTGGTGGGGTCGGTCAACGCCGACTTCGGATATTGGGATACCCGCATCCCATGCGGCATGGTGGTGGAGGACGGCATATACAAGTCCTCGCCGGAGGGCAACAACGCCATTGCATTCTCAGAGGGCGGCGCGTTTACCTCATTTATGCCGGAAGTTAACATAACACTTCAAAATGAGACCGCCGGGGAAAGCGTCTCCCTTACCCATTACAACAAGACCAGGTCGGACGGCGGCGGCCTGTATCTGTACAGCGAGTATTTCTCCACGGTATCCACGCGGACGACGACCGACGGCTGGTTTGTGCGCTTCAAGGTGCTGGAGGGGGAAATGTCCGTCAGCGGCAGGATGACGCTTGAGGTGGCCGAGCTGATCGACGGCCAGTACAATTCACTGGTGATCGGCAAGGATAATCTGATCCTCACCGCGGCGGACGCCTCGGAACTTCAGTCCGAGTTCGAGAAGTTCTCGGTGGGGGACAGGGTGACTCTCACCACAGCCTGTACCGACGAAAAGCTGGCTTCGGCGCAATGGATATCGGGCTGCGGAAATATTCTCGTGTCCGAAGGCGGCGTCTTTCATTCCGAGTGGTGGGACTCCACCATCACGGATGTGAACCCCCGAACCGCAATCGGGATCAAGGCCGACGGCACGCTGGTCTATTATGTGATGGACGGGCGCACGACGGCCTCCCGGGGATCGACGCTCTCGCAGCTGGCCCAGGATATGATCTCCATGGGCTGCATATACGCCGTCAATATGGACGGCGGCGGCTCCTCGACCATGTCGCTCCTACTCCCCGGAAAAAGCGCCGGGACGGTGGTGAACAGCCCCTCGGACGGAACTACGCGGGCGGTCAGCTCCTACATTCTGTTCGTCACGGACGCGGTCTCTGGCGGCAATGCGGAACACCTCTTTATCGGAGAGGACGGAAGATTCATTCTCTGCGGTTCATCGGCCGCTTTGAGCAGCCTGGCCACGGACAATACGCTGAAGACCGTTGCCGCGCCCGCCGACACGGTGATGAAGGCGAACCTGGGGACGATCTCCGGCGGCGTATATACCGCAGGGGATAACGCCGGCGTGGACAACATCAGCCTGTCATCTCTGTCCACGGGGGCCTCCGG
>DIRC01000055.1:6316-14807 GCA_002427465.1 Clostridiales bacterium UBA5446 | reverse complement strand
CCCATTTGTTCAGAGCTTCCCTAAGCTTGAAATGCGTGTTGGTTGGGCAGCACAGCGTCCACCAGTAATCAAAGAGCTGTCGATAATAATTGCCTTTTCTTGGGGCATATTCGCTGTTGAGAATTTTGCGACTGGCCTCACGTTTATCCATCTCCAGCAGTTGCTGTTTTCGGAATACCCGATGTACTTACCGGTATGGAGAAGCATATTGCTATAAAATAAATACTTAGTTTATACAGGCTTGCAACTTGATTCCTGAAACCACAGAAACGATTTGAACATCTTTTCTTTCTCTTGGCCGTTGACACAGACGTGTACTTTACAGTATCTTTCAGCACTGCGCAGCACCGCCGAAACCCTTGCTGTATCAGGGCTTCGGCGGCTTCTTCGTGTCTTGCCGTATTCCCTTGTATCAGCACGTTTCAGGGCGTTTAGCGGAGTCAAAATTAGCAAGCCGCTAGCAGAACGGCTAAAATATGCGGTCAAAGTCAATATCAGTCGCTACCAATATTATTTTTTACCTGCTTTGATCGCCGCGATCATGGCGTCGCAGACTTCGTCCATATCGCCGACGATGCCGTAGTCGCAGTAGTGGAAGATCGGCGCGTCCGGGTCCGTGTTCACCGCGACGAATTTTTCCGCCTCCACGCCCGTCACATGGTTCACCGCGCCGGAGATGCCGAATCCGATGTACAGCTTCGGCTTGACCATCACGCCCGACTGGCCCACCTGCAGCTTGTACGACAGGATCTCCCGGTCGTACAGCGGCCGCGTGCACGCGATCTTGCCCCCCAGCAGCTTCGCCAGGTCCCGGTACCGCTGGAGAGACGCCTCGTCCGCGAGACCGTTGCCCACGCAGATGATCACGTCCTCATTCGCGATGTCCAATTCCGGGTCGAAGGCGTCCGCCTCGAAGGAGAGAAACTTCGTCCGGATCTTTTCCGGATCGAAGCAGATTTTCTCGTGCAGTTCCTCGATCCCGGCCTTCTGGCCCGCGGGGATGTATTTGAACGTGCCCGGACGGATGGTCCCCACCTGGGGACGCAGCACGGGGACGGTGATCACCGCCATGATCTTCCCCCCCGCCGCCGGCTCCACAAACTCGATGTCCGTCGTTTCCGGGTTGTAGATCACCTCCGTCGCGTCAGACGTGCAGCCCGTCTCCAGCCTCGCCGCGAACCGTGGCGCAAAGTCGCGCCCGTTCGTCGTCCCGCCCACGAACACGGCGGACGGATTGTATTTCCTGCACAGCACCGTGAATAGATTGGCGTAGGCCTCGGTGTTGTAGCGTTCGTAGCCGGTGCCGGAAACGAAGAGGATCCCGTCCACCGCACAGTCTCTGATCTTGTTCAGCTCGCTTTCGGGCAATTCCCCCACGACGACCGCGATCAGGTTGTCGCCGGAAAGGTCGCAGAGCTTCCGCACCTCGCAGCACAGTTCCAGGGAAACGGGATGCACGTCCGCGCCGTCGTGTTCCACGTAGACCCACATGTTTTTGTATGCGCTTTTATCCATTTCTCTCGCCTCCTCAAATGCTGCCGTCCGCGGTCAGGATAGCCACGAGCTTTCCGACGGTCGCTTCCACATTGCCCTCGTCCAGGATCACGCCCGGCTCCGGCATGACGGGAGGGAATGTCCGCGGTACCTTCGTCGGCGACCCCGGGTCCCCAATCCGGTTCCGGTCAAGGCCCGGAATGTCGTCCGCCGTTATCTTGGAGACCGGCGCTTTCCTCGCCGCCAGCTTCCCCTTCAAATTCGGGATGCGGACGGGATAGTGTGTTTTCTCCATCGTGAACAGGCAGGGCATCGTGACCTCCAGCGTCTCCACGCCCGTTTCAAGCTCCCGTTCCACCACCAGCTTCCTGTTCGCTGCGTCGATCTCACTGATCAGCGACGCCGAGGTGATCTGCGCCGCGTCGAACCGCTCGGCCAGCTGTGCGCCCATCTGGCCCGTCGCCCCGTCCAGCGTCTCCTTGCCGCAGAAAACGAGGTCGAACTTATCCAGCGTGTTTGCCGCGGAGACGATGGAGTAGCTGGTGGCCAGAGTATCCGCGTTGCCGAAGGCCCGGTCCGTCACCAGCACCGCTTTGTCGGCACCCACTGCCAGGCATTCCCGCAGCACGGCCTCCGCGGCCGGCGGCCCCATCGTGATGAGCGTTATCTCACCGCCGTATGTTTCCTTCACCTTCACCGCGGCCGAAACCGCGTTGGCGTCCAGCGGGTTCAGGATCGCGGGAACCCCTTCCCGGATCAGGTTCCCCGTCTCCGGGTCCATCCGCATCTGGTCCACGTCCGGCACCTGCTTCACGCATACCAGTATCTTCAGCATCTCACTCGCCCTCCCGACATGTATCGGTGCACACCTTGCCGGGATTGAGGATCCCGTCGGGGTCGAACACGTTTTTGATGGCCCCCATCAGGCCGTAGGCCGTGTCGCCGACGGACTCTTTGAGGTATTCCTTTTTCGCGTGGCCGATGGCGTGCTCGCCGGAGACCTGGCCCTCAAACTCGGCGCATTTGCCGTATGCCTTGTCCATGAACGCCTTGGCCCGCTTTTTGAACTCGTCCTCCGGCAGGTCGTTGGAGCAGCAGTAGATATGGAGGTTGCCGTCGCCGGCGTGCCCGAAATTCCGGACGGTGAGGCCCACGTCGTCGCCCAGGCCGCGGATATAGACGAGGAATTCGGCGATGCGGTCCACGGGGACGACTACGTCCAGCTCGTCCATGAGCTTCGTGTCCGCTTCGATGGCGGTGAGGAAGGACGAGCGGGCCGCCCAGACGTCCTTCTTGAGCGTCGGGGTATCGACGACCAGCACGTCCATGGCCCCGGCTTCTTCGACGACCCCGGCCAGCTTCTCCATTTTGGCGAAGAGCTCGTCCTCGCTGTTCCCGACGAAGGTGACGAGGAGACAGGCGCCCACGGGTTCGCCGCACATTTCGGTGGGAAACACCGGGCTGCCCGTGAAGGCGGCGGAGGACCTGATGATGTCGATGTCCATGAACTCGATGGACTGGGGGTCCAGGTTGGACAGCTTGATGCCGGGGACGGCCGCGATGCAGCCGGCCACATCCGCGAACGGGAGAATGAGGCTGACGTCCATGTCAGGCTGCGGGATCAGTTTCAGCGTCAGCTCCGTGATGATGCCGAGGGTCCCCTCGGAGCCGATCATGAGATGCAGCAGGCTGTAGCCCGAACTGGTCTTGCAGACGGTCTTGCCCAGCCTCATGATCTCGCCGCTGGGGAGGACGACGGTCATGGCAAGGACATAGTCCCGGGTGACGCCGTATTTCACGGCGCGCATACCGCCCGCGTTGGTGGAGACGTTGCCGCCCAGCGTCGCGGTCTTCTCGCCCGGATCGGGGGGGTACATCAGGCCGTGCTCCTGCGCGTCCGCTGCGAGGTCCTGGAGCAGGACGCCCGCCTGGGCATGCACGACGAGATTCTTCATATCGTAGCCCAGGATCCTGTTCATACGCGCCGTGCTGAGGACGACGCCGCCGCAGACGGGGACCGCACCGCCGGCCAGGCCGGTGCCCGCGCCTCTGGGCGTAACGGGGATCCTGTTCTCCGCGCAGATCTTCATGATCGCGGAGACTTCCCCGGTGCTTTCAGCTTCACAGACGGCCTCGGGAAAATATTTTCCGTAGATCGGCATCTCGTCGTGCGAGTAATCCGGGTTGACCGCATCTCCCGCGGAGAAGCGTTTTCCTCCGACCACGGCCTTCAGCCGTTCGGCGATCTCGGGGGTGACCTTGTTATACGCTGCCATTCTTTTTCCTCCAGTATAAAATAATTCGGTGTTTGAGCCGCTAATCCCTCACGATCACGAAGATGCCGTTGGAAATAATCGTTACTGAAAAGCTGTTCTCATTACATATTATTGGAACTGCGATCGTTTACTCTGTGGATGTAACCTTCGCTGCGGTATCGGCCATGGTATTCAGAGACGAAATAAGCTTTTACCTCTTCAACTTTCTTGATAGGGACACTAACCGCTGAATGTATAGTCTCCGCGGTTCACGGCTATTCGCCGAGCTTGCTCTTAATATAGGCTATCGTGGATGGGCTCAGCATTCTGTCTTTCATGGATATATCGCACATCAGGGAAAGTGAGCCGCTTATTTCCCCGTTCAGGCAGAGAGGAAAAGCAATGGTCAGATTCCCGGGAAGCCACTCTTCGTCATGCACCGAATATCCCGTGCTACGTATGAGGGCAAGGTTCTCACGGACGGCTTTTTCGGAGGCAAGCGTGTTCTTAGTAAATTTGATGAACCTTACTTTTAAAAAGTATTCCTTTAGGTCCTCCTCAGACAGCGTCGACAGCAAGAGCTTGCCGGGCGCTGAGCAGTAATGATATCGCGTTGGATCGAAAAAAGCCTTATTAAAGGAAAGGTTGTGCGTCTGCAGGTCTTTGTGCAAGGTAATGGTCTCGTTTTTGAAAAATGACATGATATGTGCGGTAGTGTCGAACTCATAGGCCAGCGTGTGCATGACGTCGAGGTACTTGGTTGTGAGGGGATGATTAGCAATCAGCTTGTTATTCAGCATTATCAGTTTGTCTGACATTCTGAATTTGCCGTCCCGGGGGTTCTTTTCGGCATAACCAAGGTTCTGGAGGGTCAGAAGGTATCGGTCCGCGCTGGAGGTATGGGTATCCAGAGCCCGGGCTATTTCAGTCACGCTGAGTTCGCCGTTGCCTTGAACTAAAAGTTCAATGAGTTGTATCGTCTTCACGGCTGAAGCAATATTGTAGTAATATTCGTACTCACTGCGCAATTTACTGTCATCCTCCAAGCCTTGTTTTATATCGATTTAATAATATATAATATATGGTTTTCGACCGTAAATCAAATCAATTTACTTCTCAGATTATGCGCTCAGTATTTCACTGAGCGCAATTCCATTTTACGCAGATAAAAAGAATGTTGATATTTTATCAGATCTATTTACAAATACACCATGTCAATATAATATACTTTGTGCAATAGTCACATACATATTGCTAAAGACTTAAAGAAAGAGAGTGTGTTTTGTTATGAAACTTCCTCAGTACCGCAACCCGCCAGATCTTATCGACAGAATGCCGGATGCTTCCTGGTTCACCCACGCCCAGATCTTCGACGACGTGCTCATCGTGGCCAACACTTCCACGGCTTCGTTCATCCTCAAGACAACGGAGGGACTCATCGTCATCGACGCAATCTATCCGAAAGTGGAAATGTACAACGCCATCGTTGATGGTATCAGGGACATCGGATGGGATCCGAAGGACATCAAAAAACTGGTCATCACCCATGGCCACTTCGACCACTGCGGCTGTGGCAGATGGATCGTCGATAACTTCCATCCCGAAACCTACCTGTCCAAAATAGATGACGATTTCTGGCGCGACTGTCCTTTCTATCCCGACAAGCCGGAAACTTGGAAAAGCTTTGACATCGACCACTACGTCGGTGACAACGACGAGATCACACTCGGAAATACAACGATCAAGGTCTTTTTCACGCCCGGCCATACGCCCGGCGGACTGAGCTTCGTGTTCCCGGTGCATGACAACGGCGTGCTACACATGGCCGGAATGTGGGGCGGGACCAATCCTCCGGGGAGCATCAGGGAGATCGTAACATATTTCCAGTCCCTCGACCACTTCCTTGAGGAAACGGAAAAGCTCCACTGCGACGTGACCATTAACAACCATCCTACGATGGACGGATATGACAAGATCGCATACGCAAGGCACAGGACGTCCCACATGCCCAATGTATACATCATTGGTGAGGACGGATTCAGACACTTCTGCCAGCTCTACCGCTATCTCTGTTATGATAAGCTGCTCAGCTTGGCCCAGGAACAGAAAACATAATACTTTATTGAAAGAGAGAAGACTCAAATGAAAGAAAAGGATAGCAGAAGAATCATTATTCTTCTTTGTGGTGTGGTATGTTGCCTCATCATGGGGTTTGCCTATACATATAGCCTGATTCAGCCCTATGTGATGAAATATTTCAACATTGAATCATCCAGTGCCAGCTTGCCTTATACGATATTGCTCGCCGTTTTTGTCGTCGGTAACTATGTGGGCGGTGTGATGCAGAAGAAGGTAAAGGTTAAGATCGTCATGTTCATCGGCTATCTGCTTATGGCCGTCGGCGCCTTCACCACCTCTCTACTTCCACAGACGGCACCTGCCGGAATGTGGCTGACTTACGGCGGACTTCTCGGGCTCGGAGATGGCATGGTGTATAACGTCATCATCGCCATGATGCAGAAGTGGTTCCCAGACAAAAAAGGACTTGCCACCGGGATTACACTCGCTATCCTCGGCGTTTCCGCTACCATCTTGTCCCCGCTTTGCAGCAAATGGCTGATCGCCTACGGACTCACCGGAACATTCAAAATACTGACTGGTATCTTCGTTGTCATCGCTATATTCGGCATGCTTACCATCAAGGCGCCCCCCGAAGGTTACATGTCCGATTACAGGCCAACCGGCGCGGTCGCCGTCTCATCCCGCCAGTGCTCCACCGCCGGAGAATGTTTCAGAATGAAAGAATATTACATGCTAACCGTTATCTATTTCTGTGCCATACCGGCATTCGTTCTCCTGAGTTCGATTTTCGTGAGCTACGGCACTTCAAAAGGGCTGTCCTCCGCCCTAGCCGTCACCGGTGTCAGCGTGGCATCCCTGATGCAGGTCGCAGGCCGTTTTTTGGTTTCGACCGCCAGCGACAAGATCGGCCGCAAGGGCGCCATGGTCGTATGTTTTGTTATCACCATAGTAGCCGTCGCATTTCTGACATTTTCAACCGGGATTATTTATATTGTCTGCTTCTGGCTTCTCAGCTTCACTTACGGCGGGACCGCGGCCACAATGCCATCGCTCATCACGGATTACCTTGGTACGAAGAACGCTGGCCTCGTCTGTTCACTCGTCATGATAGGCTTCGGCCTATCCTCCATAGGTACTTCTTTCCTTGCCAAAGCCGTATCGATGTCCTCCGCTTTCGTCATCGCTGGCGCCGTCGCCATCGCCGGCATCATTATGGTGCTGCTGCTCCCGAAGCTGGGGAAAAATGCAGCCTGATTAGATTACATCCTCACTTTTTCACTGCATAAGGAAACGCTCATTCCCTGACGGGGATGAGCGTTTTTAACTTCCCCGCTGCACGCGTCTCTCTCTTCCGGGAAATCCGCCCGGCGTGTAATTGCTAAAGAGAATTGTCCCTTGACTTTCCATACACCAGAGGCAGATCTTCATGATCGCCGAGACTTCCCCGGTGCTTTCAGCTTCGCAGACGGCCTCCGGAAAACATTTTCCGTAGATCGGCATCTCGTCGTGGGCGTAATCCGCGTTGACCGCGTCTCCCGCGGAGAAGCGTTTTTCTCCCACCACGGCCTTCAGCCGTTCGGTGATCTCGGGGGTGACCTTGTTATAGGCTGCCACTCTTCTTCCTCCAGTATAAAATAATTCGGTGTCTGAGCCGCTAATCCCTCACAATCACGGAGATGCCGTTGGGGATCACGGTGACGCTTTCCTTTCCCCAGCTCTTCGCAAGCGCCACGGCCTCCGGCAGAGAAGCGGCGTAGGTCATTTTCATATCTTCGATGATCGGCTTCATTTCCGGCCGGGACACGAAAACGACCCGGAATTTTATCAAGATACGGGCCAGGATCTGGCTTTCCCACTGGTCGGGGATCGTTTTGTCCTGGGGCGTCGCCATGAACTCGTCGTACAGCGCCCGGGGGCACGCGCAGTCGCGCAGGGATTTGTAAAAGCTCTCGCCGCCGTGCCCGTCCGCGCATTCGGCGCAGAGGATGATGACCCCGCCCGGTTTGCAGGAAGCCTCGGCCGCCGTCATCCCCTTGACGCACTGGTAAATGTTCTGATCCAGCGGCGCGCCGCCGTTGGAAGTGATGACGATGTCGGCGTAAGCGGGCTTCACCCGGCAGTACCCCAGCAGGAACTCGCAGCCCTTCCTGTGGGCCGTTACGTAATTCCCCGCGAAGGCCGCCACGGTCTTTTTGTCCTCGTCGATGACCACGTTGACGATATAGGCCAGCTTTGCGAGCTTCGCGGCGGCGATCATATCCTTGTGCATCGGGTTCCCGTCGAGGATGCCGGTGCGGGAATGCCCGCTGTCGATGAAGCGGCTGCAGTGGTTCCCCAGAACCGTCGTCTGGTCGCAGATGCCGGGCAGGACGCTCTTTCTCCCGCCGGAGAAACCGGCGAAGAAATGCGGCTCGATAAAGCCCTCGGCCACGAGCAGGTCGGCCTCGGCCGCCGCGCGATCGATGAGGCAGGGCGCCCCGGAGGGCAGGACGCCCACCCGGACGTTCGCTTCCGGATCCCGGCAGTCGTGGATGACGATTGGCACAGAAGACGCGATCTCCCGCCCGAGCTTGGCCTCAAGCTCGGCCCGGGTCGTCGGGCGGTGGAAACCGGTGGCCACCAGCAGCGTTATGCTGATATCCGGATTTCCCTCCCGCAGT
>DIRC01000055.1:4568-6150 GCA_002427465.1 Clostridiales bacterium UBA5446 | reverse complement strand
ATCCGGATTTCCCTCCCGCAGTTCGGCGAACAGGTTGGGCAGGATGTCCCGGCTGGGGACCGGCCTCGTATGGTCGGAAATAATAATGACACAGGTTTTTTTGCCCATCGCCAGTTCGCGCAGGCGCGGGCTGTCGATGGGGTTTTCCATCGCGGCTTTCACGATGGAGCCTCCATTCCCCTCCGCCTTCAGTGCCCCGATCCCCGAGGTCAGAACGGATCCTCCCCCGGCTTCGTAGTTTAATAATTTATTTCCGTAAGGGATTTGAACCATGATAATCAGCTCCAAAGCAAATAGGTAGAGGCCGAATTTTTGTTCGGCCTCTCTTGCCCTAAAAGGTATATGATAATAAAAATCCTACAAACTGATTATTCGGGTTTCGGATTTTATTAGCACGTTGCCGCCCGAGGGTCGCCGAGATGACTCAACCGATGAAATCCGATACGATCTTATTGAATTTCTCGGGCTCTTCGAAGAACATCAGGTGGCCCCTGTCCTCAAATAGCTCCAGCTTCGATCCGGGGATCATCTCATTGTTCCACACCTGCGAATGCCAGTTTACAAAGCTCTTCTTTCCGCCGATTATCATCGTCGGGAGGCTGATCGTCGGAATGATGTCGCGCCAATCCAGAAACCAGTGGATAATGGCCAAACGGGCGGTATACTCGGCCGGCATTTTGAGGTTTTCCGCGATAAGGAACTGAACGTCTTCTTCCGGCATCTTTTTTGTGAGCAAGCCGTCAATCAGCGCTTTAGTGTAAGCCACCTTATCGGCGTTGATCGCTTTGACGTTCGCAAGAAGCTCATCGTAGCCCCAGAGCCCGAGGTCGTTTTCTTCCGTTTTCAAAAGCCAGCCCGGTTCGTCCACAAGGATGATTTTGGAGAGGCGCTCGGACCCGAACAGATCCCAATAGCTCCAGATCACTGAGCAGCCCATTGACCAGCCGAGAATCGTGATGTCCTTCAGGTCCAGCCCGAGGATCAGGTCGTGGATGTCCTTTGCGAATCTGGAAAGCCGATAGCCATGCATAGGTTTGTCCGACTCGCCGTGCCCTCTCAGATCAACCGCGATGACTTTGTATTTTTCCGAAAGTTTGCTGATGTTGTACTTGAATGCTGCTGCCGACTGCGTCCATCCGTGGATCATCAGAAGCGTTTTCCCTTCCCCAGCCTGCCAATAATGCAGGCGAGTGCCGTCGTTGACCGTGAAAAAGTGAGACTGGCCGATTTCTTGTTTCATTTTTGCATCTCCTTCTGATTATCTATGCGGCTCGCCGCATGAGATTACGTTGTATCAATAATTGTGCTTATTTCTGCACAGTTATTTTGATTCAACTTCCCGTTCCACAGTCCGGACCGGGCGGCCGGAATTCATTCTTTACTTTTTTATCTTCAACGTGTAAAATTGGTTAGACGCTCTCGCCTCTAAGCTGGGCTCAGGCGATATTTTATCAGCAGTGGGCATGCCGTCAATCCGTGCGATATTGTGCACAATTATAAACAAAAGAGAAGCCGAACCCATAATATCTGTAAAGTTTCCGGTATTTATGATTCCCGCTGCCAAATAGTGCGATTTTGTGCA
>DIRC01000055.1:0-4358 GCA_002427465.1 Clostridiales bacterium UBA5446 | reverse complement strand
TGCAACTGGTCGCATTGGCGGGGGATCTTGGGCCGAAATGGTTCCATGTTGCCATCCGCGCACTTGTCCTGTTGGCAAAAACACCCGATATCATGACGAGCAACCAGATCGCCGAGAAGCTCGGAAGCGAAAGCACCTATATGCGAAAGATCATGGTGCGACTTTCCAGAAGCAATCTCGTCGTCTCCTATCCGGGACGCTATGGCGGCTACGCACTGAAAAGACCCGCCGGCGAAATCAGCGTGCTCGACATTTACCTGGCGCTGGTCGATACGGCCCCGACCCCTTATTACTCCGTGAACGCAACCGGTTCCGAATATTATATATCGCTGATCATATCCAAGGCTGAAAAGGCTTTTCAGTCGGTTTTAATGGGCTTCACCGTCGAGGAGCTGCTGGATGACGGGGAATAGGATCACTTACACGCAGCCAAGCGCGCGCTTCAGATGCCAAATCGCCGTTGCCATAGCGTGGACACTAATAGCGGCGCCCGGTTTCTCCAGCTCGAATGCATGGATCGCGCCGGGATACAAGGTGAATCCGGTGGAAACGCCCGCACCGGCAAGCCGCCCGACAAAAGCTATAACTTCGTCGCGGTGCGGGTCCAGCTCACCGACGAAGCAGTAGCACGGCGGCAGACCGGAATAATCAAGGGCCCTGCTCGGCGCAGCATAGGGCGAAATATCGTCCCGCTGCTCGTGCCCTTTTCCCAGATAAAGATTCCAAATCTTCCGACAAGTATCGTAATTCAGCGCCCGCGGATCTGTGAATTCCCGGCTTGACCGTGTTGTCAGCCTGTCGTCGATTGTCGGCGCGTCGAGCATTTGAAAAGCGATTTTCGGTCCGTTTCTGTCACGCGACATCAGACACATCGCGGCTGCGAGCCCGCCGCCGCAGCTTAGGCCGGTGACGGCGATACGTTCCGGGTCTGCGCCCAGTTCCCAGGCATTCGCCGCGAACCACAGCAGTGCGGCGTAGCAATCCTCATATGCGGCTGGGGCCGGGTTTTCCGGTGCCTTGCGGTAATCCGGGGAAACAACAACGCAGGGAAGCGCCTTGACATATTGCATGCACCGGGTATCCTCATATCTGGGATCGCAGATTGTATATCCTCCGTAATGGAAGAGCAGAAGGCCCGGAAGGGGGCTTTTTTTTATTTTTGGCTCATATATGCGGATCGGGACGTCCGGTGCGCCGGAAGGCCCCGGAATCAGACGCGTCGTAATGGCAACCTCCGGGTCTGGCGGCGTCGGGATAAGCGGATAGATAATATCGCGCCCGATTTTTTTGATTATCTTGGCGCTGTTCCATGCGCCCATATAAGCCGGTGGCGTTTTTAGAATACTCTCAAATTCTGGATCTAGATTATTTTCAAGATAATTTTCACTCATACTTTCATACCTCCGGAGTTTCAGGAATCATACCGCTATGTTCGGAAAAGTTGTTTCTCGCTGAGGAGCAAATAATAACACGGCCATCATCAAAACAGAGGGAGCGACTCATCTGGCACCCGGTATTGGCGGTCCGGATTATTTTATAAAAAATGAATTTTTCCCAAATGCTCTATATACTTTTTTCATAAACGGGGCGTGTTATCTATAGTCGCACCAAAATGCCAATGTTGTCAACAACCAACTCTTCCTACAGCACGAAGACTCTCTGAATTTTCTCGGAATTATGAAGCGGTGGAAAAATAGTCGAAGGCATGGGATTTATCGATCGAATCATTTTCAATTGAAAACCGGAACCCTTTGCCTTCACCTCACTGCATCGTTTCGGAAACGCGGGACAGCCGGCACAGTTTTGCCTGCTGCCGGCTGTCGTTTTAGAGTGAAAAGAATTACTTATTCCGACGCGACAGTTCCGTTACATGGTAGGCAACTTTTTTCTTATATGCTGAATCCGTATATCCGAAACAAGCAACAGAAAACACATGATACGTAGGGACCGTGTTTTAAAAACTGCGCGCTATCAGGCACCATCGTGCCTGAGCTGGAACTTTGGCAGAATAAGACTGATTACCGTGGCAACCAACGCGCCGGCGCCCAGAACAATCAGGGCCACGGTATAGCCGTAGGATTCCGCGCAGGAACTCGCAACGTACGGCGCCAGTATTCCGCCTGCGCCGATTCCAAGGAATATCGTCAGACCGAACATTTTTCCCGCGGCTTCCTCGTCTCCGAGCAGATCCATCGGCAGCGCACCCAGAGAGCCGTTGGTGACGGGCACGCCCCAGCCGACGAGCAGGCATCCGAAAATCGCCATGCCGAAAGAAATCGGCGCGATGAAAGGGTAAAGAACCGTCGATACCGCCGCCACGAGAAATCCTGGGATAGCCATGGTGACTGCGCGCGCCTTAATCGGCAGCACACCTTTTTTCACCATTCCGTCGGAGATGAATCCGCTGAGCACCGTGGACAGGATGCCGATCAGGCCGGTAAACAAAACCACTAAGCCCGCCTGTACGTCGGTGTATCCCAGACTTGTGATATAGCTGCTCGCAAGAGAATTAAACCCGATCAGCTGCCAGCAATTGAAGAACAGGCACAGCGCGCACAGCCAGGCTCCCACTGTTTTATAAGGATTGATCTTTCTTCCGCTCTTTTTAACGGCGGCGTTCGCTTCCGGTTCCTCGTACAGATCCTTCGGGGGATTCTTCATGAGCAGGCCCCAAATCACGGTTGCGACGAGAAGAATCACGGCAAACAGTTTAAAGGCTCCCTGCCAGGTCCCGGCGGCGTTAAGAAGACCCGTGGCAACAAGGCCGCCGCAGCCGATGCCAAGAACGAGAGCGGCGCCGATCATTCCTGATGCGAAGCCCCGCTTTGCCGGCGGGAACCAGGCGACGGTGCTGTTAACGCCGACAAGCCAAAGGATGCCCCAGCCCTGGCAGAACCTGAGCACAAGCACGATTCCGAAATTCGGCGCATACGGAATGCCCAAGATACCAATGGTCATCAATATGAGGCCCAAAAGGCCGGCGGCGCGATATCCTCTTTTTGCACTGACGTTGGCTTCCACAAAGCTGCCGACGGCATAGCCTGCCATGAAGGCTGAGGAACCAAGACTGGCAACGGTGTTTGAGATCTTAAATGTTTCTACAAGTTCCGGTGAAGCCGTGCTCCATGTTGTCAGGCCGGCATAGGCGAGGGCGCATACGAAAAAGTTGATGATGAGTATCACCCAGCGATAACTGGGATTTAATGTTCGTGTTTTGCTCATGTCTCCCTCTCTTTCTTGTCATATACAGGCTTATTAAGTACGTTTAAGATACTTCTTTTCGATGGAGGCAACGAGAGAGTACGTGGTATCGACCATATTGCCAACATAAAGTCCGCCAATCTGCGAGAGCAGTTCGTAGGCGTCTAAAGCGTCGAAGCCATAGTCGTCCGCCATCCACTGGATCAGATCCGCATATGCGATGCGTGCCGCATCTTCCATAGGCTTCGCGCTGCCGACCGACATGATTTTGTCCTCTGATTCAATGCGCGGCCAATTGAGGGCACGTCCTTTGATAATATCAAAGCTAACCGTGACCTTTGCGGTGATCTCCAGTGCAACGCCGCAGAGTTCGCCCTGTCCCTGCCCGGCATGGCAGTCGCCGATATAGAACAGCGCGCCGGGGTTATGGACGGGAAGCAGGATTTTATGACCGGGGCAGACGTCGGGTACATCCATGTTTCCTCCGAACGGTCCGGGCGTCAGCGCCTGGATGGCCTCGGTATCGGGCGCGGTGGCGCAGGTACCGCAGAACGGGCGCGCGGGAACCGTAACCCCTATCCTGTCGCTGGTAAAGGTCTTGCCGCCGTCATGCGTCTTCCAGATGTAAACCCGCTCTTCCAGCGGCTTCTGCAGGGTCTTGGTCGTTCCGGTGGACTGCAGGCCGCCAAAATACTCCATAATGCAGCTTACAGCCCAGTCGCGCGTAAATTCGATGCTCTCGAAGTTTACAACGAGCGTGTCGCCCGGCTCCGCGCCGTTAATATAAACAGGCCCGGACTGCGGATTAAGAAACTTTGCATTTTTAGTGGCGCTTTTCGGAGATTGGCTTTCGGAAGTTATCCTGCTCTCGAACGCGTCGTCCGTGTACAGGACCACCTTATCCCCCGGATTAACTTTGACTGCCGGCTCAAGGTTCGGACTGAACATGTAGTTATAGAATTCGGGTTTCACTTCATAAGTTTCCATGATATGCCTCCTGAAATTATTTTGTTTACCTTCCGACACTCGAGTACATCGGCAGATAACAAGTGCAAAAATAATGCAGACAGTTCAATTAAATCAGCAATAATAACAACTGCAAGCTCGCCACTTCATGTATTTATGTAATAAATTATAAATTGCAATAGAAATAAGTA
>DIRC01000041.1 GCA_002427465.1 Clostridiales bacterium UBA5446 | reverse complement strand
TAAGGTAAGCGTAAACCGAAAGCACCGTAATTTAAGTATAATGAGAGGAGAAAAGCTCACCCGGACCGCGCTTATGCGCGGCCCGGGTTTCTTGTACAGACTGAACTTTCCAACAGGTATTGTAACCGGCCGGAAATTTTATGTATCGCAAAGTGCCTTCAGGAACGGCGGTATATGATCACTGAAAATCTGAACGGCTTTTTCAACCGGTACTACCATGCCATCCCGGCCCCATTTTGTGGTGAGGGACGCCAGTGCCTTAATAGTATAATCCAGATCAACAAGTTCTTCTTCTGTCCATTCATGCCCTTTGCAGGTCTTTACATTGTTTTTTATGGCGGAATAACCGCCGCGGTAACCGTATTCCAGGATGGAATTACAGTCGTTCTCCCAATATATTTTGGAAAACAGCGCTTTGTGACGCAAAAGATTCTGAAACATAATCCGGTGCCCCTCGTCCCAGGACAAATCATTGCCGATCATATACAGGGAATAGCCCATCAGTTGATCCCACAGCCATTGAGGCACAGAATAGATATCGCAAAAATAGTAATAAAACGTAGATCTGGGGACGCCGCTAGCCCGGCAAAGATCTATGACCTTTATATCCGAAAGGCTTTTTGTCTGCACAAGCCTTTCCAACGTTTCACATATTCTTCGGCATGTTTCCTCCTGCCTAATCACAGTTTTCCCCTCCGTACAGTGATTGATTTTGTATTTTGTAAATTCTGCGCATACCATTTAATGTGATATATATTAATATATATCACATTAACATAAAGATCCGGAAAATAAAATAAACGTAAACACAAATTTTAGCAGCAATTTTGGACAACTTCCATAATTTGTTCATAGAGTTGGACTTTTCGACAAAAATGTTTGATGAAATCTGCTAGAATATCTTATAAAATAAATTAGATGTCATTAATTTGACAATTATGATTGTGGTCGTGCAAATTGCAAAAGGAGGGGATACAATGAGCAACAACATTTCACGCAGAGACTTTCTCAAGGGCGCCGCGGTGGGCGCGGCAAGCATCGGCATCATGGGGCTGACCGGCTGCGGAACAGCGCAGAATAACGGTACGCCAACAGAAGACAAGACCTCCAATGATACCAGCTCTTCGAACATCCCGGAATCCTTAACACTTGAGGAATTCAAGGATTCCAGCGTTGAGTTGGAGGCCATAACGACGTTCGCCGGCGAGGTCACGGCCGATATCGTGGTTGTGGGAGCCGGCGCCGCCGGTGTTCCGGCTGCGGTTACCGCCGCAGAGGCGGGGAGTTCCGTGGTTGTGCTTCAAAAGCAGAGCACTGTGGTGTCACAGGGCAACTGCGGTTCGGGCCTGATTCGGGATCAGAGCGATACCGATGGTCTGTTGCGTTACGTTCAGCAGACCAACAGCCTGTGCAACTGGCGTGCTGATCCAGAACTGCTCAAGGCCTATGTCATGAATTCGGGCGAAGCGGTAAACTGGGTCTATGATCGCGCGCGTTTGAACGGAACATCAGCCGAAAAACCCAATGACAAGGGGCTGTTTGCCTACCTGGATACAAGTCAGGACTTTACGGGTGTGTGGACCGATAAGCGTTACAGCGAATTTGATTATGGCACTGCCAAAGCCCATATGTACGCACCTTGGATGGGCCCCAAGCCCAACAACATCGGCACGTTCCTGGGCTATGTTCTGGATGAGGCGGCGGAGCAGTATTCGGATCACATGAAAGTTTACTACAGCACGTCCTGCGTACAGCTGGTCAAGGATGGTAACAAGGTCGTCGGCGCCATCGGCAAGCTCAGCGACGGCAGCTATGTGAAATTCAACGCCAACAAAGCCGTTATTCTTGCGACCGGCGATTATCAGAACAACCCCGCCATGGTCAAACACTGGTGCCCCGATGTGGAGCACTTTGATAAGAAGCAGTATCAGAAGACGGGAGACGGTCATTTGCTGGCTGTCACGGCCGGTGCCGTCATGGAAAACCGTGGTCATACAAAAATGCTCCACGATTTCGATGCCGGCCTGATGTATGAGGAGCCGTTCCTGTATGTCAATATGAAAGGCAAGCGCTTCTGCAACGAATTCATTGGATTTGTCTACATGAATGACGTCATGCTGCATCAGGACATTTATAAGGGCGGCAAGAACTATGACAATCCAGACGAGGGTTCGCTTGGATGGTACTGCCAAATCTATGACAGCGGCTATATGGAGCATGAGGCTTTCGACTCCCTGGTTCCACCCACGGTCATGGAGAAATACATGCCCGCAATCTCGGATGAGGAATATGCCGCTTCTCATGACGGCAAACCCCGCACCGGCGTGTTCCCTTACCTAATCGACACCTGGCGCGCCGACACGCTCGAAGAACTGGCCGGCAAGCTGGGCATCGAAGATAAAGACGCGTTCTTGGCCTCTGTCGAGCGCTACAACGAGCTGTGCGAGAAGGGCAAAGATGAGGACTACGGCAAAGATACCAAGTGGATGAACGCTATAAAGACCCCGCCGTTTTATGGAATCCGCCGTCACCTGCGTGTTTCAGCACTGGTTTCCGGCGTATACACGAATGCCGACGGCCAGGCGCTTGACGCCGACAAAAAACCCATCGAGGGCCTTTACTGCGTGGGCAATCTGGGCGGCCAGTTCTACGGCGGCGCAGACTATCCGTTCCATGCAACCGGACTTTCAATCGGCCGCTGCTATACCTTTGGCCGTCTGGCCGGAAAACACGCAAACACTTTGCCAGGCGGTTCCGGTACGGTTGAGGAAACTGGCACCACCGCTATTGCTGCCAATACGGCTGCTTCATCAGGCAAATGGAAAGACGGCTCTTATCAGGGAACCGGAAAGGGCGTCTATGGGGATGATATCGACGTCACCGTGACCATTGCCTCCGGCAAGATCACAAAGATCACCGTGGATAAGCAGAGCGAGAGCCAAGACATCGGCGCCATGGCCCTTCCAACGTACATAGACGAAACCATTGCCAATCAGTCTACGCAGATTGATGCGGTAAGCGGTGCGACCAGAACTAAGGAGGGTTTCGCCGCCGCTGTTAACTCAGCGCTGGCAAAGGCAAGCACCTGAGACTGACAACACCGGAGCAATAAAGAATTCAGCCGCAAATGGATAACCATTTGCGGCTGAATTCTATTGCTATGATAATTATCGGTGCGTCGGTGGGGCCTATGCGGAAAAGCGAAAAGATTGCCGCGGCGGCCTACTGCGTGGTTATCGTCATGTGGACTGTACCGGGGCTGCCCAAGCTGCTTGCACCCTCAATTGCACCGGCCTTGAGCGGATACGGAAAGGGGTAAAATCAGAAACGGCCCCGCCTGGGGCGGGGCCGTTTGAGTTCGTTCTTAGCTGCAGGATTTGCCGAAGCACTGAAGAATGTACTGGAAGAAAGAACCGCAACCAGACATACAGCTAAAGAAGTAATTGCACATATAATGTACCTCCAGATTTAGAGTTGTCCGAATGGACTACTAAAGGGTAACAAATAATTACAAAAAACGCAATCCCAAAAATCTGGAAATACAAGTCTGCGGCTTTATCCGTTTGCCTTGATGGCCTGAATCATGGCCTGACAGACCTGATCCATATCGCCGACGATACCGTAGTCGCAATAGTTGAATATGGGTGCGCCGGGATCGTTGTTCACCGCGATGAACCTATCCGCCTCCACGCCCGTCACGTGGTTCACCGCGCCGGAAATCCCGAAACCGATATACAGCTTGGGCTTGATCATGACGCCGGACTGGCCGACCTGCAGCTTGTACGGCAAGATCTCCCGGTCATACAGCGGCCGTGTGCACGCGATTTTTCCGCCCAGCAGTTTTGCCAGCTCCCGGTATTGTTCCAGGGCTTCCCCGCCGGACAGGCCGTTTCCGATACAAATAATCACGGGGGAGCTTTCAATGTCAAGCTCCGGATCGAATTCGTCCTCGCAAAAGGACAGGAATTTTGTGCGGATATCCCCGGTGTTGAAGCTGATTTCTTCGCGAAGTATATCAATCTTCTCTTTTCGGCCGGCCGGGGCGTATTTAAAGGTGCCGGGGCGAATGGTGCCAACCTGAGGCCGAAGCTCCGGGATGGTGATGACCGCCATGATCTTGCCGCCGGCGGCCGGCTCGATAAACTCTATATCCGTTGTCTCGGGGTTATAGACCACCTCTGTGGCGTCGGAAGTGCAGCCGGTCTCCAGCCGCGCGGCGAAGCGCGGGGCGAAGTCCCGACCGTTTGTGGTTCCGCCCACAAATACCGCCGAGGGCCTGTATTTCCCGCAGAGGACGGTGAACAGATTAGTATAAGCCTCGGTGTTATATCTTTCATAACCCGTGCCGGAGACGAAGATAATTCCATCAATGGCGCAGTCCTCTATCCGCCGGATCTCATCTTCCGCCAGATCTCCGGCGATCACTGCGATCAGCCGGTCTCCGGATAGATCGCAGAGCTTCCGTACCTCGCAGCACAGCTCCAGGGAGACCGGATGCACGGTCTTTCCGTCATGCTCTATATAAACCCACATGTTTTGATATGCGCTCTTATCCATCATGTCATCCTCCTAAATGCAGCCGTCCGCGGCAAGCAAGCCGAAGAGCTTGCCGACGGTCTTGTCCACTGAGCCTTCGTCCAGGATAACGCCCGGTTCGGGCATAATGGGCGGGAACATGCGGGGCACTTTGGTGGGCGAACCGGGATCGCCGATGCGCGCCCTGTCCAATCCGGGGATATCGTTCGCCGTCAGGGTGATGATTTTTGCTTTTTTTGCCGCCATCTTCCCTTTCAGATTAGGGATGCGCACCGGATAATGGGTTTTTTCCATGGTGAACAGGCAGGGCGTGGTGACTTCCAGGGTTTCAATGCCGGTCTCCAACTCCCGCTCGACGACCAGGGTTCCGTTTTCCGTATCGATCTTCATTATGTGTGACGCCGAAGTGATCTGGGCCGCGTCAAAACCCTCGGCCAGCTGGGCGCCCATCTGGCCGGTTGCCCCGTCAAGGGTTTCTTTCCCGCAAAAAATCAGATCGAATTTATCGATCAGATTTGCCGCTGAGACAATGGAATAACTGGTTGCCAGGGTATCCGCGTTGCCGAAAGCCCGGTCGGTCACCAATATCGCCCTGTCACATCCAACCGCTAGGCACTCCCGCAGCACAGCTTCCGCCGCCGGCGGGCCCATAGTGATCAGGGTGATTTCTCCGCCGTAGGTTTCCTTCACCTTCACCGCGGCTGAGACCGCGTTGGCATCCAGCGGATTGAGAATTGCAGGTACGCCCTCCCGGATCAGATTTCCGGTTTCCGGGTCCATGCGCATCTGGTCCACGTCCGGCACCTGCTTTACGCATGCCAGGATCTTCAACATGTACTCTCCTCCTTATGATATGGTTGTTCTTGCACAGATTTTCTGGAGTTGGTATTCGATTTGGGTCCATCATTTAAAAATGGCCTGTAAAATTCATTGAATGCTGCGAATATCGTCGATCGCCACAAGCGTGTGATATCGCATAGCCGGGCTTGCGCCGCTGCCGTACCGCATCTCCAGCTTTTGCCGGATGGAGCTATGGTTCGTGGCCGCGTTTTCATTGATTTTCCCCCGACCAGAATCATCGAAGTCAGATTTTCGGAAATTTGAATGGACACGGGAGTGCGGTTCGTACACGGGAACCTATTATTCATAAATTTTTTTCACGCCATGATCAAAATATAACATATTTTCAGAGCCGGATCAAGGAAAGGCTGAAATTATAATACAAAATTCTTGCGATGGCCACCACATCATACCGCGAGTAAAGGGTGAGATATTGGAATTATCAATTAATCCTGCAATGGCGGATCATACAAAAATGTGCTATGATATGCAGCAATATTGGCGGTAATGCACAAGGTATATATACTTTTGAGATGATGAGGCCATGCCTCATGCGGGGAGTAAAATATACCTGAAAGGAAGAATGGCTATGGGTAAGAAGAAAATGACGGTTCTTGATTTTCAAAGTACAAGGATGAGGGACGAAAATTCGCCTACGTGACAGCCTATGATTACACAACAGCCTCCATAGTGGACGACAGCGACGTGGAGGTGATCCTCGTCGTCGATTCGCTGGGCATGATTATGCTGGGCTATACGACAACGGTGGGGGTGACGCTGGAGGACATGATCCATCATATCAGGCCCGTGGTGAAGGGCGCGCCGAATACCTTTGTGGTTGGGGACATGCCTTTCGGTTCCTATGAGACCGGCCCGGAACAGGCCATAGCCAGCGCATGCAGGATACTGATGGAGACAAATTGTGACTGCATTAAGCTGGAGGGCGGGCGTGTTATGGCGCCCACGATCAAACGCATGGTTAATTTGGGCATTCCGGTCATGGGGCATATTGGGCTGACGCCTCAGTCGGCTACGTCCTTCGGCGGATTCAAGGTTCAGGGGGGAACGCCGGAAGGTGCGCGGAAGCTGAATGAGGACGCAAGGGCCCTTGAGAATGCCGGCGCATTTTCCATTGTGCTGGAGTGTGTGCCCAGCGTGGTTGCAAAGGCGGTGCGCGAAGCTGTGCGCATTCCGATTCTGGGCATCGGCGCGGGACCGGACGTGGACTGCCAGGTGCTGCTCACACATGATCTGCTGGGCATGTACGGTGATTTCAAGCCCAAGTTTGTCAAGCAGTTCGCCCAGATCCGCGAAGCTATGGTAGAAGGGCTCAACCAGTTTCATGAGGAAACCCTCAGCGGGGCTTTTCCCACGGAAGAATTCAGCTTTAATAAAAAGGTGGAGATACCGCCCGCCGAAGACTAAATCAGAAAAGAAGCGGAAGGATGAAAAAATGTGCGGAGATTGGCTATCCGGTTTATCCAGGCATGTCCGTATATCCTGAACTCCCGGAGGCAGAGCTTTTTCTGGGCGCGGACATGACCGCCGGGGCGGGGCGCGCCGCTGAACAAGCTTTTGACCGAGCCAATACACGCCGAAGAACAGACCTGTTGACCGGCGAAAATGGCCGTCATATTTCCGATGTCATGAAAATGACGGTTTTTCAGGATCAGAGCAGCGGAAGTTTTTTTGTTTTTCCCGCTATGCAGCGGAAGCAATCTTGTGTATACTTGACTGGAGGCAAGGATTTGCCGAAAGAATATGACAGAGTAGGAACGGCGCGTTAAGTGACGGCGGATGGGAAGTTGCCGCCGTACGAAGGGATATACCGCGGTGCCGTATCCGCATCCGCTGCCACTTGGGGATAGGTTCCTTTTGTGGCAATTGCCATAGAAGGAGTGTATACAGTGAAAAAAATCAATATCCGCAGCATCGCCATCATGGCGATGCTCATTGCCGTAAGCGTTGTCCTGTCCCGTATTCTGGGCTTTTATCTGACGCCCTCCATGCGTGTCAGCTTCGACTATTTTCCGATCATTCTGGCCGGGATATGCTTTGGCCCCGCCGCTGGCGCGCTTGTAGGCGGCCTTGCGGATTTTATCGGCTCAACCATGATTTCGGGGCTGGGGTTTTATCCTCCGCTGATCATTGGGCCGGTCTTTGCCGGGCTGATCTCGGGGCTGCTTGCTCAATATACATTTCATCATGATATGAACCGCTGGTGGAAGTATATGGTCGTATCCTGCGCGGCGGACATCCTTTGTAACCTGCTTTGGGGCACGGTCGCCTTGTCCATGCTTTATGGCTCGCCCTTTGGGGCGTACCTGCTCGTGCGGGCGCCCCTGAAATTGGCGATCGCGGTGATTGACGCGCAGCTGGTCTGCGCGGTGCATAGGGCGTTGCGCCCAACCCTTTCAATGTGGCAATAATGCGTAAACGGACGGGAGTCATTGAAAACGCATCGCGTTTTCCATGACTCCCGTATCATGTTTTTATCTGTGCAGGCGGAACCGCGTCAATGGCACAGCGCGGGGCCTGATGCCGCGCAGATTTTTTAATACCGATAGAATGCAAGAAACGAGCGGGATATCCCGCTCGTTTCTTATTTAATTTTCAGGATGTAGTCCGGTTTTCTGGGCTTAGGCTCCGGAACCTTACCGTCCGTATAGCCCAGGATGCAGGTTCCCACGCCCTCCCAATTGCCCGTCACGCCCCATTTTTCCAGCAGCGCTTTTCCCTCAGGCAGTTCATAGGTTTCTTTTGTGCGGTTTATCCAGCATGAGCCCAAACCAACCGCGTGGGCGGCGTTCATCAGGTTGCCCATCACAAGAGTGGCGTCCTGAATGCCGTTAGGTCTGCCGGCTCGCGCAAATACGACCACAGCCGTCGGTGCGCCGTAGAAAGGGTCGATGTCGTCCCGGCCCCAAATCCTGGCATTGAGGCGAGACATCAGCGAGAGGTCTTCCTGATTTTGCACAGCTACCATAAAGGGAGACTGCTTGCCCACAGCCGTCGGCGCGTAAGTTCCGGCCAGGAGAACGGCGTCCAGTTCCTCGTCGGTGATCTGAGCCGCTTTGTATTGCCTGATGCTCCTGCGCGTCAAAAGGTTTTCCAGGGGAAGATTCATCATAAAACCTCCATTTCTGCACAATGTTATCTCGTTCGTTATTTAGGTTTCAATAATACCTGTGTTATAATGTATGCGTTTCTGTTAATATCGTTGTAAATATCACAAAAATGGCAAGGAAATAAAAGGAGTAGCGTGTATGATTGGGATGACGCTAAAAAAGATTTTAGACGAGCGTGGCATGAATGTGAATAAGCTTTCCCGTTGCACCGGAATCCCTGCGCAAACCCTTTACAGTGTGATCAGGCGCGACAGCATGAAGATCGATTTCGATATTCTTTTGCGGATATGCGAAGAGTTGGACGTACCTGTCGAGGTGTTTTATGAAGGTCGCGGCGCGCCGCTTCCGGACATGGAGGAATGGGACGTGGTTCTCAGGTACCGCCGCCTGGACGATCATGGGCGCAGGATGATCGGCGTTGTAATGAATGCGGAACTTGAGCGGGTGGAAGCCATGCGTCCGAAATCCTGACTGGTTTGGGAGCAATTATTTCCGGTGGTAGGCAGAATAGTCCACGACCAGATCCGGACCCGTCCAGGTGCCGTCCAATTTGCTCATTGTGCGCTTCCATTCGTCCGAGTCTTCGGGATAGGGTTCCGGCCGGTAATCATTTGTCCTTGGCGTGCTCGACAGGCAGCAGGGGATGGCGTTGTATCCTTCCAGGGTGACGGCCCCGTCCGGATCGCGCCTGACATTCACCTGAACAATAGCGGTGTCCCGGTCCCTGGGCGCTGTGTTGCCGCCAAAGCTCCAGTTGCCGAGGCTATAAAAAATGTATCCGTCGTTATAGGTTTCTATCCGCTGCAGGACGTGAGGGTGCGATCCGTATACCAGGTGGGCGCCCGCATCAACAGCGGCCTGGCCAAGCTGCGCCTGGCCGCCCGTGACCTGGTAGCTTCCCTCAAGCCCCCAGTGCATAAGGACTATGATAAGATCAATGTCGCCGCGCTCTTTGAGGGAGGAAACACCGGCGACCACCTCATCCTGGGTGGCAATCCAGCGCGCGCTGTACAGACCAATGCGGATACCATTTCCTACGGTATAAACAAAAGTTTCGTCCGGGCCGGCCCAAGCCACGCCCCAGTCGTCAAGGGCGGATTTGGTATCCTCCAATCCCGCGGCGCCGAAATCCGCCGTATGGTTGTTGGAAAGCGTAACGAAATCAACGCCGCCGCTTGTGAGTATTTCGCCGTGGGAAACGGGGCCGAGAAACTGAAAAGTCCCGGTACCGGCAAGCGGATTATCCGAAAAGCTGCATTCCAGGTTTGCGATGGTCAGATAGTCGTTTTCAAAGTATTGGATCGTGCCGGAAAAGGGCCATGACATATCGCCGTTAAGCGCCTGCTCGAAATGGTCGTTATATTGACTGGAAGAAAGTGTGCAGTCGCCAACCATGGAAATAGTAAAATATTCGGGTGTTGGTTCCGGCGTCGGCAAGGGGGTCGGCGTCGCGGTAACCGGCAGGTGGGTCGGCGCGGCCGTTTCGGCTGATGCTGCGGTGGGAGAGGGGACCGGCTGTACCCCGGGGCGCATCTGCATATAACATAGCCCGGAGAGTACCGTGAGGGCCAAAGCCACGGTTATGATCATAATTACCTTTTTAGTTCTCATGCTCGTATTATAAGCGATCACGGGATTTTATGCAATCCATTTGAAGGATAAGCCTGGAAGGGTTAGAGATGCAAAAAACTGGCCGCTTCGTACGAAGCGGCCAGTAATATTAAATTGAGGATTCTTACAGCAGGTGGAAGGAAACGATAAGTGCGGAGAAAACGATAGATACGGTCGAGCAAAGCTTGATCAGAATATTGAGGGAGGGGCCGGATGTATCCTTAAAGGGGTCGCCTACAGTATCGCCGATGACGGCGGCTTTATGGCAGTTGCTGCCTTTTCCGCCGTGATGCCCGGCCTCAATATACTTTTTTGCATTGTCCCATGCGCCGCCGGCGTTGGACATAAAGACCGCCATGGCAAAGCCTGTGACGGAAACGCCGCCCAGGAGGCCAACAACGCCCTCGGCGCCGATCACAAAGCCAGTCAGCAGAGGAACTATTATGGCCAGCAGGGAGGGGGCGACCATTTCGCGCAGGGCGCCCTTGGTGCACAGGCTGACACAGTTGGCGTAGTCCGGATCGGTATGGCCTTCCATGATTCCCGCGATTTCGCGGAACTGGCGGCGGACTTCGACGACGATTGCCTGGGCTGCAGACTGCACCGCGCTCATGGTCAGTGCGGAGAAGACGAACGTCAGCATGGCGCCGATAAACAGGCCGATCAGGACGGCGGGGTTGGTGATATTCAGATTCAGGGTAACTCCGCGCCCTTCAATGATGTTGACATAGGAAACAATAAGCGCCAGGGCGGTCAGCGAAGCGGAGCCTATGGCAAAGCCCTTGCCGGTGGCGGCAGTGGTGTTCCCCAGGGAATCAAGCGCGTCGGTACGCTCGCGGACTTCCTCGGGCAGTCCGGCCATCTCGGCTATGCCGCCCGCATTATCGGCAACAGGGCCGTAAGCGTCCGTGGCCAGGGTAATGCCCAAGGTGGAGAGCATGCCGACGGCGGCGATGCCGATTCCGTAGAGTCCGGCGTCAGGATCCGCAGAGCCGCCCGAGGCGAAGAAGCTGATAAGAATGGCGACAGCCACGATCAGAATCGAGGGAAGTGTGGACTTCATGCCCAGGGACAGGCCGCCGATGATCAGGGTGGCGGAGCCGGTCTCGGAAGCTTCGGCAAGCCTCTGGGTGGGCTTGTACGTATCAGAGGTAAAGTATTCGGTAAAGAAGCCGATGGCACAGCCGCCAATGAGGCCGCAGAGAATGGCCGCGTAGACACCCCAGTTGCCCACGGTGTAATAGGTCAGGGGTGCGGCGGCGAGAGCGGCGAGAACGGCGGCAAGATAGGTGCCTGTCCGCAGGCTCGTAAGCAGAGATTTCTGCGTGGCGTCTTCCTTCGTTTTAACAAAGAAGGAACCGAAGATGGAGAACACAATGCCGCAGACGGCCAGCAGCATAGGCAGCAGCATCCCGGCAAAGCCGTAGCCGGCAGCTCCGGAAAGTGCAAAAGTGGCGAGAATGGAGCCGACATAGCTCTCATAAAGGTCGGCGCCCATGCCGGCGACGTCGCCCACGTTATCGCCCACGTTGTCGGCGATGGTTGCGGGGTTGCGGGGGTCGTCCTCGGGGATGCCGGCTTCGACCTTGCCGACCAGGTCGGCGCCAACGTCGGCAGCCTTAGTATAGATGCCTCCGCCGACGCGGGCGAACAGCGCCATAAAGGAGGCGCCCATGCCGTTCATGACCATGATATTGCCAATGGTAACGGGATCCGTCAGGCCGAAAGCGTAGCGGAGGATAAAATACCATATCGTGATATCAAGCATACCGAGACCAACAACGGTGAAGCCCATGACAGAGCCGGAAGAAAAGGCAACGCGCAGCCCCCGGTTCAGGCTCTCGGATGCCGCCTGTGCTGTGCGTGCGTTGGCATTGGTGGCAATTTTCATTCCGATAAGGCCCGCCAACATAGACCACATGCCCCCGGTCAGGAAGGCGTATGGGGTAAACTTAGACAGCATTTCCCCATCGCTGGCATATGCAATAATCAGCAGTATTACGAACACGACGGCAAATACCTTTGCCACGGTCACATACTGCTGCTTAAGAAATGCATTTGCACCTTCTCGGATCGACGCTGCGATTTTCTGCATCTTTTCGGTTCCCTCGGAATGTCTGAAAACTGTTTTCGCCTGGAACACGGCGAAAACGATTGCCAGCGCAAATCCTACAAAACCGAGCCAGAAGAGGTTTTCCATTTTTTGACTCACTCCCATAGTTACATCGTTTGCGAGAAATACGGTCGCTTCTCACCGAACTATTGTAAGCGATATATGGAAAGAAATCAAACAAAAAGTGCTTAAAATCACCAAAAGTTTATGTTTTATTTTTATCAATTCGCTGATATGTATGTAACGATTAGAATGTTTAAAATGCCCTCATTGTCAAAAATGATAGTTTTTTGACAAAATGCATTTGCAGAATGAACAGTATGACGGGATACGCAGAACGATATTTCAGCCGCCGGATATGATCCCGGAAAACGAAAATCGGGAAAGCCCGGGAATATTTCATTCCTGGGCTTTCCTCAGCGCGCTCGCGAGGGGAAGGCGGAGCGCAGGCCTATGCCGCTGACGAGGGACACATACGTCCGGTGTGATCTATGTAGTGGTTTCCGTCCAGGAGCAGCTCGGAAACCGGGACAATGGTGTAGCCGTCGGCAAGCAGAGACTCGATAATGGCTGGGAGGGCGTCGGGCGTATTTTCGGTGGCGTTATGGAAGAGCACGATGCTGCCGCCGGTAACACGGCTTGTAACGCGGTCGGTGATTTGGCCGGCGGAAAGCCCTTTCCAGTCCAGACTGTCCACATCCCATTGAATGGTGTGCATATTCATGCCATCAACCGTAATGACGACATTATCGTCGTATTCGCCGTAAGGGCAGCGGAAAAGTGTGGGCCTGACGCCCGTGATGGCCTCGATCTTATCGTTGCACGCATTGATATTGGATGCGATCTCTTTGGCGGACAGCTTGGCGAAGTGGGCGTGGTCGTTGGAATGGTTCATGACCTCCATTCCGGCATCGGCGAGCTGCTTCACGGACTCAGGGTATTTGTCCACCCAAGCGCCCACCAGGAAAAAGGTGGCCTTGATATCATATTTCCCCAAAATTTCGATGAGCTGCTCCGTATCCTCGTTGCCCCATGCCGCGTCGAATGTCAGGGACACGCACTTGTCGTCGCGCTGTACGCAGTAAACGGGAAGGTTGCGGTTCACGGCGGAAGCGCCGATAATGACCCGGCTGTTGACCACGCCGAATATCAGCGCGACGATGAGAAGCAGAGCCGCCGCCGATACCGCCTTCTTATGTCTTTTAAGGCTATTCAGAACCCTTTGCATGACAGATCCCCCTATGTCCGATTTGTACAAGGATATGAGGGACAAGAAGGGGAAATGACAGGAGGTATTATAATATTAGTGATGATGTTCTCCCTGCGGGATCTGAATAAACCGCAAAATTAGGCAGATAATAGAAACACATTCTTTATCCTTAGGAGGGATAGTATGGAGAAGAAGAATAAAAAGCAAAAAGAAAACCAGCTAAAAATGGAAGCGGCCACGGAGTTCGGCGCGACCAAAAATGAAAAGGGAAATGCCTGCCGCACCGAAGATGGCAAGCGGACCTGTGTCTCCCGAGAGGAATCAAACGGGAGCCGCGGAAACAGAACTTGATGTGATCCAAACGAGGTGACAGGATATGAAGCGAAATCAAAGCATGGGCGGCGACGCAAATTCGCTGCGGGGCGATCCGATCAACGGGCCCAATAACACAGCAGAGAAGAACGCCACTGAAAAAACCGGAACGTACAAGAAACGCAAGACCGACAAATCATGGGAAGAAAAGGGCCGCGTATCCGACAAATAAAATAAAAACCCGCCGCAAGCTCTGCTTTCGGCGGGAAAAGACTATTGTGGCAATATTTAGGCTATGCGTTTAAGCTGGAAAGTGACGTCAATCACCACCGGCTCGTCAGGCATAATGAAGCTGTAAACGCCGTCCTTCAAAAAAACCTCCAGCTGATCGCCTCCTGCGGCAATAACAAAAATTGAGGCCATCTCATACCCGGCGTTCGGCTGGATGAAAACTTCAACGGCTTTTCCGGGAACGCCGGAGGACGCGCTGGAAAAAATGCTGCCGCCCTCTCTGGTGGGAGTGAAGATGTCATACGCGTTTGCGCTTCCGGCGCTAAGCAGCTGATAGATGCCGCCGCGCGCTCCGGCGACTGCGTCGGGAGTCTCCGAGCCGCCCCCGGCTGCCGATATTGGAACCGATATCACGCAGACGCACATTAATGCAACTAACACCCATAAAAGAAAACCGGCCGGCTTCGTTTTCATATTGCATCCCCTCGCGTCAATTATGGTTACATAATCTTATTGACAACTAAATAGTACCAAAAAGTAATTAATCTATCAAGAAAAAAATCAGTCACAAATCGTTACAAGATTTACATAATATCATAATTAATTAATAAATAATCCCCGGCGTGAGCCGGGGATTAAATCGTTCAATCCAATTTGAGGTCGTTGGTTCCGATCCAGCCGATTTTTCGGAAGAACAGGCCGAAGACCCAGCTTAGAATGGCGGGGAGTATGAAGGCTATAAGTACCAGCCCAAGCCAGTCGAAGCTCGTGATGGCGGCCTTAGTGCCGGCGGCCACGTCGGCCGTCCAGCCGGAATAGACGCCTAACGGGCCTACCAGGCCGCAGGTGCCCATGCCGGAGGCGACGGCGGCGCCATTCTGTTCCAGGCGAAAAATGCAGGTGGCAATCGGGCCGGTTACGGCGCTTGCCAGGATGGCCGGCAGCCATATTCGCGGGTTCTTTACGATATTTCCCATTTGCAGCATGGATGTGCCCAGGCCCTGGCTGACCAGTCCGCTCCAGCGGTTTTCCCGGAAGCTGAGCACGGCAAACCCCACCATGTTTGCGCAGCAGCCGGCAAGGGCGGCGCCCCCCGCCAGTCCGGTAAGGCCGAAGGCCGCGCAGATTGCGGCAGAGGAAATGGGCAGTGTCAATACGATGCCTACGATCACGGATACCAGGATGCCCATAATGAAGGGCTGCTTCTCCGTGGCCCACATGATCAGATAGCCGACGGAATAGGCGGCCTTGCCCAAAGCAGGAGCCCACCAGGCGGACAAGGCGATGCCCACGGCGATGGTGACAAGGGGCGTCACAAGAATGTCCACCTTGGTTTCCTTGCTTACCGCTTTACCCACCTCGGCGGCAACGATCGCCACAAAAAGGACGGCCAGGGGGCCGCCTGCGCCGCCCAGAGCGTTTGACGCGAATCCTACGGTGATCAGGGAAAACAGCACCAGGGGCGGGCAGCGGAGGGCGTAGCCGATGGCTACCGCCATGGCGGGGCCGCTCATGGCCGCGGCCAGGCCGCCGACGGTATAGTCCGTGCCCGCGATGGTCGCAACGGGGATGGTGAGAAATCCGATGTGGAACTGAGTGCCTACGGTGTTGATAATGGTGCCGATGAGCAGGGAGCAGAAAAGCCCCTGTGCCATGGCGCCAAGGGCGTCTATCCCGTACCGTCTGATCGAGATTTCGATATCCTTCCGTTTCAGAAACTGTTTTATTTTACTCATTCCGCCAACATCCCCCTCGGTCAATATATAGTAGCATCACAAGTGTCTTTACACCTGTAATGCTACTATAAGGGCTTCGTTGTATTCTGTCAATGATAGATAAAAAAATAGCAGTCGTCTTCGGTCAGTCGTTGTCGGGCAGAAGGAAGCCCGCGGCGGACAGGGCCGAGCGGGTTCGCTCAAAAGCCGCGTTATCGGGGCAAAGAAGAGTGTGCAGATGAATTCCGCCGGTAAGAGCGGACAAGGGGGATGCGCCTTCATTGATCAGGCGGTCCGCAAACTGACGGACGTCATAGCGGCTGGAAAGGCAAAGCTCGCCGGTGAGCTGGCCGTATACCGGATGTTCAATGATGACGTCCAGGACGGTACAGCCGTTATCCACCATGATAAGCAGTTCATCTTCCATGCCTTCAAGGGTGTGCACGCATGCCACTGTGCGCTTCAGGCCGATGGAATGCCCGCCGACCACATAGCCGCGGGGTGTGGCGGATATATTTTCACCGGAGGCCCTGAGCAGCGCGACATCCCCGACGATGACCTGACGGCTTACACCGAGACGCGCGGCCAATGAAGCGGCAGATACGGGGGTGTCGGAGCACGCCAGAATATTTCGTATGGTATTCCTTCGTTCGGCCGCATTCATGATCAGTTCCTCGCGTTGAGCAGATCGTTTTTGATCTTCAGCAGGCTGTCGGAAAGGTCCACGTAATAGATATGGGGATTTTCAAGGCGCAGAAGCTCGGGCCACAGGGTGGCGAGCTGATCCCGGCAGTATTTCTGGATATCTTCCAGGGCGGGCTTTTCATAGACCAGCTTGCCGCCTTTGAATATAGGGACAAGAAGGGGCCTGGCAATAAAATTAGTCATCGTTTTTTGCTTCCAGGTGGCGTCGGGGTCGTAGATGGTAATTTCGCGTGTGTCGTCCACCGTCTCGTTCCACAGAGTGATATAATCGGCCTGGGCCATGCCGGAATCCCGGTCATAAAAACGATACAGCTTTTTATAGTGCGGGTTTGTAACTTTGGTGACATTCTCGCTGATTTTTATCCTCGGCACGATCTCGCCGTCCTCCTCCACCGCGCAGAGCTTATAAACGCCGTCGAACACCGGTGAGGATCTGGAGGTTATAAGGCGTTCGCCTACGCCGAAGGAGTCGATCTTCGCCCCCTGCTGCAGCAGGTCCTTAATCAGATATTCGTCAAGGGAGTTGGAGCAGGTAATCCGGCATTCCGTCCAACCCGCTTCGTCCAGCATTGCCCGGGCGCGCTTGGTCAGGTAAGTCAGATCGCCGGAATCAAGGCGTATCCCGCATTTTTTGATCCCCTTGGGCTTCAGCACGTCATTAAAGGCCCGAATAGCGTCGGGAATGCCGGATCTCAGCGTATCGTAGGTATCCACAAGGAGAACGACGTTGTTCGGATAGACCTCGCAGTAAGTCCTGAAGGCTTCGTACTGGGAGGGGAACATCTGTACCCAGGAATGGGCCATCGTGCCCGCGGCGTTCACGCCGTAGAGCTGGTCTGAAATAGTGCAGGCCGTACCGAGGCATCCGCCAATATACGCGGCCCTCGCGCCAAGAATGGCTGCATCGGCGCCCTGGGCGCGGCGGGAGCCGAATTCCAGCACGGCCCGCCCATCGGCCACGCGGCTGATGCGGCTGGCTTTTGTGGCGATAAGTGTCTGATGATTAATGGTCAGGAGCAGGAAGGTCTCAATCAGTTGGGCCTGAATGGCCGGCGCGCGAACGATCAGTATCGGCTCCCGCGGAAAAACGGGGGTGCCTTCAGGCACCGACCAGATATCGCCCGTGAACCGGAAGTTTCTGAGATAGTTCAGAAATTCCTCGCAAAAGAGGCCGCGTCCCCGGAGGTATGCGATGTCTTCTTCCGTAAAATGCAGGTTTTCAATATAATCAATGGCCTGCTCCAATCCGGCGGCGACGGCATATCCGCCGTTATCCGGAATCGTGCGGAAAAAAAGGTCGAAATAGGTTATCCGGTCCCCAATGCCGGCTTTCAAGTATCCGTTGCCCATGGTCAGCTCATAAAAGTCGCAGAGCATAGTATAATTGAGTCCAGAATGTTTTCTCATGTTGAGCCTCCAAAAAAGCATTTGCTTGATTTAAATTGATTATAGCCGACGGGCGGCATGAATGCAACGCTCCGGCACTTGTTATTTTTTTTGCAAAACGACGGGTTACGTCATATTTTCGTCATATATCGGTGTTAAGGTTTAAATAAGGAAAACCGGCGAAAGAGAGAAAATGCCATGAGAGAGCAATATTTTGCCCCCGGTAGGATCGAGCTTGCCGGAAACCACACGGATCATCAGAAAGGACGCGTTCTTGCCGCCGCCGCGGACAGGGGAATAACAGCGCAGGTCGAGCCGAATCTGGACGGCATGATTCGGATTGTTTCGGAAGGATACGGCGTCATTGAAATCGACATCTTCGATCTGGAGCCGAAGGAAGCGGAAAAAGGGAGTGCGGCGGCTCTGGTCAGAGGCGTTGCCGGAGCTATGGACGACGCCGGGGCCAGGATCGGCGGGTTCGACGCGTCGCTGGTCTCCGCCCTCAGGCCGGGCGGGGGGCTGTCCTCATCGGCGGCTTTTTCCGTGCTGATCGGGAAGATTCTCAACGGGCTGTACAACGGCGGCTCGATTTCCGCCGCGGAGATCGCCGGGGCCGGCCGGGTGGCGGAAAACCGGTATTTCGGCAAGCCCAGCGGCTTTATGGATCGGTTGGTCTGCGCGCTGGGAAAGCCGGTCTATATCGACTTTATGACCGGCAAGACAGCGCCTGTAACCTGTGATTTTGGCGCGATGGGTCTTGTGCTCTGCCTTCTTGATACGGGAGGCAGTCACGAAAACCTGACCTCCGCCTATGCGCAGATTACCGAGGATATGGAATTTATCGCGGGGCATTTCGGCTGCGGGTGTCTTGCCGAGGTTGATCCGTCTATGTTTTTTGAGGCGCCCCATCTTCCGGGGCGTGAGCGGGAGGAATTCAGGGCCGCGCACTTTTTTGATGAAAACGCCCGCGTTCCGAAAATGCGTGATGCCCTGCTCCGGCGGGACGCGGTGGAATATCTGCGCCTTATGAACGAATCCGGGCGGTCTTCCGAGACACAGCTTCAAAACATCCGGACAGCCGGGGGAAGCGACGCGCTGGAAAAAGGCCTTGCGCTTTCCGCGCGGCTGCTCAGTGGCGCAGGGGCCTGGCGTGTCCACGGCGGCGGCTTTGCCGGATGTGTTCAGGCGCTTATGCCCGAAGCGCGGTTTGCGGAATACAAGGCGCAAACGGAGGCGCTTTTTGGAAAAGACGCCTGCATGGCGATCTTAATATAAAACCAGGCCCTTAAAAGGGCCTGGTTTTTCAGTCGTTTGCGCCAAGGGCTTCAAGCTTCGAGCCGGAGGGCGCCGGCCTGTTATCGCCGTGTTTGACGAACAGCATCGTGACCAGGGAGAGCAATACAAAGATGCAGCCGTAGGGAAACAGCGCGGTCATGCCGGCCTTATCCATTAATATTCCCGAGACTATGGGGGTCAGGGTTTGGGAGGCCATGCTGGCGGTATAATAGAAACCGGTGTATTTACCCACCTCGCCGCCTCGGGACAGCTCGACCACCATGGGATAGCTGTTCACGTTTATCGTCGCCCATCCGATGCCGGCGGCGGTGAAGAGAATGTTCATGACGAGGGCGGAGCTGCCCGCGCGGATAAACGAGGCGAACAGGAACGCCGAGCCAAGGATGACGATGCCGGCCATGATCGTCTTCTTCCGGCCGATTTTCGAAGCGACCGCCCCGACGGGTATGTAGGACAAAATTGCGGCTCCCGTTGCGATGGTAAGCGTGGTGTTGTAGTCCAGGTTGAGGACGCTGCTGGCATATACGGAATACTTGCTGGTCACCGCGTTATAGCCGAAAAACCAAAAAACCACGGAGGCCAGGATAAGGATGAGCGAAAGCCGCTCCTCTTTGGACAGGCGGCGGGTTCCGGAGCCGTCGTCCTCCTCTTTTTCGATACCAAGCTTTCGGCTTTCCTCATGCATTTCCTGAACGAGCTTCGGCTCCTTAACCTTCCAGAGAAAAATTGCCAGGGAAAGAAGCATCAGGCCGGCAATGCAGGCAAAAAACAGCTTATAATCCATGAGGGCGTTGATTGCACGGCCCGTGCCCAGCACCGTGCCCAAGAGAAGCACGATGATTCCGCCCGCCGCGCCCATCAGGTTAATGATCGCGTTTGCCTTGCTGCGCAGGGGTTTTATCGTCACATCCGGCATGAGGGCCACCGCGGGGCTTCTGAAGGTGGACATGGCGAGAAGAATGAGAAACAGGATGGTCATAAAGACGATCAGGGGGGTCTTGTCCGCGGCGGTAGCTGCGGCCGCATATGCCTGGCGCGCCGGAACGATGTAGTTTGCGTAATCCGGATTAGGGCTGCCGTCCTCCGCCGTCATGGGAATGGCGGCGAACGCGTCCCGGGTAAATTCGTCTTGAATGGTCAGGGTTTTGCCGTCCGGCGTAGTGATGCTAAGTCCGGCGTCGTAAAGAATTTCCTGGGCCGCGGGGTTGTCCGGGGCCGCTGCGGATATGTTTTTGTGCTGCATACCGTCGGCAAAGGACAGGAGCATAAGAAGACAGGCGGAAATAATCGTGCCGAAAATGATAAACGGCGTGCGCCGGCCGCGGCGGCTATGGCATCTATCGGAAAGAACGCCGAAGAGCGGAAGCATGAACAGGGCCAGAATATTGTCCAGGCCCATGATCGCTCCTGACCAGCTATGGGACATTCCGAATTTATCCGTGAGGATTTTGGGTATGATCGTATCATACGACTGCCAGAAAGCAGATATCAAAAAAAATGCGAATCCGACGAAGAAGGTTCGTTTATAATTCAGCTTCATGCCATCACTCTCTTAACTCACAATAGACCCGTCGAATAAAGTCTATACTACTTTTATCTTTAATTCAACATTAATTTGACTATAATAGCGCTTTGCGGTAAAATATAACCAAATCGGAGGTGCTTTCAAAAGTGGATAGAAAAACTCTGAAATATTGTCTCTGGTCAGCCGGAACGGCGCTGACGGCGGCGGGATTTCTGGCGTTCCTGGTGGCGCCCGGCAGAACCCCAAAGGAAAAACGCGCGCCATTCATCGGCCGCAATTACGCCCACCGGGGGCTTCATAGGATAGACAGGAGCATACCGGAAAACTCACTGCCGGCCTTTGAAGCCGCCGCCCGTATTGGTTACGGGGTTGAGCTGGATGTGCATATTACCCGCGACGGAGAGCTGATCGTGTTCCACGACGACAATACAAAGCGGCTGTGCGGCGTTGACAGCCGGGTGGAAGACATGACGTGGTCAGAGTTATGTAAACTTAGGATTGCCGGCACCGAGTATGGCATTCCTCTGCTTTCGGAAGCCCTGGAGGTTTTGGGGACACATTGTCCCGTGATCATCGAGCTGAAGCGCGGGCCGCGGGACCGGGAAATGTGCAGGAAAACATACGCGCTTATGAAGCGTTACGGCGGCAGATACTGCGTCGAGAGTTTTGATCCCGGGATCGTATTCTGGTTCCGCCGCCACGCGCCGGAGATTCTGCGGGGGCAGCTTGCCTACGACCCGGCTGAGATGGTGAAGGATACCAGCAGGCTGAACGCGTTTTTGGTGGGGAACCTGCTGACAAACTTTATCACGCGGCCCCACTTCATTTCTTATGGGCTTGGCCGCAAGCCGCTTCTTGTGCGGTTTTGCGAGAGAATGGGCGCAATGAAGGTGGCTTGGGTTTCACGGGATTGGGCGAGCGAAAAGAAAAACGACGCGGTCATATTTGAATACTATAGGCCGAGAGTAAAATATTAATAGCGTGGGGGCTAAGTGGCTCCCGGGTTTTCCGGCGCCTTACCCCGGCCGGAAATGAAAATGGCGTTCCTTTTATTAGGAACGCCATTAAATGTTTTTTCTGCCTGTTACGGAATAATGTACGACCGTTTATTGAGGAACAAAGTGAATACGGATTGTTACCTTTGCCCATTTTGGTGCAATGATACTATCTTTAAGGCAAGGTAAGTACGATGGTAACGGCGACTCCATTGTTAAATGCGCCGACTCCGGAGCTTGTAGTAAGCTGCACGGACACAAGCGATCCTTGCGGCACGGCAACGTTCCCGGAGCCTGTTGCTGTACAGTTGGGAGTTTCGGATGTGTTCGGCCCTGAGACGGTTGCGGAGATTCCGGTACTGACAGGGGTGGTAAATGCGCAGGGGCTTGTGAAAATGGTAGCCGTTGCAAACGAATCGGCTGGCAGGGTGTTATCCCGAATGTTCAACATCAAACCAACGATAGTTGCGTTTGCCGGCAGCGTAATAGTGCTTCTGGAAAACTGCGGCCGGGATGAAGAAGTTCCGAGGCCAATCCATCCGCCATTGCCAATCGACTGATCAGTTGCCAGATAAACGGTTGTACTGCCAGGTCCGGCGGGTCCTGTGGGTCCAATGCCGCCTGCGGGCCCGGCGGGTCCTGTGGGTCCAATGCCGCCTGCGGGTCCGGCGGGTCCTGTGGGTCCAATGCCGCCTGCGGGCCCGGCAGGTCCTGTGGGTCCAATGCCGCCTGCGGGTCCGGCAGGGCCGGTGCGTCCTATGCCGCCTGCGGGCCCGGAGGGTCCTGTGGGTCCAATGCCACCTGCGGGTCCGATGCCGCCCGCGGGTCCGGCAGGGCCGGTGCGTCCTATGCCGCCTGCGGGCCCGGCGGGTCCTGTATGCCCTATGCCGCCTGCGGGTCCGGCAGGTCCTGTGGGCCCAATGCATCCTGGGGGTCCTGTAGGTCC
>DIRC01000024.1 GCA_002427465.1 Clostridiales bacterium UBA5446 | reverse complement strand
AAACATGACGGGTATTTTTGGTACAACTGTGAAAATGGTATTGTATCGGCTACATTAGAGTTGAACCCGCAAACACCACAATAGCCTCCTGCGTATCGGCATCACGGCTGAGCCATTTGTAATAGGATGAGCGATTAAGTTCCAGAGTGTCGCAGAGTGTGGTGATGGGATATTTCTTCTTTTCGTGCAGGCTCTCCATCGCTAAATATTTGTTTTCAAGACGCACCAAACTTAGCCCTCGTCTATCCACCTTTCTAGCGCCTCCAATTTTTAATAGTTCGTTCTCCATCTGTAAGCGCAGATTCTCTGCCTCTGCGAGCTTCAACTGCGCATGTAGTTTCTCTACCTCACTCATGGAGGCCTTGTCCTTGCGCATTCCACGGCGGTCTAAAAGCGTATCTACTCCGCATGCTTCGTATTTCCTTACCCATGAGTAAATTTGCTGATACGGCACACCGTACCGTTCGATTGTTTCACAATAATTTTTGCTGTTAGCTATACAGTGACTGACAATCTCTATATGCTCATCCCGTGTCGTTTTTCTCCCCTTGGTCATGTTAAATCTACCTCCAGCGCATGGCTGCCCGAAATCTTCATGACCATTATATTTCTTTACCCACCTTGCTACAATACGCGTATCGCTGATGGCGTATTTGCTGCGCAAAGCCCCATGGTTATCAGCGTGATCTCTCCGCCGTACTGCTCCTTGACACTCAGCGCCGCCGCTAAGGCGTTGCCGTCCAGCGGGTTGTGTATCGCCGGGACGCCCTCGCGGATTATCTTCCCAGTCGCCGGATCCATCCACATCTGGCCCACATCCGGCACCTGCTTCACGCACGCTGGAATCTTGAGTATTTCAGCTATACCACCTTTCCGGGATTGAGTATCTCCTTCGGGTCAAACGCGGCCTTGACGCGGCGCATGAGGCCCATGACATCCTCGCCCAGCGCGGCCTCGAGGTACGCCTTCTTGCCGTGTCCGATGCCGTGCTCCCCGGAGACAACTCCGCCCAGCTCCGTGCATTTTGCGTAGCTGTCGGTCATGAATGCCGCAGACTTGGAGGCGAAAGACTCGGCCTCCAGCTCATCGTTGTACACAAAGATGTGCAGACTGCCGTCGCCTGCGTGTCCGTACACCTGCATCGTAAGGCCCATCGCAGAGGCAAGCTCGCTAACCGCCTCGATATATTCCGCGACCTTCGTCATCGGCAGCACGACATCGCTCTCGTCAAAGCGCTTTACACCTGATTCTATAGATGTGTTGAGCGCCGCATGCGCCGCCCAGATGCTCCTTTTGAGCGTCGGTGTATCCACCACCAAAATGTCCAGCGGCCCGGTCTCCTCGGCGAGCTCCGCGAACTGCTCCATGAGCATGTCGAGCGCGTCCTCCGTATTCGCCTCGAAGGTGACGATCAGGGTCGCCTCTCCGTCCTCGGGCAGCGTGTGCTCACCCGTAAAGCTCGCCGAAAACTCGATGAACTCACGCGCAACAAGCTCAAGCCCCACGGGGTCGAGGCTGGCTTTTTTCAGCACTATCGCGGCGCTCATCGCCTCCGCCACGCTCTCATACGGCATCAGAAAGCTGATGTCATATTTCTTCGCGGGTATCAGCTTCAGCGTCAGCTCCGTGACGACTGCAAGCGTGCCCTCCGAGCCGATGACGAGCTGCAAAAGGTTCAGTCCGTTGCTGCTCTTTACCACCGGCGCGCCGAGCTTTATTATTTCGCCGGTCGGCAGCACCGCCGTCGCGGCGAGCACGTAATCGCGCGTGGCGCCGAACCTCATCGCGCGCGGGCCGCCCGCGTTGGTGTTAAGGTTTCCACCGATGCTAGCCGTCTTTTCGCCGGGGTCCGGCGGGTAGCAGAGCCCCTTCTCGGCGGCGGCGTCCATGACCTCCTGCAGGGTGACGCCCGGCTCGACGGTGATCGTGAGATTGTCCTCATCCAGCGCAATAATTTTGTTCATTTTCGCCATGCTGAGCACAAGCCCGCCGCTCATGGCGACGCTGCCGCCGCACAGGCCCGTGCCCGCGCCGCGCACGGTTATAGGCACGCCCGCGTCGTTGCACAGCCTCATTATTGCGGCAATTTCCTCGGCGGAGGCGACCTCCACCGCCGCCTCCGGCGCCGCCGTGCCGTACATCGCCTTCTCGTCGTGCGAGAAATCCGGCTTCATACTCTCTCTTATATAAAACCGACCCTCGTCCACGATGGCCTCTATCTCCCGCGCCAGCTGCGCGGAAAGCTCATTATAATGTCCCATAAAACTATACTCCTTTAAACGGCATGCGGGAAGCGAGTTCCCGCATGCCTCAAAACCGCTTTCTCACGCTTTTGCTATTTATCCAGAATCTCGCCCTGACGAACCGCGCCCGCCTCGCCGAGCTTTGCAACGTCTTCGGAGGTAAAGCCGAGGTCCTCGAGGATGTCGTTGGTGTCCTTTTTATTTGCCGGTCAGTATAGGCTTACGTTTTTCGAGGAAAGCCATTACGCTCTCACGAAAATCACTGGTCTTCATGCAAGCTTCCTGCAACTCAGCCTCTGCGTCCAGACCGTCTCCCTCCATGTTGGCAAGAATCGCCCTGTTGATCATTTCCTTGATGTTGCCGTAAGTTGTGGTCGGTCCGTTCGCCAGCTTCCTAATCTGCTTCGTGACGACCTCTTCCAGTTCGGCCGCCGGAACAGCCTTCGTGATGAGACCCATTTCAAACGCTTCTTTTCCTGAAAAAGCGCGGCCGCTCATAAAGAGCTCGGTGGCCCTGACATAGCCGAGCGTACGAGTCACCGTATAAGCCGCACCGGTATCAGGAACAAGGCCTACGTTGACAAACGCGAAGACCATTTTGCTCTCTTCCTGAGCATAGATGAAGTCACAAGCCATTATTATTCCCATACCGCCACCGGCGACAGCGCCTTCGACCCAGGCGATGGTCGGTTTGCGCAGCTGGCGGATTTTAATTGGCAATGTGCCAATCAGGCGGGCATCCTCGTACGCGGTGGATGTTTCTGCGCCTATACTATCTTTCATCGTTGAAATATCGCCGCCGCCGGAGAAATTGCCGCCCGCTCCGCGAAAGACAACCGCGCGCACATCCGGAGACTCACAAGCTTCCACGCATTGAAGCAGTTCATGGACGACTGAGATGCTTATGGGATTCATTTTTTTCGGCCGATTAAGGGTAATGTAGCCTACGCCATCTCTTATTTCAAACAAAACATCTGTTAATTTCATGAAAAAACCTCCTAAAATACTAATTTAAACGTTCAACTTCGCCTTCAGATTCTGTCCGTAGCTTCAAGCTAGCTTCTAAATATCCTACATTTGCATCAGCATTTCGCGCAGGACATATTTTTGCACCTTTCCCACGCCGCTGAGGGGAAGCTCTGGAAGAAAGAAAACCTTCTTCGGCTTTTTGTAACTCGCGATGGTCGTTTTGCAGTGGTTTATAACATCGTCCTCAGTCATCTGAACGCCCGGGCGGAGCACGACCGCCGCCGTCACAATTTCGCCCCATTCCCTGTCTGGCAGGCCGATAACCGCACATTCTGCAACACCGTCACTATCCAGCGTAATAGCATTTTCGACCTCGCTGGCATAGATGTTCTCACCGCCGCTTTTTATCATATCTTTGCTACGCGAGAGAAAATAGTAATTCCCGTTAGCATCACGACGCATGACATCACCTGTGGCAAACCAGCCGTCCGGTGTGAATGAATCTGTTCTGCCCTTATAACCGGCCATCATCGCGACACTTCGACCGTAGACCTCTCCGCATTCTCCGCACGCTGCCTCGGTTCCGTCGTCCTTGACAATTTTTGCTTCATAGAGAGCCTGGGGGATTCCAACGGAGCCGATAATACTCTTGTCTGCGTAATATTGCTCGCGATTGAATACATTTGAAAAATGTATGGCATTTTCAGAATGTCCATATGCATTCATAAAGAGTACATCGGGCATGAGTTCAAAGGCTTTTTCCGCAGTGGCCTCGTCACTGTAGCCGCCCGCCATTAACAGCAGTCGCAGCGATGAAAGGTCAATATCGTTTCTGCCTCGCGCCTCTCTGAACCGGTCAATAATGGTAGGCGGGATCAGTGCCATTTGGGTAACGCGTTCTTCGGTGATGACCTTTATAATTCGCTCCGAGTCAAAGCTGGACAGCAAATAAAATGTGGCGCCAGCGGAAAGAATTTTCAACATTGTAAACAGCCCGCCGATATGAAACAGCGGCGCATAGTTCAGTGCAACATCGTTGCAATTTACCGCGTCCGGCTCAAGCAGATACCCCATAACCGTCAGAAACGTGCTCTGCTGACTGTGAGCCGCCGCCTTAATAAATATGGATGTCTACCGCTGGATTGTGAGTGCTACATGCTGAATAAGTGGTGGACGGGCGCATACTGCAAATATTTTCGTGATGCGGTGCTGCCCGCCGACCCGGCGCTGGAGGCGGCCCTTTTGGGCCGCGCCGCGCCGGACACCTGCTCTTGTTCCGTGTGCGGCAATCCTTTTATCCAGCAGGGAAAGCGGGCTTATTGCTCTCCGGCCTGCCAGCGCGAGGCGGATCGCTGCAAGGCTCGCGAACGGATGCGGGAAAAGCGCGGCGGCAGCAAAGGGGTGTAATGTTCGATTTGCTCCCCCAAAAGGCCCCCATCCATGCGGCTTTGCGGGGCCGTTTTGGGGGGCTGTCGATATGTAACACCTTTTACATAGGAAAATCGAACATATAAGGAAGTGAACAGCTTATGAGCAGAGAAAAAGAAATGGTACACGGCTATGAAATCAAGGAGTCCATAATCTTTACGAACAACCGCGGCTTTGCCCTCGCGGAAAACCCAAACGCGCCGCAGCCCTTTGTCACATGGCAGCTTACCGAGGAAAACGGCAAGCGTGATTATTATTGGGGCCACTATACCACCGAGGAGAGCGCAGCAAAACGGGATTTGGTGCAGCGCGTTGCAGACCATCAGACGCAGTACGGCGTTGCGGCGCGTTCTACATTCCCCGAAATGGAGCTATACAGCTATTTTTCAACACAACAGCCTATTGACATTGGCACATTCCCCAAAATCGGCAGAGAGCCTCTGACGATAGTGAGCTTTGACAAACGTATGCCGGTGGAGGGCGGGGCGTTTCGGGCATGGGGGATTTTAACCTATTCCACGCCGCTGACCGAAAAGCAGCTTGACGATTACGAGCTCCGGGCGGCGCAGAGCAATCCAGACCGGCAAAGGCCCTCCATTGCCGCCCAGCTTGCCGAGGGTGCGGAACGCGCCGCCGGGCAAGACCATTCTTCCCAGCCTGTGCCGAAAAAAGATGCAAATAAAAACAGATGAAGCTGCGGGCCTTTGGCCCGTAGTTTCATTTTGCAAAGGAGGAATATAGCTTATTGGCCTATTACGATATAAACGAAGATGCGGCGCGGCGGGCGAAGGAACTCAACAGCTTTTATAATTATGCCCCCGGCTCCGCAACGGCTGAATACCGGGCAATGGTGGATCAGGCATATGAATTCGGAGAGCAGCAGAAATCGCATGTTGACCCGATGTACCACGAAAGAATTGATCGTCTGCTCGACCTCTATGCGCGTAAGCTGGCCGAGAACCTCAACGAGCGCAATGCCATTGATGCGCGTGTTCCGTCAGTGTTGATTGCTGGCCCTGCTAATTTCCCTGTGCGCAAAAAGGAAAAGCAAAACGCGGCTCGGGATAGGAACATGGGTGAATATATGCACATCAAGGGCTATTTGGACAAAATACGATCCACCGGCATGGGCGGGATCAGCGCGGATGATACGCTTGCCGTGGATAAGCTGGAAAACAAGCTGGACGGGATGAAAGAGGAGCAGGGCTTTATGAAGGCGGTCAATGCTTATTTCCGTAAGCATAAAACGCTGGAGGGCTGTCCGGAATTGACGGCGGATCAAATTGGACAGATCAATGCGTCTATGTCCCGCGATTGGCGTAAGGATGCCGTACCGTTTCCGGCCTATCACTTGTCAAATAATAATGCAAATATTCGCAGGGTGCAGCAGCGCATTGACGATCTGAAAAACAAGTCCGAGTATACCGGGTGGTCGTTTGAGGGCGGCAGGGCCGAGGCCAACGAAGCCGAAAACCGCTTGCAACTGTTCTTTGATGATAAGCCGACCCCGGAGCAGCGGCAGGAATTGAAAAAGCATGGATTCAAGTGGGCTCCGAGCCAGAGCGCATGGCAGCGGCAACTCACTAAAAACGCAATCCATTCAGCCGGATATATAAGCTTCATTAAGCCGGAAAACGGCGTGACCCCATATCAGCTTCAACCGTTTACGCGGAAAGCGACCAAAGACGAACATTCCCGGTAGTAAAAACAGTTATTTTTTAGGAGGTATTTTTGCATGAACGACAAAGACAATTATTTGAAAAACGCCGAGCTCCATATGGAGCAGGACTATTCCCATATTGACGGGATTCTCAACAACATGCCCGCGCCCCTGCCCGAGCCGGAGCGCAAGTCCAAAGACCGGGTAATTCCCCCGCCCAAGAAGAAACGCAGACGGGAACGGGAGGACAGGTGAACTCCCCCAAACGAAAACGCGACATTCATCTGCATGTCATGGTGACGGCGGAGGAGCTTGAATTGATACGGGAGCGCATGGCCGAGGCGGGTATTCGTAACGCTGGCGCGTATATGCGGAAAATGGCGCTGGGCGGATATGTGCTCCATATCGATCTTTCACCTGTTAAGGAGCTCGTTTCCCTGCAACGGCGGTGCTCCAACAACTTAAATCAGATTGCCATACATGCTAATTCATACGGAATTTATGAACATGAGATCAAGGGCCTGCAAAAAGATTATGCCGCCCTGTGGAAACCTCTTTCTGAGCTTTTGGGCCAGCTTGCGGCAATCGTGAAGATGTGAAAATGGGGAGTGGCAAAAGCCGCTCCCCGCTTTGTTAATGCGAGCGAATGTTGCTACTTTTCAAATACTGCAAGTATTCTTGAATTTCTTTTTCCGTTGCGTCTGCGGGTATTATATTAACAAAGCCTTCTCTTCGAAGCATTTTATAATAGCCATATTCTTCTTGTCCTTTTTCATATATCTCCTTGTCAACCTTTGTTCCCAATGCAATATAATTATCCAGACGAAACATCTTGCAAAGACGCTTATTTTTTTCCGTTGGTTTTAGCAATATGGTTTGAACATAGCCCATCTCATAAATGTTATTTAGCATCAGATCATTCTTTGCGTCTAAAGAAACAAACACTAATGCGTCTAATGTGCTTGCCAATAGCTTTGTGTAAATCCCATATTTTTCGTGGAATAAGTAGGAATAGAACTCTTCAAAAGAAGTCGATGCATTAATAAAAATTGCCCCTACGCTAAAAACGTTGTGGCCGGAAATGTTATTGCCCCTGCACTTATTGATTATTTTCTTTACATTTGATTCCACTTGATAGTAATAGGTGCTGGCCTCAAGAACAGTACATTCGTTTTGGTTGCGTAATACGCTGCTATCACGCAAATTAGGAAATAGTGGTTTGATTAGTTTTTCCCCGTCAATACATCTTAATTGTTCCTCTTTCTCAAATGGATCACATGTTATAGCCTTTACTTCGGATGCTATCAAACAATCTGCAAAGCCAGACAACAAAAAGGAAAACTCAAACTTTTTCTGGTTATCAAAGATAGGCATATTTTCATCAAACACATCAACGAGGATATCAATCGCATCTGAATTAATCAATCCCCAATATAAGTAGTAGAGCCACATGGCTTCACTTATTCCTTGATTATATTTCACATAGGAAAATTTGTTTTTTTCAATGCCCTTACACTTTTTGAGAAGATTTATTACTATATTATGTTTATGGGTAAAAGCTTCAATCAGTATAATCAACTCTAAAGCCATTGCTTCCGGGGTGTTAGGATAATCATTGAATGGATGTCCTGCTGGATAATTCAATTTTTTCAATTGATCCATAACAAATACTTTTGCTTTATTGTGGACTTGTTCAATAATCATAGTTCTTCCTCTTCTGGTTAATAAGCAATTTTGCATCTATGTTGACGATATATTTTATTCATTATACCACACAAAAAAATCGTGATAAAGCCAAAGCACCACAACCTCTGGACAAAATGTCCAGAAGATCGACATCCTTGTTTGCCGCAACATGCGGAGTTACAATATACATATAGACCAATTCTGTATATCTGAAAGGGGCTGAGTCCATGCGTATAATATTGAAAATACTTGCTCTGCCGTTTGTGGCGGTGCTCACGATTATGGGGGCCGTGTTCGCGTTCATCCTGTTTCTGTCCGCGTGGGTGTTTTACTCGGCATCGTTCATTATCGCATTTATTAGTATTATTGGATCAATGATACAAGGGAGTTATTCTGATTTACTGCCGTTATTGATCATCGCCTTTGTATTATTTATCCTGCCGACCATCGCGGAATGGATCGCGGATAGGCTGGCCGATCTCAACGATTCCCTCAAGCTATTTATTGCAACATAATGTATTGATCGAAATGGGGCGGCTGGCAACAGCCGCCTTTTTCGTTATGCCGGGAAGGAGGCGCGGCACATGGCGACAACCTATTTGCGACCCTATAAAACAAGCCCATATATGACCGCGCAGCAGACCATGCGGGATCGCTTTGATTATGGGCTTAACCCGCAAAAATGCGGAGCGGTATCGGCCTATTTGTGCGATCCCGAAACTGCCGATCTGGAGTTTCTGCTCGTCAAAAATCAGTACGAGGTAGAAACGGGCTGCAGGGCCGATGACGGCAATTTGTTTTATCAAATCCGCCAGGCGTTTCCCTATGGGGAGGTCACGCCGGAGGAGGCCAACCGCATTGGCTACGAAACCGCCATGCGCTGGACAAAGGGCAAATATCAATTTTTTGTCGTAACCCATACCGATAAGGAGCATACACATAATCACATTTATTATAATTCCACGGCCCAAGACCGTTCCCGAAAGTACCACAATTTTTGGGGTTCTACCTTTGCCGTCCGTCGGCTCTCCGACCGGGTATGCTTAGAGCATGACCTGTCTATCGTCAAGAACCCCAAACAGCACAGCAAGGGCAAATACAAACACTACGGCCAATGGCAGGATGATCGCAGCGGCAAGGAGCCTACGTTTCAGCAGCGCCTAAAGGATCAGATCGACGCTTGCCTTGCTGAAAAGCCGGAGAGCTTCGATGCGTTTCTGCACATGATGACGGCGGCGGGCTTTGAGGTCAAACACGGGCGCGGCGGTGCAATCAGTTTCCGCGCTCCTGCCTATGGGCAGGAAAAGTTTACCCGGCTGCGCTCGGATACGCTTGGTGAGGACTACGGGCCGGAGGCGCTCCGGGCCATCATCGAAGGACGCGCACCGCTCCCCGATGGTCGGGGCAGACCGTCTGCGGGCTCCACAGGATCACTGGGCGGCGGTATCAATTTGCTTGTGGACATTCAGACCAAAATGCAAGAGGGCAAAGGCCCCGCCTATGAAAATTGGGCCACTGTATACAATCTAAAGCAAATGGCCGCGACACTTCAATTTTTGCAGGAAAATAACCTGCTGGAATACGCACAGCTTGAAAAAAGGGCAATACATGCCAGTGACCGTTTCCATGCGCTGTCCGGGGAGCTCCGCGAAGTTGAGGCCGCTCTATCAGTCAATACTGAACTAAAAGCCGCATCGGTGGACTACGCCAAAACCCGCGCCGTGTTCGACGGCTACAAGGCGGCAGGGTACAGCAAGGCGTATCTGGCCGATCATGAGGGCGAGCTTGCCCTGTACCGGGCGGCACAGGCCACCTTTCGCCGCCTGCTGGACGGCCAGCGGCTCCCCAAAATGGACGCGCTGAAAACGGAGGGCCGGGAACTCACGGCACGAAAAAAAGCCGCTTATCAGGAATACCGGGCCGTAAAAAAGGAGATGCGGGATGTTGTTGCCGCAAAGGGAAATATTGATCGCCTGCTCGGGCTCACCGAGCCGGAGAAGAATAAGGAAATGCTGCGTTAGCTGCATGACGCAACAATTACCTCTGGACAAAATGTCCAGAGGTGGCCGGGTTTGGGGAGGCTCCCCAATAAGCAATTTTTCGGCACGAAAAATCTCCACTGTGGCCACAGTGGAATTGCTTGCCGCTTTGCGGAACCCCGGAAATGGTGATAAACATAGAGTTGACAAGCGCGTGTTACAAGCGTAATATATAAATATACCACAAATGTAATACGGAGGGCTTAATAATGAGGTTAGCCGATAAAATCTCCAATGCAGAGCTTGAAGTAATGCGTATTCTCTGGCGCGAGGGTAAGCCCGTGCCATTTTCCGATATTCGCATTGAGCTTCAAAATACAACGGATTGGGAAAAATCCACCATTAACACACTGATACGCCGTCTTGCTGATAAGGGCGTTATTACGTCGCAGAAGCAGAACGTGATATACTACACGCCGAATATTTCCGAGGCTGAGTACATTCAAGCAGAAGAAAAGAATATGCTTGATAAGTTGTACGGTGGAAGTGCGAAAAAATTTGTTGCCGCACTATGCAATCGGGGACAATTAAGTGAGGATGATATCGATGAGTTGAAAGAATTTTTCAAGATGGGGGGTAGCAAGGAATGACGGATTGGGAAATTGTTCGTGAGATAGTTCGTACAGTTTTGGTTATGTCGATAACCGGCGGCGTAGTCGCTCTGCTCGTTTTTGCATTAAAGCCATTTATCAAAAACAGAGTACCAAAAACAGCACAATATTACTTGTGAGTATTGGTTTTAGTTGCGCTGCTAGTTCCATTCTCAGCCTTTATTTCTGTGCCTGTAAATACACCAATGACTTCTGTCAAAGAAATAATTGACGATAATGTAAAGACTACTCAAGAGTGGTATGAAGAGAGAGCGAAAACACAATATAATTTGCCCTTTGATGACTTAGAAGCGGAGGAGCAGGTTGATATTATTTTTCAAGATAGTAAATGGTGGATGAATAGTACGCTGCTTACTACTCCAATTGTCTGTGGCATTACCACATTTTTGATAGCCATTTTTAGCTACTTGGTATATATCTATAAGTTGCGGCGTAGGCGACTTCCTGCACACGAAAGTGAAACGGCTATACTCCGTATGCTTGTGCAGGGGGAACGGATGCCGAACCTTTTTAGGAATGGCTATGCTCCTACGCCGATGCTTGTTGGAATAATCAGGCCGACGATATATTTGCCTGACATTGAGTATTCAGATGTACAGCTCTACAATATCCTGATCCATGAGCTTACGCACCTACGGCGGCACGATATAATTGTAAAATGGATTACGGCGTTTGCTGTCCATATCCATTGGTTTAACCCGATTGTATATTTTGTGCGCCGCGAAATAGACCGGGCATGTGAGCTTGCTTGTGATGAAGCTGTTATTAAAAATCTGGATGATGACGGGAAACAACATTATGGAGATACCCTGATTTCTGTTGCATCTGATAAGAGATTGCCTAAAACAGTTTTGTCCACTACCATGTGTGAAGAAAAGAAGGCCCTCAAGGAGCGTTTAGGAGCTATTATGAAGCATAAGAGATTTTCTATTAGAGCAATTGTTGTTTCGGGAATTTTAGTAATTACTGTTTTGTGCGGAGCAATTATTTTAAGCGCCTCGGCCCAACGGCAGAATGATTTATCGAAAGCAAGTGATATAGTTGGCAAAACTTACACTTATGAAAAGGAAGGCTTTGGTAGTAACTTTACAATTCAGATTAAGGATGATGGTACTTTCAACTATTATGAGGGAGTACTGAGCAGTTACATTGGAAAAGGAAAATGGATATTAGATGGGGATATCTTGCTCATTTCTGACGATGTGCAATCGGAGGAATATGCCAGAGAGAATTATTTTAAAGTTAGTGGTAATGATTTAGTGTTTATATCTGAAAACTCAACCAACTTTTTATACCTTGAAGTTGCCGACGGTGAAAGGTTCTCAGGAAGTCCAACCGACACAAATTGGTATGGAATTAACACCAATACTCAGGACTAATAGTGCCAAATCTCAAAAACAAAATATAATTTATGTAATCCATCATTATCATAAGCATAATAGGGTGGCACTTTCATTCTATCTGGAATGAAAAGATAGAAATAGAAAAGCTCTTGTTCTGGCAATTCAGTTGTTATTTTATGACTTGGTATAAAATGGTCTAAAGTAACAGAAAGACATCTCGGTTCTGGACGTTTTGTCCAGAGGTGCATTAGTCAAATCCGACTTTGAAAGGAGGGCGGATATATTGGAAACTGGATACTGATAGTTGGATATGATCGCCCTCATTTTGACGCGGCACAAAAAGAATGGGTAAAGTACAACGTATTCTTGCATTTGGCGGTAAATGCAATCGACGCAATTGCAAAGCTTTCTGCTCGGCGGTATCTTGCTGTAATTGCGTCCTATGATCTTCCCGATATGATGTCATTGATAAAGGTCGTGCGGGAAACGGAGCAAATCCCCTTTGTAGTTTTATCTCAGGAAGATAGCGGTACAAGAATAGCCGAGAGCATTATCCGGGGCGCGGACACATTTATCATCGACCCGGACAAGCTGATAGAGAGCCTGACGAAGAACAAAGACATTATAGAGCGGCTTTCCCGGCTCCCCATGCAAAACAAGCAGGCGCTTGGCATCCTGACGCACCGGGAAATCTTCATGCTCATAGACTATCGCAAAGTATTTGTACGAGGCAAGGAGGTTTCCCTTGCAAAAAGCGAGTTTGAAATCCTGCAACTGCTTTTATCAAAAGCCGGATGGGTGTTTACATACGAGCAAATTTATCTGTATGCCTATGGCGATGATGTTTCGGCTAACATCACCACTAACGCCGTTCGTTGCCACATGAGCCGAATACGGCAAAGGCTCCGCATTGACCCCGAGCCGGTAGACTATATTGATTCTGTTCGCAGCATAGGTTATCGAATAGCCGTATGAATAGCTATTTCCCATAGCAGCCCGATTAAAAATCGGGCTGCTTTTTTGTTGCGGAAAAACTGCGATCATCCTGACATGAACCTGCGCGGGTGCTGACATGAACCTGACTGATAACTGACATGCTTGCACTATACGATCCCCTCAAACGACTGCGCGGAGGGGATTTTATCACCTAATACCGACATTGTTCCCTCTCGAAAGAAGGGAACGGTGTGCGCCATTGGCTATATTCTTCGGACAAGCCCCGGCGGGACTTCTGGACAAACAGTCCAGAGGTGCGCGGCGGCTGTCCCGGTTGCCGATCCCCGCCGCTCCATATTGATTTTCTTTTCTCAAAAAAATCATTATGGAGGTCAAATATGCCTACGATCAATCTGAAAGACTTTTACCCGTGGTACACCACGGACGAATATATTGAGATTTCCGAGGAAGTAGCGGAGGCGCTCCTTGCCGACAAGCGTTATGAGAAAGCCTATTGGCGGCGCGTCTACTACAACAAGGCGCAGTATTCTCTGGACGCGGGGGATGGCATTGAAAATGCGGCTCTCCCGTCCGGCCTGTCGATGGACGCAATGATAGAGTATGGCCTGACGATCTGCGAATTGTGCAGGGCGCTCAACTCCTTGCCCGATGTACAAGGACGCAGGATCGACGCGCATTACATACTCGGGAAAAGCTATAAGCAGATTTCCGAGGAGGAAGGCGTTGACGAGAGCGCCGTCCGAGCTTCGGTCAAGCGCGGATTGCAGGCCATGAAAAGATATTTGCTGACTGCATCCGGTTTGGGCTTCTAAATCTCATGGTATATAGAGGGGGATTTTTCTTCCCTCTCTACTTCAAACCGATACCCGGATAAGTGCAGGACGCAGAGGAGCCGGGCCGCAGGGTGCGCCACGACTACCGCATAGCGGTACGAGCGAGAACACCATCCGGCGGCGGGGCGGGTGTGGCAATCCCGTCCGGCGACGAGCCTGTGCCGGAGATCAACACTTGCGATTGATACGCGCCGAGGGGCGGGTGTAAATTGCATGAGGGCGGTGCTGCCGCCCGTCCGGGTATCGTTTATATATATTCCTGCGGGAAGGCCGCGCCGATGATTGCTGTCTTATTGAATTGTCCAATGACAGGCCGAAACAGAACAGGCGCGGCGGTTCCCGCCATGAAATCCATGAGGGGGTGTTGCAATGAATGAAAGCATGAAAGCTTTTGACGCTATGCTTTTTGAGCGTTGGGCAAACAACGCTTGCAGAGGCTATGTGATCCGTGCAATGGAAAATCTTGAGTTTGCGCCGGAGCAGATCAGGGCCGTCACCGATGAGCTCAAATGGCTTTTTGACATCATGGCCGTTGGCGAGGCCGACGCCCACTATTGCAATAGCCCCTATTAACTTCTGGACAAACAGTCCAGAACTCAGGGCAAGACCAAAGGCCAGCACTTTCATAGTGCTGGCCTTTGGCGTTCCCCTGCGGACATGCGGGAACCTATCATTTCAATTAAAGGAGCGCGCGCATATGACGGAGCAAATTGCTCATTCCCATACATACCGGGTAGGACACATTACCTTTATTGTCACGCCTGTTTACCCAAACGGGCATGGTGAAACGATATTCGATATTCTCTTAAAGCTGATGAAAGCCGATGTAGAGCGGCTTTAACGGCAATCGACATCCTTAACGTGGGCGGTCAGGTGAGGTATAATTATAGTATAGAAAACTACTCATTTGACTGTCGGAAAGGAGGCTGTCGTGAAACAGTCAAATGAAAAATATTACAAGGATCAAACCGCCGCCCTGCTGGTGCGTATCTCCCGTGACGATGGCGAAGAGGGCGATAGCAACAGTATTCAGACCCAAAAGAAACTGCTAACTAAGGTTGCCAAAGAAAAAGGATATACCGAGTTGTTGGTATTCTCCGATGACGGCGTAACAGGCACAACCATGAAGCGTCCCGGCTTTCAGGCCATGATACAAGAAATTGAACGGGGCAACATCGGAGCCGTATTCGTCAAAGACCTTTCAAGGCTTGGCCGCAATTACCGGGAAGTCGGCTATTACATGGAAGAGTTTTTCCCGGATCACGATGTACGCCTTGTGGCCGTTTCCGATGGTGTTGACACCGCTGAGGGCGAGGACGAATTAGCGCCGTTCCGTAATATTATGAACGAGTGGTACGCCAAGGACATATCCAAAAAACGCCGGATCAGCAATAAGGTCAAAGGCGGCTCCGGGGAGCGCTCTCACCGCCGCCCTACGGATACATGAAAGACCCGGACGATCCCAAACGCTGGATTGTGGACGAGGATGCCGCTCCCACGGTGCGCCGGATATTCCGCATGACACTGGAGGGGCAGGGTATTGGTCAAATTGCTACAGCACTTGATAAGGACGGCATACTCACGCCGATGAATTATTGGCAAAGCAAGGGGCTCAACCGGGGCGGCAAAAAGAACAGAGAAAAGCCCACCCATTGGAATAGCTCGACAATCTATAAAATCCTGTCCTTGCAGGAATACTGTGGCGATGTGATTAACTTCAAAACCTACTCCAAATCCTACAAAAACAAGCGGCGCTATGTCAACGAGAAAGAAAACCGGGCCATCTTTTGGGGCGTACACGAAGCCATTATTGACCGGGGCTCATGGGAAAAGGTGCAGCAGATGCGCGGCACTCGGAAAACGAAACCCAAAAAAGCGCCGGAGCGCAGTATCTTCTCCGGGATGCTTAAATGCGCGGACTGCGGCGGCAATCTCGGCTTTCACTTCAACCAGGGCAATCACGACATCAAGTATTTCAACTGCCAGAATTACAACAACAAGCGCGGTTACTGCAACGCTACCCACTATATCCGCTTGGACTTTCTGGAACAGGTTGTCATGCAAGAGATAAACCGCCTGACCGAGTTTGCCAGCCGCTATGAGGATGACTTTATGCGGGCCATGATCGGCCATACCATGCAGGCGGCTGAAACTGATCGGGCGCACAAAAGGCGGGAGCTTGACAAGCTGACGGCGCGGGACAAAGAGTTTGATACCCTGTTTGAGCGGATTTATGAGGACAATCTGACCGGGAAACTCAGTGATGAACGGTTTGCCCGAATGTCAAAAAACTATGAGCAGGAACAGGGCGAAATAGGCAAGCGGATCAAGGTGCTGCGCTCCGAGCTCAAAAAGGAAACCAGCCAGCTTTATACCGCCGATATGTTTTTGGAGATCGTCCGGCGCTATACCAACGCCACGGAATTGACGCAGCACATGGTAACGGAGCTTATAGACCATATCGACGTTTACCACGCCGAGCGAGTGGATGGCGAAGTCACGCAGCAGGTTGTACCGCATTATCATTGTATCGGGGTATTTGAAGTACCCGACTGGAAGGACATCCCGGAGATTGATATTCTTATAGAAACGCGAAAAGGTGTAGCGTTAAGCTACACCCCCGAGAAAATCGCCGAATAAAAAACGAAGTGGAATTATGAAATCCTCAGATCCCATAATTCCACTCCGTATGGTCGGAGTGCGGGGACTTGAACCCCGGGCCTCATGGTCCCGAACCATGCGCGCTACCATCTGCGCTACACCCCGAAACAGCTTTTTAATTATAAGGATTTAATACAGGAATGTCAAGAAGTTCTTTTAAAGGCATAAGCCCGTCCGGTCGTAAATATAATTCTACCATGAAAACGAATGTTAGTGTAATTAAAATTTCGAAAACGATGATTGCCGCGGCGCTGTTTATGATTCTGACGGCGGTTAAGCTTCTGCTGCCCGGGCAGACCGAAGCGTTCAGAAGCGGAGTCAGGGAAATCGTCAACCGCAACTATGACTACGGACAGGCGCTGGAGACCCTTGGAGAAAGAATCTCGGACGGGGCGTTTATCCAGGCGCTGGGCCTTCGCGGACGGGAGAACGGAGTGCGGGAGGCGGATTCCGTGCCGGCCGCGTCCTATCAGCCTGTTACGGTTAATGACCTTCGCGGCGAGCTTACGGGTGTGCTGCCAAGGGATGCGGTTCATGGTGATTATACCGACAAGCCCGACGCCGAAGCTGAAAATCCGGAGGATTCTTCAGGTGGGGAAGCAGCGGAGGAGACGATTCCCGCGGAGGAGACGGTCCCCGAAGTTGTGGCGGCTTTCCTTGAAACCCAGACGGAATATGCGGACTATGAAGTGCCGGCAAACGTGTCGTACAATATACCGGATCTGCCCTTTGCCCACGCCAGCCCGGTTCCCAGCTATACTTCTTCAGGGTTCGGGTTCAGGTGGCATCCGATTCATGAGGCGGTCAAGTTTCACTACGGAACGGATTTTGCCGCTTATTCCGGCGACGACATATACGCTTTTGGGGACGGCGTCGTAAGTCTGGAGGGATATGAGGCGGGATATGGCAATTATATCATCATCGATCACCAGGACGGATGGAAAACGCTCTATGCACATTGCAGCACCGTCTACGTGTCTTCGGGACAGCAGGTGGCGATGGGGGATAAAATCGCCCTTGTCGGGGATACGGGAGAGGTGACCGGGCCGCATCTTCATTTTGAGCTTCAGTGCAACGGAGTCTATTATAATCCGGAGTATTACATGGCATGAGACAAAAAACTGAAGTTTCCGTCAGCGTGGGCGCGGTTCTCCTTCTTTCGGCGCTTTGGTTTTTTTTCGATACAGTCACATTTCTGGCGCTGCTGGCGGCGGCCTTAATCCATGAGACGGGTCACCTGGCGGCGCTATCTTTTTTCGGGTGCCGGATTGCAGGCTTTCGGGCGGACATGTCCGGCGCCATGATCTGCGGGGCGGGGAGCCTGACGCCCATGGAGGAGCTGTGCAGCCTGGCGGCCGGCCCGGCATTGGGCATGATTTACGCGCTGATGGCGTCGGCGGCCGGAAACGCGTTGGGATCGTCATTTCTTCTGAAAAGCGCCGGGATTTCGCTGCTGCTTTCCGTATTCAATCTGCTGCCCACCCAGCCTCTGGACGGCGGAAGGCTGCTTGCAATACTGTGGGACAATCCCCGGGCCTGCGCGGCGATCAGCTTTGCCGTATCCTTCCTTTTGCTGGGGTGCGGACTGTTTTTGATGGCAAAGGGGATGGGGTTGGGGCTGCTTATTGCGGGAATATGGCTGATGATCGCACAGGCGGCCTTGTAAAACCCGTGGGTTTGCGGTAAAATAAAGAATCAAAACCCGGGGGAATGATATGGATAAAAGACTTGAGCGGATACTGCCAAGGGTGCAGAAACCTGCCCGTTACACCGGCGGGGAATACAATGAAATCATCAAGGACAAGACATCGGCGGATCTTCGCATGGCGTTCTGTTTTCCTGATATCTATGAAATCGGCATGTCAAATCTCGGCATGCGCATCTTGTACGGCGTGACCAACGAGATGCCGGGCGTCTGGTGTGAGCGGGTGTTCGCGCCGTGGGGAGACATGGCGGAAGAGATGCGCAGGGTGGGAATTCCGCTTTATGCCCTGGAAAGCGGAGACCCGGTCTCCGAATTTGATGTGATCGGGTTTTCACTGGGGTATGAGATGGCCTACCCAACGGTTCTGGACATGCTGGACATGGCGGGGATACCCATGCGCAGCGAGGACAGGAAAGCCCTTGTGCCACTGGTCTTCGCCGGAGGGACAAGCTGCTGCAATCCTGAGCCGATGGCGGACTTCTTTGATTTAATGGTGCTGGGCGAGGGGGAGGAGGTCAACTGCGAGCTTCTACGGCTTTTCCGCACGGCCAGAAACGAAGGGTGGGATAAGCCAAGGTTTTTGCGGGAGGCGGCGAAGCTCGGCGGCGTTTATGTGCCGTCCCTGTACTCTCCCGGCTGGAAGGAAGATGGGACACTGGCGGCGATTACTCCGGCTGACGGCGCACCCGAAACGGTGAGAAAGCGGATCGTGGCTGATTTGGATTCGGTTTATTATCCCACCAATCCTATTGTGCCGTCTGTGGAAATTGTGCACGACAGGGTCAATCTGGAGCTTTTTCGCGGCTGCATACGCGGCTGCCGCTTTTGCCAGGCGGGGTATGTATACAGGCCGATCCGGTCGAGAAGCCCGGAGACGGTCATCCGGCAGGGCATTGAATCCCTTGAGAATACGGGCTGCCAGGAAGCGACGCTGCTGTCCCTTTCCAGCAGCGATTACAGGCACCTGACAGAGGTCTGCGACGGGCTTCTGGACTGGTGCGAGCCGCGCAGCATAAGCCTTTCGCTCCCGTCTCTCCGGGCCGATAATTTTTCCGTTGATATGGTGGGACGGCTGCAGAAGGTGCGCAGGGGCGGCCTGACCTTTGCTCCGGAGGCGGGAACTCAGCGGCTTCGCGATGTGATCAATAAAAACGTCACGGAGAAGGACCTGCTGGATACCTGCCGGGTTGCCTTCGAAGGGGGATGGAACGGCATCAAGCTTTATTTTATGCTGGGGCTTCCGACGGAGACGGACGAGGACGTTGAGGCGATCGCCGACCTGGCGGGGAAGGTTCTGCATACCTGGCGCGAGTATGCGCCAAATAAGGCCCGGGGCGTCCGGATCACCGTGAGCACCTCATGTTTTATCCCCAAGCCCCACTGCCCGTTCCAGTGGGAGCCGCAGATCACGATGGCGGAGTACCAGCGCAGGGTTCAGCTTCTGCGCGGCAGGATTACGGCCAGAAACGTCATCTACAACTGGCACGACGCGGATACCAGCTTTATCGAGGCCGCCCTGTCCCGGGGGGACAGGCGCTTGGGACGGGTTATTGAAGCGGTGTGGAAAAACGGCGGCAGGCTGGAGGCCTGGAGCGAATATTTTTCATTCCCGCGGTGGATGCGCGCTTTTTCAGACTGCGGCCTGGACCCGGCATTTTATGCCACCCGGGAGCGGGGGGAGGAGGAGGTTCTGCCCTGGAGCAGGATCGACATGGGCGTCAGCCGGGATATTTTGCTGCGTGAGCGGCACAGGGCTTATCACGCGCAGTTGTCACCGGACTGCCGCGCGGCGTGCTCCGCCTGCGGCGCCGCTGGCCTGATGGAAGGGGGCCGGTGCGATGGATAAGCTGAGAATCCGCTTTGAAAAAACCGGCCGGGCGGTTTATATGTCCCACCTGGATCTTATGCGCGTGATGCAGCGGGCTTTTCAGCGGGCGGGTGTCCCGCTGAAATACAGCGAAGGGTTTAACCCCCACGCCCAAATATCAATCGCGCTCCCTCTTTCCGTGGGTATTGAGAGCGTCTGCGAGCTGATGGATTTCCGGCTGTGCGCCGAATGGGAGCTTTCCGACCTGAAAAACCGGCTGAACGCCGCGTTGCCGGAAGGCGTCAGAGTTCTGGAAGCGTATGAGGCTGAACGCAAGATCACCCAACTGAAATGGCTACGAATCATGGGACGGCTCGAATATGATTCCCGCAGCGCGGACGAAATGGCGGAGGGGTTGACAGGGCTGTTTTCCCGGGAAAACATACCTGCGGTAAAAAAAACGAAGCGGGGGGAGGGGGAGATCAATCTGGCGCCCCATATCCCGGAAATTGCGGTGCTGCCGGGGGACGGCGCGGTTTTTCTGGAGGCCGTGATCTCCGCGCAGCAGCCTGCAATAAACCCGGATCTGCTGATATCCGCCCTGGGGCTGAACTGCCCCCAGTACGCGCCGGATTTTGCCGCATTCAGGCGAATTGAGCTCTATGATGAAAAAATGTTGGTTTTCAGGTG
>DIRC01000019.1:12870-14240 GCA_002427465.1 Clostridiales bacterium UBA5446 | reverse complement strand
TGGTATGGCAGAACATCAAAAAAGGTATTATCCTTTTATTACTTATTTAGCCGATCAGGGAATCGATGTTTACTGCTACGACCACCGGGGTCATGGAACCGATAAGAAAATAAAAGATCTTGGGTTTTTTGCCGCAGAAAAAGGATATCAGCTGGTAGTTGAAGATGCCATTGCCGTCAGTGAATATATTCAACACAATAACCGTTGCGACAGATTAACCCTAATGGGACACAGTATGGGTTCTCTGATTGCAAGAAATGTCATACAGACAAATGATAATTTTAACCTGGTTATCTTATCTGGAACAACATTCCCATCTGGATTCCTGACCAGAGCAGGACTTATCCTATCCTCCATCATCGTAAAATGCAAGGGAGCAAGGCATGTGTCTCCTTTTATGGATCACCTTATGTTCAGCAATAAAAAATACACCATGCTTTCCGACCGTACCTCGCATGACTGGCTGTCCAGAAATCATACCGTAGTTGGAGCTTATATCCATGACCCTTACTGCGGGTTTATCTGTACCGCCTCTTTTTATCATGACCTGCTTAAATTAGTATCCAATGCTTCGAAGAAAAAGCTTATTCAGAAAACGAAAAAAGACCTTCCTCTTTTCATAATCAGTGGTTTAAAAGATCCCGTTGGAGGATATGGAAAAGAAATTAATAAATATTTATCCGTTCTAAAAAAATTAAAGTTTATGAATGTTACCTCAAAACTATATCCGGATTGCAGACATGAACTAATTAACGAACTGAATAAGGAGGAAGTATATTCTGATATACTGCAACAGATAGAAAAAAATCTATAAAAATCTAAAAGTTACCTTCTTAAACAGATATAAGTGTCGTAAGTCATGGTTTTATAGGACTTATGGCACTTATATCGATTACAAAAGCTTCACAGTTAATTAACAGCACCGGTACCTGCTGAAATCAGCATTCGAATTAACTGCAAAATCTTGTTTATTGATCGGATTTGAACTCCTATCATTCTAAATATTATCCGAAATACCGAGTCTTCTTCCTGTCTTGGGAGGTTTTGGCCCCATATATTGATAAAAATAGGTTTTTATCATACCATTATAAATTTTGCGATTTTTATCTGCTTTTCGTCCGATATATTTCTGAGCATCTTCATAAGAGGTTATAAAATAATAGGACCAAGCATCCAAGGAGCCAAATACAGTACCCATCTCCCGGTAAAGAGCCGGTAATGCCTCCTTCTCTTCTAATCGTTCTCCATAAGGAGGGTTGGTAATAATAAAACCGTATTTCTTACTACTGCTTAAATCACAAAGAGGCTTTTGCTGAAAATGAATGAAATGATCGACTCCTGCAAGCCTTGCATTCTGCCTTGCTGCTTTT
>DIRC01000019.1:11911-12715 GCA_002427465.1 Clostridiales bacterium UBA5446 | reverse complement strand
CTTGCATTCTGCCTTGCTGCTTTTATGATATCACCGTCTATATCGTAACCTTGTATATTCATCGAAATATCTTTTCGTTCCATATCCTTCGCTTCTTGCCTTGCTTTGGACCATATACTGTCTGAAAACAAATTAGACCATTGCTCTGCAAGAAAGGTTCGATTGATTCCAGGGGCAATCCTTGCTCCAATTAACGCCGCTTCGATTGGTATGGTCCCGCTGCCGCAGAAAGGATCTACCAGAATCCGATCCTTATTCCAGGGAGTCAGCATAATTAATGCGGCGGCCAGTGTCTCCGAAATCGGTGCTTTACTTATGAGCTTTCGGTAGCCTCTTTTGTGTAGAGATTCTCCTGAAGTGTCTAAACTTATCGTGACCTCATCCTTATAAATCGTCACACGAATTGGATACGTGTTGCCGCTTTCTTCAAACCATTCGACCCTATATTTTATTTTCAATCTTTCTATAATTGCTTTTTTCATGATCGACTGAATATCGGAGGGACTGAATAATTTGCTATTGATTGAGCTTGCTTTTGTCACCCAGAACTTTCCGTCCTCTGGTATGAAATCCTCCCATGGCAGCGCCTTCGTTTTTTCAAACAGTTCATCAAACGTTTCTGCTTGAAAGTTTCCTACTTTGAGTAGCACCCGTTCGGTTGTTCTAAGAAAAATATTAGCCCTGGCACATGTATTCTCATCACCGGTATACGTTACTTTACCATCCTCAACTTTAACTATTTCAAAACCCAAATCTATAATTTCTCTTTTTAAAACCGCTTCAAGTCCAAAATGACACGGTGAA
>DIRC01000019.1:11061-11762 GCA_002427465.1 Clostridiales bacterium UBA5446 | reverse complement strand
TCAAGTCCAAAATGACACGGTGAAATATATTCGAATTTATGCATTTTAACCTCCGTATTTTTGCCATTGATAGCATTATTGTAAAGCTCTTTCTCTGATACGTCAATGGCATCTTATCTATTCTCTCGCTAAAATGCCCCGATATTCTCGCAAACCCCCAAATAGACTTTTAATATGATATCCCTCTTTTAACATATCCCTTGCCGCTAACAAACTAATATTTCCCCGATCACAGTAAAATATAAGTAGAACATTTCTTGATAAGCTTCTTTTTTGTTCCTCCAAATCTTCATACGGAATATTTATTGCCGTTGGAATATGCCCTGTGGCATACTCCTGTGGATCTCTTAGATCTATAATTAATACACCAGGCCGGCCTATATACCTATTAATATCATTTGTTCTTATATTGTCAAAAGACATTGCTTGTCACCACCGTTTCCTAATATAAGTGAAATACACTCTCCCCATATATTCTATTCATTCCTGTCAAATATGCGCATAAAAAATCAGAAAAAGAAGAAGACTTCATATGAAGTCTTCTTACCTTAGAGTATTGTGCTAATTAATAATTATTATCAAGGTCGTCTAAATCTCTGAAGCTGCTCCGGTTAGTACTATTTCTTGATGTCGTGCCTCTTGAGGAATCACTGGATGTGGTATCTCCGGACGTTGTGTCACGCGAGGTTGTATCTCTGGAT
>DIRC01000019.1:3916-10870 GCA_002427465.1 Clostridiales bacterium UBA5446 | reverse complement strand
ACGCGAGGTTGTATCTCTGGATGTTGTGTCACGGGAAGTTGTGTCATTGGATGTGGTATCTCTGGTAGAATCTCTGGATGTTGCATTACTTGTGTTATATTTGCTTGTTGTACTTCTGTTATTTGCATCACGGGATGTTGAATCCTCGCATCTGCTTCCGCCTACATTACGGCTGCTGCCTGTCGTGTAGTTCGACGTGTTTGCATCTCTTACATCACGGAAATTGTTATTATTACCTTTCATAGAATGGCCTCCTAATAAAGAAATATTGTTATTACATGCTTATTATTTGCTTATTTTATTTTAATATACATGCAGAAAATAAACGGTAATTCTAATTTATATTAGGAATGGCAGGCTGTTTGAATAATTTAATAACTCCGTAGAATGCAGAACTGTTAAAACATATTAATAATGCGTTTTTTTACAAAATATAATTATTGCATAATAAAAATTTTTGTATTATAATAGGATTGTACTTGTGGTTATTCCTCAAGTACAATATATAACCCCTTATTAATTATTTATACTCCCCTCATTGAAACGACCGCTTGGCTCCCCCTTGCGGTCGTTTCACTTTGTATATATAAATCTGGAATCATTTTTTTCGAAATAATAGCAGCAGAAACACAATGATTAATATGGGAAAGCCGATCGTAAACAATATCCGAAACATGATACTGCCTAATACGGAGATGATTATAATGATACACAGAATGGACGCAGCTAAGGCTAATTTATGATACCATTTAAATCCCTTCCTCGGGTTATTATTATCCCCGGATTCTTGATTTTGATATCCATAATAGGCATTCTGATACGTATAGTCGTCATTTGCTTTTTCCTTTTGCTTTGCCGCTCTGTCAGCCTCTATAATTGATTTTGCAATAAGTCTGGGATCCCCCAGTTCTTTTAATATTTTTTCTTCCTCTTCTGCAGGACGATTACCAATATATTGGTCATAATAACGTATATTTTGCTCTATTTCATTTGGGTCAATTTCTCCCTCTAAGGATTGTCTCAGTATATTTAAGAATTCTATTTTCTGCATTAAGCATTCAACCTCCTTTGTCCAATAATATCATACCCTATATTAATCGTAAACCTCAATTCAGTTTCTTATCTTCCTATTTCAATTCTGCCTATGGCAGACTCTTTATTCTTTGATAATACAAAAAAAGTTTTTACCTACTCAAAACGGATAGGTAAAAACCATGATTGAAGCGTGTGCTAGAGGATTCGAACCCCCGACCTTCTGGTCCGTAGCCAGACGCTCTATCCAGCTGAGCTAAGCACACATAATAAATTACATTTCATTCTCTGGATAACGATATATTCTATGGTAATTGACACTTCGAATGAAACAAAGTGAACTGCAATTAGTTCACATGTCAATAGTCAATATGAATTACTCATAGGATAATGCCGGCGACCGGAATCGAACCGGTACGGGTATCGCTACCCACGGGATTTTAAGTCCCGGGCGTCTGCCTGTTCCGCCACACCGGCAAAAAATTGCGTTTATGGTTAGTAAATGTTAACACCGGCCGGGGCGGATGTCAAGCGGCATCCGGCCATGAGACAGGCGAAAATTTTATGCCCTCCTTCCGGCGCGGAGAGGGCCCGCTCCGGAAGGAGCGGGCCCTGTGCGGATGACCGGCTCAGCCGATAAACATCTGGGTCCAGTAGTTTCCGTCGGCAACATATCCGACGCCGATCTGCTTAAAGCTGCCGTTGAGGATGTTGGCCCTGTGCCCGGGAGAATTCATCCAGCCGGTGACCACGTCACTGGGCGTACGGTAGCCGTAGGCGATGTTCTCACCTGCGGATCTGTAGGTAAGGCCGAAGTTTTTAATCATGGTAAAGGGCGAGCCGTATGTAGGGCTGGTGTGGGAAAAGTAGCCCACGTCATGCATATCCTGGGACTTGTAGCGGGCTATGCGCGAAAGCTCCCAGTTTTCCGTCAGTGCGCCCAGGCCGTACTTGGCCCTTTCCACGTTCACCAGCCTGACAACCTCTTTCTCATATTCGCGAACCGAGGCGCTGACCGAAGGGATCAGGATTTTGTCGCCCGGATAAATGAGATCGGGATTGCGCAGCTGCGGGTTAGCGACAATGAGTTCACTCACCCCGACCTGATTCTTTGCGGCAATCTTCCAGAGTGAATCTCCGGATACCACGGTGTATGAACCATCGGCCGCCGCGGATACCGCGAGGCTGAAACACAGGGCGAAAACGATGAGGAACGTGGCAAACAGGCGTTTGCTTTTCATATGGAAACCCCCTTATATTGAGATGGGGATATTATAAAGCCTCAGAAGCCGGGGTTCAAATGTAAGTTATTCCAGCGGATTTGGCGCATGGCGACAAAAAACGGCGCAGGGATTTGCGGAAACGGGGCAAATACCGTTCGGTTTCCCATCCCACAAGGAAATGTTTGGCGGCGCCGAAAAACCACTTTTTCAGGAAAGGGATTGATACTTGCCAATGCACAGTGTTTTTGATAAAATAATACATTACTATAAATGTAGTAGTTTGGAGTAAGGAATGAGATACAGCAAATGGCGCGTTCCGCGGCAGGCGGCGGAAGTTTCCCCGCGGCTGACGGAAGCCGGCTATCCGCCGCTGCTGGCAGCTCTGCTCAAAAGACGCGGAATGGAAACGCCGGAGGCGGCGGAACGCTTCCTTTACGGCGGCGAGACGCTTCTGGGCGATCCGATGCTGATGGCGGATATGGGAAAAGCGGCGGAGCGTGTACGCGCCGCAATCCATCACAAGGAAACGATCGCGGTTTTCGGCGATTATGACGTTGACGGCATTACCGCGTCATGCGTTGTTGCGGGATATCTGCGGGCGAAAGGCATCCGATGCCTTCCGTATATACCTGACCGGATAGAGGAAGGATACGGGCTGAATACCGCTGCCATAGACAGCATCGCAGCCCGGGGGGCGACGCTGATCATCACGGTGGACTGCGGGATAACGGCCGTCCAGGAGGCTGCCCACGCTAAAAAACTGGGTGTGGACATGGTCATCACAGATCATCATGAATGCGGCGCAGCCGCGCTGCCGGAGGCCTGCGCGGTGGTGGACCCCAAGCGCCACGACTGTCCGTACCCATATAAGGAACTGGCCGGCGTGGGCGTCGCCTTCAAGCTGCTCGGCACCGTGGACGGGGATCAGAACCGCATCCTCTCGGAATATGCCGATTTGGTGGCAGCCGGCACCGTGGCGGACGTGATGTCCCTGACCGGCGAGAACAGATACATCGTTAAGCGCGGCCTGGAGATGCTGTCGTCATCCTCGCGGCCCGGAATACGCGCGCTTCTTGCAGAGGCGGGAGTCCAGGGAAGGCCCATAACCGCCGCCACCGTCGGATTCACGCTGGCGCCGCGGATCAATGCCGCGGGACGGCTTGGAAAAGCGGACATAGCGGTTCGGCTGCTCATGACGGAGGACGAGGCCGAGGCCGCCCTTCTGGCGGAGGAGCTCTGCCGCCTGAACAGGGTGCGGCAGGAACTGGAGCACAGGATATGGGAAGAAGCCCATGAGATGCTCCGGCAGTCGCCGCCGTCCGCGCCAATCATTCTGGTCAGCGAAAGCTGGCACCAGGGCGTTGCCGGGATAGCGGCTTCGAAGCTCGCGGATGAATTTATGCTGCCGGCGGTTATGATCTGCATGGACGGGGAGACGGGCAAGGGCTCCTGCCGGAGCTTTGGCGGGTTCAACCTGTTTGACGCCTTGTCAGCCTGCTCGGACTGCCTGGTAAGTTACGGCGGGCATGCCCTTGCCGCCGGTCTGACCATACGGCGGGACAGGGTGGCAGATTTCCGCGCGGCGCTGAGGGCATATTATGATCGGAATCCGTCGGCGGCCGTCCCCGCCCTGGAATGCGATATGCGCATTGACGATCCAAGCCTGCTGACCGTTGAGGGCGTGGCGGCGCTGGAGCAGATGGAGCCGTACGGAAACGGCAACCCAAGGCCCGTCTTCTATATGCCCGAGCTGGTTATGGAAAGGGCCACGGCCATAGGCGGGGGCAAGCATCTGCGGATAAACCTTAAAAAAGAGCAGGCCGGCCTCGGCTGCGTGCTGTTTTCCAGCACCATGCAGGAGCTTGGCGTCTCCGAAGGAGACCGGGTGGACGCCGCGTTCTATCCGAGAATAAACGAATTTCGGGGAAGACGGTCGCTGCAGCTTCAACTGACGGATCTGAGGCCGGCGGATTCCCTGGAGCTTTGCCGTAAGCTTCTGGACGGGGAAAGCCCGGAACCCTGGGAGGCCGCCGGACTTTGCCCCTCCAGGAGGGATTTTGTGAGCGTTTGGCGCTGGCTGGAGAAAAGCGGCGGAAGCGTCGGCGGCCGGCTGGCCGGGATTGAGGCCCTCGCGCCCTCAGGGATGCGCGCGGCGACGCTGGTCGTCTGCCTCAGGATCATGGAAGCGGAGGGGCTGACGATTCTCAGCTGGGACGGCGAACGCTTCCGGGCGGAGGCGCTAAAGCGGGAGGGGAAGGCGAATCTGGACGGTTCGCCTCTATGGAAGGCACTAAAAGGCTGCAGAAACAGATACTTATAAAGGTAGGTGAGAGACCAGATGGAGCCGGAAAAAACCGAGGAGAGAATCGTGGAGCCGGACGCCATGTTCGAGAAGCTGGAAAGCAAGATCAAGTCCGGAAATATCAGTATGAACATCGACCGCATCCGTGCCGCTTACGAATGCGCCAAAAAAGCCCACGCTTCTCAGAAGCGGCGCGACGGATCGCCATATGTCTCCCACAGCGTGGCAACGGCGGAAATCATTCTGGAGCAGGGGATGGATGAGGATTCCGTGATCGCCGCCCTTCTGCACGACGTGATCGAAGACACGGAGCTGACCTATGAGGACGTCAAGAAGCAATTCGGCGCCCCGGTGGCGGGGATTGTCGAGGGCGTCACCAAGCTGACCCGCGTGCAATATACAAGCCATGAGGAGGAGCAGGCGGAAAACCTCCGGAAAATGCTGATCGCCATGGCCAAGGATATCCGTGTGATCATCATCAAGATCGCGGACCGCCTGCACAACATGCGCACCCTGGAATTCCAGACGGAAGAAAAGCAGCTGATCAAATCTGCGGAGACGATGGAAATCTACGCCCCAATCGCCCATAGGCTGGGGATGCAGAAGATGAAATGGGAGCTGGAGGACCTGGCTCTCCTGTATCTGGACCGGGTGGGTTACCAGGAGATTACGGAAACCCTGGGCCGGCGAATGGAAACCCTGTCCGGCTTTATGGATAAGGTCGAGAAGCAGATTCAGAACCGCATGGACGAGGAAGGCGTCAAAGCCACCGTATACGGCCGGATCAAGCATATTTACAGCATATACCGGAAGATGTATGCCCAGCAGCTGGATATCAGCGGGATATTCGACCTCTGCGCCTTCCGGGTCATTGTAGACAACATACCGGATTGCTATAATGCCCTGGGGATGATACACGATATGTATAAACCGATGCCCGGGCGGTTCAAGGATTATATCTCCACGCCCAAGCCCAACGGCTATCAGAGCGTCCATACCACGGTTATCGGCACCGAGGGCATCCCGTTTGAGGTACAGATACGAACCTGGGAGATGCACCACACCGCGGAATATGGCGTTGCCGCCCACTGGAAATATAAAACCGGGGATCAGGGCGTCAAGGGGGGCGACGAGGAGAAGTTTGCCTGGGTCCGCCGCCTGCTGGAAACCCAGCAGGAGACCGACGCGCAGGATTTTGTGCACAGCCTGAAAATCGACATGTTCTCAGACGAGGTGTTCGTCTTTACGCCCGGAGGGGACGTGATCAACCTGCCCGCCGGCGCCACGCCAATAGACTTTGCCTATGCGATCCATTCCGGCGTGGGCAACAGCATGGTGGGCGCACTGGTAAACGGCCGTATCGTGACCTTCAGCCATATTCTGAAAAACGGCGACATTGTGGAGGTGCGCACGTCTAAATCCGCCCCCGGCCCAAGCCGGGACTGGCTGACCCTGGCCAAGAGCGGGGCCACCCGCACAAAGATCAAGCAGTGGTTCAAGCGGGAAAAGCGGGAGGAGAACATTCAGCGTGGGCGCGAGATGTTTGAGGCCGAGCTTCGGCGCGGCGGCATTGCCCCCGCCGAGATTCTTGATGAGGAAGTTCTCCAGAACATCCTTAAAAAATTCTCCGTGCCTTCCCTGGAGGATTTATACGCCGCAATCGGATATGGGGGGCAGACGGCGACACGCGCCGCAAACAGAGCCAAGGACGAGCTGCAGAAGATCAAGAAAACCGAAAGAAAAACGGTGCTGGACCGGATAAATGAGGCGGCGGAGCGGCGCACGCTAAAGCCCCCAAAGGCGGTTCACGGCGTGCTGGTCGAGGGGCTGGACAATTGCCTTATCAGGTTTTCCCGATGCTGTTCCCCTGTGCCGGGGGATGAAATCATCGGATTTATTACCCGGGGGGCCGGAGTGTCGATCCATCGCACCGGCTGTGTGAATTATCAGAAACAGCGGGTATCTCCGGGAACGGAGGGCCGCTGGATAAACGTATCGTGGGCTGAAAATACCACGGATCTGTATATGGCGACGCTGAATATCCTGGCAAAGGAGCGGGGCGGTCTCATCATGGATGTGGCAACCGTCCTTAATTCCCTGAACGCCAAGGTCAGGGAGCTCAACGCCCGCGATCTGGGCAACGACCAGTCCACGGCTATTGTGACCCTGGAGGTCAGGAATATGGACGAGCTGAGGGCGATCATCAACAAGCTGGGCATGATCCGCGGCGTGATCGAGGTCAAGCGCGGAGGAAACTAAAGGGCGCGGAAAAAGAAAAGATGCGGAAGGAACGGGATGTTTATGAGAGCGGTCGTGACAAGGGTCGATTCCGCGTCGGTGGAAATCGGCGGCGCGGTGAAAGGCGCCATAGGCAAGGGCTTTCTGGTTCTGCTGGGC
>DIRC01000019.1:0-3682 GCA_002427465.1 Clostridiales bacterium UBA5446 | reverse complement strand
AAGATTGCGGATAAGATCTGCGGTCTTCGCGTATTTGGAGACGGGGCAGGAAAAATGAATGTGAATCCCGAGGACGCCGGCGCCGAGCTGCTGATTATCAGCCAGTTCACCCTTTATGCGGACGCTAAATCCCGCCGTCCGGGCTTCACCGCCGCCGCCCGGCCGGATACGGCGATCCCACTGTATGAGCGGGTTATCTCCGAATGCCGGAGCCGGGGCTTCAGGGTGGAGACCGGAGAGTTCGGCGCTGAAATGAAGGTGGCATCCATTAACGACGGCCCCGTTACCATTTTATTGGATACGGCGGAGCTTTAATCATAACGGGGGGCCGGTGGATCGGTCGAATTCCCGGCAAAAACGAAACGAAAGGAAAAGAAAACATGCTGATTAAAACCCTGGTTGTAGGCCATATTGAAACCAACTGCTATGTGGTCACGGACGAAAAGACACTGGAGTGCGCCGTGATTGATCCCGGCGCGGAGTCGAACACGATTATGAACTATATTGAGGAAAACAGTTTAAAATGCCGGGCCATTTTCCTTACACACGTCCATTTTGACCATGTGATGGCGCTTCCAAAGCTCTATGAGCAGACCGGCGCCCGTGTCTATGTCTGCAAGAAGGATCTGGAGACCGTGGAAACGCCGCTCAATAAAGGCGGGAAGCTGCCCAAGGACACCGTTTATTATCAGGACGGGGACGAGATCACAGTTTCGTCACTGGTTTTCAAGGTCATCGCAACCCCCGGCCATACTCCCGGCGGGGTGTCGCTGGTCTGCGGGGACGCGATTTTCTCGGGGGACACCCTCTTTGCCGGTTCCTGCGGGCGCACGGATTTCCCAGGCGGGGATATGAAACAGATCATAGCCTCTTTGAAAAAGCTGGCGGATCTTCCCGGCGATTACGCGGTTTATCCCGGCCATGAGGGCGCCACGCGGCTTTCCAGAGAGCGGGAATATAATCCCTATATGCGCATGGCACTGGGGATGCGATAATAAAAAACCGGAAGGGTTTACCCTTCCGGTTTTTTCATATGGCGTACCCCTCAGCGGAGAATTTCCCTATAGTACGCTTCGTCTCCCGTCTGGCCGACGGCGGAAAAGGACATTTTTTCAAAGTCGAAGGTTCGCCGGGCCAGTGCCAGAATATCGTCGGCGGTGACGGCGTCATACCGGGCGATCAGGGCATCCGCCGTAAAAGGCTCGCCGACGAAAAGCTCGCCGTAGCCAAGGCGGTTCATGCGCGAAGCGGTGGACTCCAGGGACATCACAAGGGAGGATTTCATCTGTTCGTTGGATCTTGACAGCTCCTCCGCGGTCACTCCGTCCTCCTTGATTTTCCGCATTTCAGACATGATGAGGGCCGCGGCCTTTGCTTCCGTATCCCGGCTCATGGCGGTAGAGATGCCTAAGACGCCCGTTTCCGCGAAGGAGGCGGAGAAGGAATAAATGGAATAGCAGAGCCCGTGCTTTTCCCGCACGGTCTGGAACAGGCGGGAGGAGGCGTTCCCGCCCAGAATGACGGACAGCAGCTGCATGGCGAAACGATCCTCGCTGGCGGTTTTCAGGCCCGGGAAGCCCAGAATCAGGTGGTTTTGCTCCGTAGCCTTTTGCTTTATTGCAAAGGCCGGGACATAATCGTCCGGATCGGCAAGGAGGTCCTCGGCGGTTTCCATCACGGAAAACCGGGAAATTATGTGGGCGATATCCGCTTCCGAGAAGCTTCCGCCCAATGCGACCACCACCCGGGGCGCCGTGTAATGCTTATCCTTGAAGGCGCGCAGGGACGCGCCGGTCTGGCTTTTAAGGGAATCGGGACGGCCCAGCACCGGCCTGCCCAGGGCGCCGGGAAAGCAGGCGCCGATCAGCTCCTCGGCCACCACGTCCTCCGGCGTGTCCTCATACATATCGATTTCTTCCAGAATGATGCCGCATTCGCCGGTGACGTCCGCCTCCGAAAAATTGGAGTCAAAAAACATGTCGGACAAAATGTCGATGGCGAGGGGAAGATGCGTGTCCAGAACCCGGGCATGAAAGCAGGTGCTGTCCCGGGTGGTGAACGCGTTGATCTGACCGCCCACGGCGTCCATCATTTCGGCCAGCTGCGCCGCGGTGTACTTTGACGTGCCTTTAAAAAGCATGTGCTCGATAAAGTGGGCGGCGCCGGCCTCGGCATAATCCTCGTAACGCGAGCCTACGCCCACCCATATCCCGATTGCCGCGGAGCGCACGCCGTCCATATGCTCCGAGAGGATGCGGACCCCGTTGGGGAGAATGATCTTATCGTACATGAAAAGCTCCTTTTTCCTGAATATAGCGAGATTCATAGTGTATAACAAAAGCGGAGCCAAGTAAAGGGGATGACTAAAGCGAAAGAAGGGCATAGGCATAATATTGCCGTTTTACAGGGGAAAAACCGCGCGGACAATTTGTCCGCGCGGTTTTTTCGATCTTTTTTATTTCAGCACTGCGCCTTCGCTGGCCGAGGACACCAGCTTTGCGTACCGGGCAAGATAGCCGCTTATGCTGCTGTCTGGCGTATAGCGCCATTCCGACCGGCGGCGGGCCATTTCCTCGTCGGAAATATGCACGTCCAGCCGCTTGTTGATCACGTCCACGGTGATTTTGTCCCCGTCGCGCACCAGGGCGATGGGGCCTCCGGCGGCGGCTTCCGGCGAAATGTGGCCCACGAAGCAGCCGTTGTTGGTGCCGGAAAAGCGCCCGTCGGTGATGAGGGCCGTGGTTTTGGCCAGGCCCTGGCCGTTCAGCATTTTGAGTGGAAGGTACATTTCACGCATGCCCGGGCCGCCCTTGGGGCCTTCATACCGGATCACGATGACGTGGCCGGGCTTAATCCGGTGTTCCTTGATGGCCTCGATGCAGTCGTGCTCCCCGTCGAAGCAGATGGCCGTTCCGGTGAACTGCCGTGCTTCCTCGGCAATGGCCGCGGGCTTCGCAACGCCGGTATCCGGCGCAAGATTTCCGCGCATGATGGCCAGGCCGCCCAGGGTGCTGTGGGGATTATCCAGGGTGCGGATCAGGTCGGTGTTCGCAGGGTGGAAATTGAAGGCCTGATCGAGATTTTCTCCCAGGGTCTGCACGTCCACGGTCATCACCCGGGTGTGCAGATGTGCCCTGATGGCCTTCATGGCCTCGGGAATGCCGCCGGCCTTGTAAAAATCCTCGCAGTCGTAGATGAGGGAAGCGGGGTCGACCTTGGCGATATGTGGGATGATGTTGCTGTATTTGTCAAAGGCCTCCATAACCTTCTCCGGATCGAAACCCATTTCATACGCGATGGCGCAGGTGTGGATCACGGCGTTTGTGGAGCCGCCCACGGCCATCAGCACCATGATGGCGTTCTCAATGGCATCCCAGGTCATGATCTGCCTTGCGGTGATATTTTTCATCACCAGCTCGACGATCTTCTCGCCGCTTTTGAAGGCGCTGCGCTTGCGCTCGTTATAGACGGCGGGGATGAGGGCTCCGCCGGAAAGGGTCATGCCCAGAGCCTCCCCCAGAACGGCCATGGTGTTGGCTGTGCCCATGAATTGGCAGGAGCCGCAGGTGGGCGCACAGTATTGCGTCAGCGCCTGAAGTTCGTCATAGGTGATTTCGCCCTTGGAATACTTCCCAAGCCCCTCTGAAATACTGGTGGTGTCGCTGCGGATTTTCTGGCCGAA
>DIRC01000027.1:12049-15580 GCA_002427465.1 Clostridiales bacterium UBA5446 | reverse complement strand
GCAGAACCCCGTCAGGGTTTGCGCAGCAGACAAATTTTCTTCATGGGCTTGACATTTTGGCGAATAAAGACTACACTGGCCGCAAGTTAAAAATGAAACCGATGATTCAGACGAGTAAGCAGAAACCTCATCCCCCAGCGAGCCGCGGACGGTGTGAGCGCGGCGGTGTGAGTTCTGTCGAATGGACTGATGAGGGCGGATTGAAAGCAGACGCAAGTAGATTCCGACGGGACTTCCCTCCGTTACCATGGGATGATGCGTGACAGCGCGTCAATGAGCGGGCGATTTATCGCCAATTTGGGTGGCACCGCAGAAGTTTTCAAAGACTTTTGTCCCGAAAGAACTGTTCTTTCCGGGGGCAAGGTCTTTTTTTGATGCCTAAATCTCCCTCGGAACCAAATCCTGAAAACGAAAACCGCCGAAAGGAGAAAGTATCATGGAAAACCGTGCCATTCCCTACAAAATATATCTTTCCGAAGAGGAGATTCCGAAAAGCTGGTATAACGTGCGCGCAGACATGAAAGTAAAACCCGCGCCCATGCTCAACCCCGGAACGCTCCGGCCCATGGGCTTCGACGACCTGCGCCCTGTGTTCTGCGACGACCTGATCGCCCAGGAGCTGGATAACGAAAATCGCTTCGTCGAAATTCCCGAGGCGATTCGGAACTATTACAGAATGTATCGCCCGTCCCCCCTGATGCGGGCCTACAGACTTGAAGAAAAGCTGAAAACGCCGGCAAAGATTTACTATAAATTTGAGGGCAGCAACACCTCCGGAAGCCATAAGCTGAACTCCGCCATCGCTCAGGCCTATTATGCCAAAAAGCAGGGTCTCAGGGGCGTGACCACGGAGACCGGCGCGGGCCAGTGGGGTACCGCGCTGGCCATGTCCTGCGCCTACTTTGACCTGGACTGCAAAGTCTATATGGTGAAGTGCTCATATGAGCAAAAGCCCTTCCGCCGAGAGGTCATGCGCACCTACGGCGCCACCGTCACACCCAGCCCTTCCATGGGTACCGCCGTCGGGAAAAAAATACTCTCCGAACACCCGGGGACAACCGGCTCTCTGGGCTGCGCCATTTCCGAAGCCGTGGAGGTCTCCACAACCACGCCCGGATACCGTTATGTCCTGGGCTCCGTCCTCAATCAGGTGCTGCTGCACCAGTCCGTGATCGGATTGGAGACAAAGGCCGCCCTGGATAAATACGGCGTAAAAGCGGATATTATCATCGGCTGCGCCGGAGGCGGCTCCAATCTGGGCGGCCTGATCTCCCCCTTTATGGGCGAAATGCTGCGGGGAGAAGCGGAGTACCGGTTCATCGCCGTGGAGCCGGCATCCTGCCCCAGCCTGACCCGGGGGAAATTCGCCTATGACTTCTGTGACACAGGCGCTGTCTGTCCCCTTGCGAAAATGTATACCCTTGGCAGCGGCTTCATTCCTTCCCCCAGCCACGCGGGCGGACTTCGCTATCACGGTATGAGCCCCATTCTCTCCCAGCTCTATCACGACGGTTATATGGAGGCCGTCAGCGTCGAGCAGACCGCGGTTTTCGAAGCCGCTGAGGAATTTGCCCGTGCCGAGGGAATCCTTCCCGCACCCGAAAGCAGCCACGCCATCCGAGTTGCCATGGACGAGGCCATAAAGTGCAGGGAATCCGGCGAGGAAAAGACCATCGTCTTCGGCCTGACCGGAACCGGGTATTTTGATATGCTGGCCTATGAAAAGTATCACGACGGCCTGATGACCGACTGCATCCCCACCGACGCCGACCTTCAGGCAGGCTTCGCCGGCCTGCCTTCCCAGCCCGCGGAATAAGCGGTTGCGGCAATAATAAAGCGCGTCTCCTAAAATACAGGAGACGCGCTTTACTGATACATGGGCCTTAATTGGGCGGAATTATTAATCCAATCTGTCCATCAGGCGGTGGAGATGGATGCGCACGGCGCTTTCCACGCTTTCCACATCCCTTTTTTGCAGAAATTCCACGATCATCGTATGATCCGGCAGCAGGGATTTTTTCAGACTCTCGTTTGCCTTGAGAGTGCGCTGATCGCTCAGGCACCGGCGGACAACAGGTTCGATATGAAGAAAGAATACATTATGCGCGGCCCTCAAAATTGCCGTGTGAAACGCGATATCCGCATCCGTCGTATCCTCGCCCATCTTCAACAGACGCTCCACCTCAAGCTCCAGTTCGGAGATATACGCAATCTCCTTGTCCGTGGCGCGGGTACAGGCCAGCGCCGCAACCTGCGGCTCGATAATCATCCGTACCTCAACAAGATCTTTAAGCTCGATTTTCATCCGCATAAGTTCAGGCAGGCTGGGGTCGCTCCTTTTCGGAAGCTGCTCGGCGACAAAGGTGCCGCGACCATGCCGCACCTCCAGTATCCCGCCGGCGCTCAGCGTTTTTATCGCCTCCCGCAGGGTTGTCCGGCTGATGCCGAACCGCTCCGCCAGAGCGTTTTCATTCGGCAGCTTTTGCCCGGGTCCGTATTCTCCGTCCTCCAGAATGATACGTGAAAGCACGTTTGCGGTTTTCTGCGCCAGATTTTTGTTTTCTGCCATACGCACAGTCAGTTTACACCCCTTATCTAATAGTCTGTCATTTAACGCATTAACTAACATAAATGCAAATATTTAACACGACATATTGTTAGTAATATCTTATATTTTTGATGTTAATTTGTTCACAATGTAGAAACCGTTTTCACGTACTTGACATCTGTTGTATGATGTATTACGATAACATCATACAACAGATGTCAACAAGATGCAATGAAATTATTTCAATGACTCCAGGTACGCCAATTTAATATCTCCCCAGGTATTGGCGTCCCGCTTTCTTTCTTTCTCTCCCTCCGTTTGCCAACGTTGCTCCCACACAGCAGCATGGGCAGCAAAAAAAGCTTCTCCAAAGTGCCAGGAGAAGCTTTTTTTGTTATTCTGAGCCGTTTGCGCTTCTTCAGCGCGTCCAATAGGCAAGAACCAGCGCCAGAACCGCCTCGGCGGTAAAGATCAGCGGTATGCCGACGGTGAATTTGACATGGCGGGTCTTGTGCCGGTAGGACTGCATACCCATAAATACGCCGGCACTCCCACCCAGCACAGCCACAAGAAAGAGCGTGGATTCGGGTATGCGCCTTATGCCCCGGATTGCCTTCCCCTTGTCCACGCCCATCAGAATAAACCCATAAATATTAATAACGATCAGATAGACCGGTAATAAATTGCTCATTTGGCGCCCCTGTTCTCCTTATCGTTCCTCGCCGCGCCGATCAGGCCAGCTCACCGAAATACCAACCGCTTATCCCCTTGTGCTTTACGAGATAACCCCGTCCGGTTTCCTCCACAACGGACACCTCGTCCCCTTCCGACAGAGGCAGGACATAGTCGGTGCAGTCGTTGCACCGTATCTCCCCTTCGCCGCTGTAAAGGTATTTGGTCAGAATATCCATCCGGTATCCCGTCCGCACATGGCGGCAGAACGAAAATTCTTCTCCCGGGCGGAGCACCTCTACCACGTTGTC
>DIRC01000027.1:1008-11820 GCA_002427465.1 Clostridiales bacterium UBA5446 | reverse complement strand
ACCGGGAACGGGTCGTAAGCTTCATAGGAAAAATTCTCGCTGTCCGGCTGCGGTATGATCAGCGCGTTAAGCTGCCCGTCGTCCTTGAGCACGCAGCCGCCGTCGATGCTGATGATTTTTCTCTCCCGGTCTATGATCGGGTTGGCGCAGGGCAGATCGCCGCAATAAAGCACAACGGGCCAGTGGCCAACCACCGCCCATTTGTCCAGATGCCGGTCCTGCCTCAGAAAATCGTCGTTTTTCATGCATGCCCACGCATCCCATGTTTTCGGGTCGCCCTTTGGCGGGCCGCCGTGCACGAACGTGTAATGCGCCGTCTCGATCACATGTGGCAGGCCCTTCAGAAAACGGAATTCCGGGGCGAAAGCCTCCCGCAGCGCGGCCTTCATCTTCCCGAGATTCATGTCCGGCCCCGTCGCGAAGCCGATCTCCGCGCACATCTGTGCAAGCAGCCCCGGATAACGGAAGGTGTTTTTCACAAGATACGAGCGGACGTAGCTTTCGCTCCACGTGTCGTTTTCGTCCACGGCGCGATCCCATTCATCGCAATTACCCAGCAGGGGAAACACCGTCCCGGTTTTGGAAAGCTCCATAATAAAGCGCAGCGTATCCAGGCTGCGGGGCCCTTTTTCCAGCATATCGCCGACGATAATCAGCGCGTCTCCGGCGCCGAAGCCGATTTTTTCCAGAAGCCCTTTAAAATAATCCAGTTCGCCGTGGATATCCGAAACAGCCAGTATCCTGCTTTTTTCCGGCAAACTGACCTTTCGTATTCTTGCAATCATATTGCTTTCTCCATCAGGAGCTGATCCGAGGACACGCCCTGCTCCACGGCGATTTCGCGGAACCCGTGCTTTTTATAAAAGGCAATCGCCGTATGATTCGTCACGGCGGCATGGAGCCGAATGCAGGATCGGTCGCGCAGGAAATAAAACGCGGCGGAATAGCCCAGAAGCTGTACGCCATATCCTTTTCCCCGAAATTCCGGCGCCAGGTAAAACAGGCTGATCCATCCGCATCCGCCTTTTTTCCCCCGCTCCGGGTTCAGCTCAATTACGCCGGCGAAACGGTCTCCGCTCATGACCTTGACCAGGGATTCGGGCGTTTCCCTGACATGCTCGCGGGCGGCGGCCAGATACACGCCCGGCACAAAGCCCGAGGCGCTCCCGTGGGATGCCGTCCATGCGTCCGCGTAGCTTTTACGGTAAAGCTCCGCATTGGCCTTGTCCTTAAGATCCAGCGGTACAAAGCGCAGGTTGGCATAGTCCGTTCCGGCATCCTTCCGCCACCATTTCTGGCGGGCGAAGGTGGAAAGCGTCTCCCCCAGATGGCTGTTGTCGTTATAAAACAGCACCCGGACTTTACCGTCGGCGATTTCCAGCAGGGAAACGCTGGTATTATCCCCGTGCAGCACGCCGCCGATATCTGCTGAGCACAGCCCCATGACCCCGCAGAGGAAACACCGGATGGCCATACCGTGGGTCACCACGGCAACCGTCTGCCCGTCATGTTTTTCTGCAATGCCCATCAGCGCGCCTCCGATGCGCGCCTGGAGCTGTGAGAAGCTCTCTCCCCCGGGAACGCTGAGTTTTCCCGGATCATTGTTGAAATATGCCATCTGTTCCGGCCAGCGCCATGCGATGTCTCCCCACGACTGGCCCTCCCAGGCCCCCATGCACATTTCCCGAAGCTGCGGCATGGTTACGATCTCCAGGCCGCGGCCCCGAGCCACCGCCCCGGCCGTCTCTACCGCCCGGGACAGATCACTGGAATACAGGGCGTCGATCTGTATATCCCTGAACCGCGCCTCAAGGGCGTCAATCTGTTTTTTGCCCAGGGCGGTGACCTTTCCATCCCAATGCCCCTGAGCCCGCCGATAGAGGTTCCCTTCCGCCTCGGCATGGCGGATAAGATACATTCTGGTCATAGTTCAAGCACCTTTTTGAGTCGTTCCCCGATCAGGCTGTTGTATGCCGTCAGATCGTCACGCTTTTTTTCCTTCCTGCGCGCGCCGCACAGCGCCTCCGCAATATCCGTGTAGCCCGCCACGGTGGGATTGTATTTCACCAGATTTTCAGTAATAAACACCTCAAGGCCAAGGGTCTTGGCCTCCCATATGACAAGGCCCTGTCCCTCGTAGCGTGAGGTGAGGACAAAGCCGTCCATCTTATCCAGATAGGGGAAAGGATTTGCCTTATTGCCCATGAGGGTGACAAAGCCGGAAAGCCCCAGATGTGCAATCTGCCGCGTCAGCTTCTCCCTGTCCGGCCCGTCCCCAAGGACATAAAGCCGCATATCCGGCCGTCTGGCCACCACCTGCGCCATATATCCCATCAGGATATCAAACCCCTTCTGGTGACACAGCCTGCCCATGGTACAGAGGTTGTAGCATGCCGGGTCCGGTTCGAAATCCACCGGCTCCTCGGCTTTGCGGAAGATTTCTTCCGTGTTGATCCGGTTGGGGATCGCGGTAATCTTCTTGTCATAGATCCCGGAACAGCGGCGAAAGCCGTCTATGACCCCGGGGGACACCGCCGCAAATTCGTCAAAAAAGCGAAATTTCCGCCGGAAAAAATGCCAAAGCACCCTGTATTTCCACTCGTTCCGCCGCTTGATCTCCACGTCGTTATGTATCCACATGACGCGTTTTTTTGCATTGACCAGCACGGCCCCCACGGAACACTCGCTGCGGTAGCTGTTAAAATCCACAGCCACATCGTATTCCTTCCGCGTCACCGGCTTTGCCAGGAGGCGCAGAATATCGAAATAAACCAGCCGGTTAAGGAAGGGCCAGGGCTTTTTAAAAATCACATTCAGGTTATCCTGTACAGGCAGGTCAAAAAAACACTTATCCTCAAATAGATACAAATCGACCTGGCAGCGGCTGTAATCGATCTCGTCGAGTATATTCAGCAGCGCTTTCTGGATGCCGCCGACATTCAGATCGCTTTGGAATACGGCAATACGCTTCATTCAGTAATTCTCCCCGAAGAACTTGACCTCACTATTTGAAGATTGTATAATACTTTTATCTGATTTGCAAGGGAAACGGCCAATGACAAAAGCGGGATCAAAACAAAACGATAAGTCAGGCGTCATCATCTGCGGAGCCTACGGCATGGGCAACGCGGGGGATGAGGCTATCCTGGAAGCTATCATACGCGAAATGCGCGCAATAGACCCCGCCATGCCTATAACCGTGCTTACCCGCGATCCGGAGGGCACAAGGGTGCGCTTTGGCGTCCGCACCATCCATACCCTGAACATTTTCGGTTTTCTGCGGGCAGCCCGCCAAACCGCCCTCTACATTAACGGCGGCGGCAGCCTGATCCAGGATGTTACCAGCCGCAGAAGCCTCTGGTTTTATCTTTTCACCATCCGGGCCGCCAAGCGCCTCGGCTGCCGTGTGCTGATGTACGGCTGCGGGATCGGCCCCGTGCTTTACAAAGGCGATATTCGGCTCACCCGCCGCGTACTGAACCGATGTGTGGACGCCATCACGCTCCGGGAGCCGGACAGCATGGCCCAATTGGAGAAGTTCGGCGTGACTGCGCCGGAAATCATCCTGGCCTCGGACCCGGCCCTCACCCTCCCGCCGGCGCCGGAGGCGGAGATTGACGCCGTCATGTCCGAAAGCGGCGCGGACCCACAAGGGCGGTATCTCTGCTTTGCCCTGCGGCGATGGCCCGGGTTTATGGAAAAAGCACCGGCTTTTTCCGCCGCCGCCCGATACGGCCATGAAAAATACGGCCTGACGCCGCTTTTTCTCTCCATCAATCACCGCAACGACAGCGACGCCGCAAAGGCCGTCATCGCCGGCCTGTCGGAAACCCCATACCGCGCTCTGCCCGGGCCGCTGCCGCCGGAGCTGGCCATCGGGGTGATATCAAGAATGGAGATCGTCGTTTCCATGCGTTTGCATGGCCTTATTTTTGCCGCCGGTCGGGGCGTCCCCCTTGTCGGCGTCAGCTATGATCCGAAGGTTACCGCATTCCTGCGCTGCGTCGAGGGCGGCTGTGTGGAACTTCCGGACGTGACGGCCGAAATGCTCTGCGCCCTGATCGATTCGGCCGCGGCACAGCGGCAAAACAGGGCGGAGCTGGCAAAAAATGTCCGCCGCCTGCTGGATATGGAAGATCGTAACGTGGAAACGGCAGAAAAATTGCTGGGAATAGAAGGCCGTAACGTGGAAACGGTAAAAAAACTGCTGGGAAAGGATGTGTCCTGAAATGATAAAAGCCGCCGCACTGGTCTCGGAGGGAGGCGCAAAGCTCCAGGCTCTGATTGACTGTGTTTATTTTAATGAAATCCCTGATTTCGAGCTTACCGTCATCTCCTCCGACCCGAATGCCTACGCCCTGACCCGGGCGAAAAATGCCGGGCTTGCCTGCTATGTTGTGGAGGAGGCGATATTTCCCAACGGCGCGTCCTTTGCCCTGGCTCTGCTGAACAAGCTGCGGGATCTGGATATTGACCTGATCATCCTTTCCGACTTTTTCCCCGCCATCGGCGAAGGGACCGCCCGGCTGTATTCAGGCCGGGTCATCGGCGCCCGCCCGGCCCTTATCCCCGCCTTTGAGGGGCTGCGGGACGGCGCGGTCTGCGCCGCCGCAATCGAGCGCGGGATCAAAATTACCGGCGCCACATCCTATTACGCCAACGATTCCGGCGGCCCCGGCCCCATCATCGCGCAGAAAACTGTGGATGTACTGCCGGACGATACGCCCGGCTCCCTCCGCCGCCGCGTCATGGAGGAGGCCGAGTGGCGGCTCCTGCCCGAAGCGGTAAAGCTGCATTGCCAGGGTAAGCTGACAATCGAAAACGGCCGGGTGATGATAAATCCATAAAAAAACGGGAGCGCACAGGCTCCCGTTTTTCCTTAGGTGTGTTCTCTTTCCTCATCCCGTTCCCTGAACAACAGGGAAATACACCAAATGGCGGAAAGTCCGATGAGCGTGTATACGACTCGGCTCACTGTTGCGGTCTGTCCGCCGAAAAGCCATGATACAATGTCAAAGCGGAACAGGCCCACGCTACCCCAATTGATCCCGCCGATAATGGCGAGTATGAGCGCGATACGGTCCATGATCATTTTTTCATTCTCCTTTTCCGAAAGCCTGCTCAGGCTTGTTTTCCTAAATAGATTTCCCAAATAATTATCAGATTATACGTTCGACAAAAGTAGTGCGCATCCCCCTGTCCTCGCTATTTACAAAACGCAGTTTTTGGTTTATCCTTTTATTACAGCTTATCCAATTGGTTCCTCCCACGGGGGAACCCGGCTCATATCTTTATCCCACAACCCTGTTTCGGCGGACTGTTTTTTCAGTCCGCCGCCTTTTTTCGCGGGTTTTTTACCGATATATAGCGTATCCTTGTCCTAATGAAACACTATATGTTGTAAAGGAGTCATAGATATGCTTGCCGTAATGAACCGACCGAGAACGGCGCGCGCCGGGATCGTGACAATCCCTGTCGATGAGATTGACCCAAACCCGACACAGCCACGCTCCGCCTTTAATGAAGACGGGCTGCGGGAGTTGTCCGCCAGCATCGCCGAGTACGGGATTCTGAATCCGCTCACCGTACGTCTGCATTATGGCAGGTATGAGTTGGTGGCTGGCGAAAGACGCCTTCGCGCCGCAAAGCTCGCGGGACTCAAGACTGTCCCGTGCACCGTCATTGATGTGGACATGGAGGGCTCCAGCCTTCTGGCCATGGTTGAAAATATCCAGAGGGAAGACCTGGATTTCATAGAAGAAGCTCTGGGAATCGCGAATCTCATCCGGCTATTTGACATGAGCCAGGACGAGATCGCCAAAAAACTGGGAAAGTCCCAATCGGCAGTGGCTAACAAGCTCCGCCTGCTGAAGCTGCCGAAGGACGTGCTGTTCTCCCTGCGGGAAAACGGGCTGACCGAGCGTCACGGCCGCGCGCTGCTTCGCCTTCCCACGGAGGACGATCAGCGCAGCGCCCTGGCCGCCATCATCACCCGGGACTTCAACGTCGCCCAGACCGATGCATACATTGACCGCCTGCTGGAGGAAAAGGCCGAAAAGTCCGAGCAGGCAAACCCGCGCCGCACCTTTGTGATGAAGGACGTGCGCCTGTTCCTCAACACGATAACCAGAAGCCTCGATCTGATGAAGCAGGGCGGCGTCAATGCCGGCTTCAAAAAAAACGAGACGGAGGATGCGCTTATCCTGACGATCAGCATTCCAAAAAAATAAAAGGGCGGAGTTTCCGCCCTTTTATTATTTGCCCATCGGGACGTGTTATGCGTCCCCGGTTATTTACAGGTAAACAGGATGACCTGCCGCCTTTGCGCAATCTCCTTAAGAACCTCCATCGCCGCCTCGGCCCGCTCCGGGTCCAGATTAATCAGCGCGTCGTCCAGCACCAGCGGACACGGGTCTTCCCGGGGCAGCACAAGCTCGCATACCGCAAGCCGCACCGACAGATACAGCAGATCCGCCGCCCCGGCGCTGAGATAGGCCGTTTCATGGGGCACGGCGTCCCCGGCAAGCCTGGCCGCCGCGGTGAAATCCCGGGAGAGGGTCAGCTCGTCATAGCGTCCGCCGGTCAGCCGGGACATGTATCCCGCAGCCGTCCGGCTGAGCGCCGGGGAAAACCGGCTGCGGATCTCCTCATCGGCTTCTTTCAAAACCGACACGGCAAGATCGATGGCGTCAAACTGCGCCTCCAGCTCCGACCTCCGCTCCCGCAAATCTTCCAGCCCGCTTTCAATGACCATTGGGTCTCCCAGCGCCTGATGGCTGCCGGTAAGCTCGGAAAGCCGCGTGCCGGCGGCGGCGGCCCGCGAATCCAGGGCCGCCTGCTCACGTTGGAGCTTCAGTATAATTTCCGGCTCCTCGCCTCGGATCAGAAGGGCCTGGGCATTCTCATGGGCAGCCCTGGCGGACGCCAGGACGGCTTTGGCCCTTTCCACTGCCGCCGCCGCCTTCTGATGGTCTTCCCAATTGCGGGCGTGGGCATCGGCGGCGGCATAGATTTCCGCCTCGCTCCGGACGGCGTATTTCCTCAAAATCTCTTCCCGGGCCGCGGCGCAAGCCAAGGCGTTTTTACCGGCAGCGGAATACCGCGCCCAGAGAAGAGCCGCCCCGACGGCCATTACCGCCGAGATCGGAAAAAAATACCAATCATACGCGAAACCCAGCGCCGCCGCCAGAAAGCACAGGATGATCGCCAGAACCACAGGACGCGCGGAGACCCTTTTATCAGCGGCGCGCAGAAGTTCCTCCGCTTTTTCCGCGTCGGCTTCCGCGGTCTCCGCGGCCTCGTCCGGGGTCATCGCACCGAATACGCCGCGCTCCAGATCGGCTCTTTTGACCGCCGCGGCCTTCGCGGCCGCTTCCTGGGCCGCGGTGCTTTCCCGCTCGTGTTCCCTTGCCCGTTCCAGCCCGGTCAGAACCTCCCGCCGCCACGCGTCCCGGGCGGCGGCGATTCTTTCCGCCAGGGCGGCGCTGTCCCGCCTGCTCTGCTCCAGCTCTTCAAGAAGTCTTTCCTGTTCGGCGCGCGAGCGGGAAAGGCACTCCAGGAGCCCGCGCTTGGCTTCAGCCTCTTTTTCCAGCTCCGGTATCGCCCCTCCTGTATTGCGATATCTGCGCTTTCTCTGCCAGACTCTCAGCCTGGCGTCGGCCTCGGTATAGGATACCCCTTCCTCACCGGAGGAGACTATGGAGGCGATGCGTTTTTCCAACTCCGTGTCCGCCGTAACGGTCACTTCGCCCTGTTCGATAAAGGCGCTGCGCCGGAATACTTCCCGGGACACCCCCGTAAGAATCTGGCCCGCGCCGGCGCCGGTAAGCCCCGAAACGGACTCTTCCGTTCCGATATAGACGGCTTTGAACTCGCGCATGGGGTATGCGGCATTTTTCGTGGATCGGCGCAGGGTGATCTCGCGCCCTCCGTGGGTAATCTCCATCGTGCCCGCCGGGAGAGCCCCGGACCAGGGCGCATAGCGCGTCTTATCCGGCAGCCGTCCGCCTTTCGCCCGCTCCGAGCTGTCTATGCCGTAGAGCATCGCCCTGATAAATGCGCACCAGGTGGATTTTCCGCTCTCATTGGGGGCGCAAATCACGTTCAGACCATCCTCAAGCGCCAGTTTCCGGCCGTTCAGGCAGCCGAAGGTCGCCGTCATGTTTTTGATTATCATATCCCCACGATCTCCTCGTCCCCGTCAATGGCGGCAAGGCCCCAGCGGGCGGCTGCGGTGATTTTTTTCTTCTCCGATTCCGATTCGGCGGCCTCGTACATCTCACGCAGCCGCCGGAGAAAAGCGCCCCGAAGCGAATCCTCCTTCGCCCGTTCCCAAATATTCCGGCGCAGGCTTGTCCCGTCCCTAAGCTGCAGGCTGAAAAATCTGCCGGCCAGAACGCGTCGCAGCCCAGCCAGATCGGGGACCTCGTCCAGCTCCCCGGTAAGGATAATCCGGTATGTATCCCGCTCCGTTCCTTCCGGCAGCTGCCGCAGCACCGATGCCGCCGGATCGGAAGATTCGGCCGTCACCGTCAGTACCTGGTATCTGCGTCCGCCCAGAGGTACGAAGCGGATGGCCGCGCGCCCGGGCGCCACGTCCGCCAGGATCACGCCCTTTTCCCCAGTCTCGTCAAAGCCGCGCCCCTCGGCGCAGCCCGGCCAGGCGTAAAAGCAGTCCCCGGCACGGCGCGGCCCGCTGAAAGTGTGAACATGCCCCAGCGCCGCATAGTCCATACCGCTTCTGGAAAGCGCGGCCTCGGAGATGGGATTGTACCGGGAGGCCGGATTTCCAACCTCGCCATGCATACACAGGATGTCGGCAACGCCTTCACGCTTTTCCGGCGCGAAGTTCCTCATAATCTCGCCGCAGTACCGGTCGTTGAATCCCGCGCCCCACACACGGCAAGATAACTCCGGAATATCGAAGCATTCCAGCTTCGGCTCTTTGAATACCCTGACATTTTCCGGCAGGGACAGGCGCGCATAAGGCGAGCCGCGTCCGAAAAAGTCGTGGTTGCCCGGTGCGATAAACACCGGCGCCGCGATCCGCGACAGCGCCAGCACCAACGTCTCCGCCGTTTTTTGATATGCGCTGTCGCTGTCGAACAGGTCTCCCGGCAGCAGAACCAACTGAACCGCATTTTCCGCGCACAGTTCCGCTATACGGTCCAGCAGCTCCCGCTGCTCCTGGCGGCGCATCCGGGCGTTTTCCTCTGAAAGCCCCTCGAAGGGCGAATCCAGGTGCAGGTCGGCGGCATGAAGAATGCGGATCACTGCAGCCTCACCGCCTCCGCCTTCAGGCACGCGCCCGTTTCGGTATCCAGCTCGAACAGCGCCCCTTCCAGCTTCGCCGCGCCGACCGCCGATTCGTAGCGCCGTGGCACGTCTCCGAGGAATTTACCAATGGATTGCTCCGGTTTTATTCCCAACACCGATTCCATCGCCCCGGTCATGCCCAGATCGGTGATATAGCCCGTGCCTCTCGGCATAATGCGCGCGTCGGAGGTCTGCACATGGGTATGTGTACCCCATACGGCGCTTACGCGCCCGTCCAGATAATAACCCATAGCTATTTTTTCACTGGTGGCCTCCGCGTGGAAATCCACCAGTATCATTTTTTCCTCTGACCGCTCCAGAATGGAATCCGCCACCAGGAATGGATTGTCCGTGTTGGAGTCCAGTGTAAAGCGGCCCATGAGATTAATCATCAGAAGCGGCCCGAATGGCGTCCTGCACGATTCCCAGCCCCGCCCCGGACACTGCGGCGCAAAGTTCGCCGGACGCAGGATATTCGGCTTTTCATCCAGATAGGGCTGGAGTTCCCAGCGGGTCCAGGTATGATTTCCAAGGGTGATCACGTCTGCCCCCGCGGCAAATATCGTATCCGCCTGTTTTGGGGTCACGCCCACTACATTGGCATTTTCGCCGTTTACGGCAACAAAATCGACGCTAAGTCCCTTTCGTATGCCCTTAAGGTTTTTTGTCAGAAAATCGAGTCCGGGATTGCCGACGACATCGCCGACGGCCAATATGCGGAAGATCATCGCTTTCGCCCTTTCAGCAAACAATGTTATATACAGAACATAGTATACCACATTTTTCATGCTTGGCGCAAACCATAATATCGGAGATGACGGCACATAATAACAATGCAAATATTATTTGGGAGGCAATCGTATGAATAAAAATACAGAACTGCTCAAGGGCATTGGCATTGGCCTGGTTGCCGGCATCTCCGTAGGCATGGCTGCCGCCCCCAAGAAGAGCCGGTCAAACATGGTCGGTAAGGCGCTGAGGGCCGCCAGCGAAGTTGCTGATAATATCAGCAGCGCCATGACGCGATAAACGTAAAAAAGCCCTTGCAATTCTATCCAGACTGTGCTAGTATATTAAAGCGCTTAAGCGCTGTTAGCTCAGCTGGATAGAGCGTCTGGCTACGGACCAGAAGGTCGGGGGTTCGAATCCCTCACGGCGTGCCAAAAAGGAAAGGCCCCGGAATTATTGGATTTCCAATGATCCCGGGGTTTTTCTATGTCAAATTTTCTTTGTATTCATCTTCTGACATTTCAGGTCGTGATACAGTGCATCCTCAAGCCCGCCCCCCTGCTCCGCCCCGGCCTATTTCCGCACGGAAGGTTTGCTTGCTTTATTATATAATGATAACAGTGATAAACGTAATGAGGCTTCATTCCATTTTAACTCACTCCTTTAATAATAGAAAGAACAGGCAATCCCTTATAAAATCCCCAAGAACCAGCTTTTTGCAGGTTCTTGGGGAACTATTCGCGCTTTCCAAATGTCATAAACTTACAG
>DIRC01000027.1:0-729 GCA_002427465.1 Clostridiales bacterium UBA5446 | reverse complement strand
GCTTTCAATATTTGCTCTTACCCTGATTCTTGCATCATCTTGTTCGCATAATACCGTTAATGCCATTGATGAAGTTAACGAGAACATGAACCTTCCTTTTCCGCTGGCGTTGGCTGAAAAAGAGCTGAAATATGATGACGAATATGAAAGAGGGGAAGGCTTTGGCGGATATACCTTATGTAAAGAAGGTATGATGCTTTGGGTATCCGGCTGGCCGGATGTGTGCGACGATTACCATGTCACTGAATACCGATTGACCGGCAAAGAATATGAGATATTCGGCATTTCCGTCGGAAACGATCTTGACGATGCCGTAACGGTGCTGACGAATCATGCATACGTCCGGGATGAAACAGAAGAACACAACTATGGAGAACGAGCGTACATTTACAAAAAAAATGAACAGGTGAGGATCATGCTGCATGTTGATGAAGATAAAAATATTTATGAGATTTGGGTAACAGCAATTACGACAAACAAAGATAATGTTGTCTTTTAACATTAAGCTAGTATAAACCTACTGCTTTATTCTGCTCTTTGGGAGTGGATTGGGATACGGGGTGCGCAGCCCTGCAAAAGTCTGATCAAGAAATAAAAGCGGGCATACGACCTAAACCATTCAAATACAACTTTATGTGATATTTAAGCTGATTTCGAGTTCATAAAAAAGCATTAGTGACCGCTGTAAAAACGGTCACTAATCAATGGTGCGCGAGGCGGGACTTGAAC
>DIRC01000061.1:11483-26567 GCA_002427465.1 Clostridiales bacterium UBA5446 | reverse complement strand
CTTTCTTTATTCTTCAATTCGGATGACGGATACCGGGCAGTTTTCCTCCGCTTCCCTGGCGGCGGCAAGATTTTCCGGCGTGGGCTGGGCATACACTTCAGATTTGTCATCCTCGGCCATCCGGAACACTTCCGGGCAGGTTACCTCGCAAAGGCCGCAGCCAATGCAGCCGGAGCGGTCGACAGTTGCTTTCATATTAATTTTCATCCTTTCTGATTTCCCGCTGGGGAAAGACAACCAGCAGGAGCATTTTAAACGCTTCCGGCGCGAAAACCGCATGAGGCTTTTTCGCCGGCATCAGCAGGGATTCCCCTGCGGTAAGCGTATATTCCGTACCGTCCACGGTAAAGCGCCCGGTACCCTCCAGCACCGTGACCAGCGCGTCCCCTTCGGAATCGTGGGTTCCGATTTCCTCGTCCCGGTCAAAAGCAAACAGGGTGACGCTCAGGGCCGGATTCTGGGCAAGGGTACGGCTGACCACCTGTCCCGGCAAGATTTCGATTTGTTCCGTCAGCCGGAAGACGGTTTCGCGGGGGGTGTTTTTCAATGGATTTGCCATATACGGTCTCCTTTCTAATCCTCCAGAACGTGGCCGTCGGTGGACAGTACCACCACCTGCCAGGGTATCATCTTCCCGCTGTCGATCAGGGCCTGCCGCACTGCGCGTTCAATACCGCCGCAGCAGGGTACCTCCATGCGGACGACCATTACGCTCCGGATATTATTCCTTCGGATGATCTCTGCCAGCTTTTCGGTATAGTCTCCCTCGTCCAGCTTGGGGCAGCCGATGAGGGTGATGCGGTTTTTCATAAATTTCCGGTGGAACCCGGCATAGGCGTAGGCGGTGCAGTCCGCCGCGATTAAAAGATTGGCGCCTTCAAAATAAGGGGCATTTACCGGCGCCAGCTTAATTTGCACCGGCCATTGCATCAGTTCGCTTGGGCCGGGCTCCGCATCGGCTGACGGGGCGGGCTGCCGCCTTAGTGTTTTGGCCACTTTTCCCGGACAGCCCTGGGGAACAGAGCACTCTTGCGCCTTCTGGGCATTGGCGGCTTCCTCGTCAAAAGCGGGAGCCTCCCTCTCCTCAAAGGCGATGGCCCCTGTGGGGCATACGGGCAGGCAGTTTCCAAGGCCGTCGCAGTAATCCTCGCGGACCAGCTTTGCCTTGCCGTCTACTATGGCGATGGCTCCCTCCTGGCAGGCGTTGGCGCACAGGCCGCAGCCCACACATTTTTCTTCATCTATTTTGATGATTTTTCGAATCATTGTGTTTCCTCCCAAGTGGTTTTTCTTGCATTTCTGATATAAGTGTACTATACTAATTCCAACAAATCCGTTGTATTTACAACGCGAGGGAGGATTATGAAAAATTATTTTCCTTTGTTGAAGCGTTCACCGCTATTTGCCGGGATCGGGGAAGAGGATCTGGCCTCAATGCTCCAATGCCTGAAAGCGAAATCGGAGAGTTATAAAAAGGAGGACATCCTGCTGTTGACGGGGCAGGCGGCCGCCTATATGGGGATCGTGCTGGCCGGCCGGGTGCAGATTGTCAAGGAGGACTTTGCCGGAAACCGTACCATCTTAACGGAGATAACGCCGGGAAATCTGTTTGCCGAGGCCTTCGCATTTGCCCGCGTGGAGCATCTGCCTCTTATGGCGGTCAGCGTGACGGACAGTGAGGTGCTGTGGCTGGATGTTCGGTGCATAGCGTCCACTTGTCCCTCCGCCTGTCCGTTCCATATCCGCATGATCGAAAATATGCTTGCGGTTCTGGCGCAGAAGAATATTCAGCTGAATCTGAAAATCGAGCATATCTCCAAGCGATCCACCCGGGAAAAGCTGCTTTCATACCTTTCCAGTCAGGCGGCCCGGCAGGGCTCCGATGAATTTGATATTCCTTTCAACCGGCAGGAGCTGGCCGACTACCTGTGTGTGGACCGAAGCGCAATGTCGGCAGAGCTTTCCCGTATGCGGAAGGAGGGGATCCTGCGCTATCAGGCCAATCGTTTTTCGCTGCTGAACTCATCGTGGAATCAGGTTTGACGATTTTGAAAGCCCTCCGAAAAGCATTTATATCCAATGCCTTCCGGGGGGTAGTTTCTGCGGGTGATGTCAATTTCGGATATCATTCTATTTTTAATGAAAAAATGAGCTATCATTTTACAGAGATGTTGCTCGTAATTTTATTACCAAATACAATTATTTTTTCTGTTTTATACTTGAACCAATTGCCCCTCCCAAGCACATACCAATACCCATACCCACGGCAGAGTTTTTAAAAATCAACTGGCCTGCGGTCATTCCAAGACACATTCCCAGGCACATTCCTACTGCCAAATAATTATCTTCTTCGTTTTTTCCGGAACTGCCGTTGTCTTCATCGTCAGTCTCTATTTTTTTATTTTCCTTATCCATTTCATCCATGATTGCAGCTTCCTCGTCTTTCTGCTTTAAACCCTTACCTTTAGTTTATCACATATAAAGTAAAAAGCCATGTATGAGTTCCAATCCTCATACATGACTTTACGATGGCAGCGGGTGAAGGATTCGAACCTTCGCAAACGGAGTCAGAGTCCGGTGTGCTACCGTTACACAAACCCGCTACATGCAAAAGCCATTATACAGAAAATGCGAAAAATGTCAAGTATAAAAATACGCCGCGCCATGATATTTGGCGCGGCGCGAATTTGCTTCTATTTTCCAAGGTAGCTCACCAGAAGCTCCTGAAGCAGCTCATCCCGATCCAGGCGGCAGATGAGATTTCTGGCGTTATTATAGTTTGTGATATAGGTCGGGTCCTCGGAAATAATATATCCAACCAATTGGTTAATGGGGTTATAGCCTTTTAGCTTTAACGCGTCATATACGGAAGACAGAATCTCCCGCGTTTCTGTTTTATTGTCTATTGCGGTAAACCTTCTGGTTACGTCCTCCATGATGACACCCTCCTTGCATCCTTTATAAAAACCATTATACATTATTATACCAAAAATTGAAGGAGTGTAAAGGTTAATATTATTACCGTTCCATTACAATTTTGTCATTTTTTAGCGAATTGTAATCCCAAAGGTTCTCTGAAGGGCGTTCAGGATGTTGAAGATGGCCTCGTTTGCATGGTCATCGGTGAGGGTCAGGTCTTCGGCGCGCAGGGTAAGCGTAAAGGCCACAGACTTCTTTCCCGCTGGAATTGGAGCGCCCTGATACACATCAAAAACCTCACAGGCTTCAAGATGCTCCCCGCCGGCGGCTGTTATGCAGCCTTTCAGCTCGCCTACAGTTATCCTCTGATCGCAGACCAGGGCCAGATCCCGGATGACGGCGGGAAAGCGGGGGAGCGGCGTGTATTCGATGACCGTGCTCCTGGCGCCGAACAGGGCGTCGAAACTCAGCTCGGCCATGTATACAGGCTCCGGAATGCCGTAGTTTTTAGCCACCTTGGGATGAATTTGGCCAAATACGCCAATTTCTGTGCTCCCGGTATAGACTCGGGCGCAGCGGCCGGGATGGTATGAGGGATGATCCTTTTCCGCCTTATATTCCGCTTCCGGGATGCGCAGATCAAGCAGTATCGCCTCGATTACGCCCTTCATCCGGAAAAAATCGATATCATCGCCAAAGGCGCCCATTACGAGTGTTTTCGGCTCATCCGCCAACCCGTCGGCCCTGGCGAAATACGTTTTTCCCAGTTCGTACAGCTTCACGTTTTTGTTCCGGAGGTTATAGTTGCGCGCCAAGCCCTCCATCATTGAGGGGAGCATAGTGGTGCGCATGGTGGAAGTGTCTTCCCCCAGTGGGTTGAGGATGGTAATGGCCTTCCGGAGGGGGGAATCCTTGGGCAGCGCCACCATGTCGTATGCGGACGGGCTGTAAAAGGAATAGGTAATCACTTCATGATAACCGGCGCTCCGGCACACCGCGCCCATGGCGCGTTCGGCTTTCTGCTCGGCGGTGAAGCCGCCCTGGGTGGTGGACGCGCCGTTCATCAGGGTGGCGGGGATTTTGTTGAAGCCGTATATTCGCGCCACCTCTTCGGCAATGTCGTTGTGGTAATGGGCGGGGCTGATATCCCGGCGCCAGGATGGCACTGTGATCATACGGCCGTCCAGCCGGAATCCAAGGGACGTCAGAATCCCGGCCATGGTTTCCTCGGGAATTTCCGTTCCCAGGATGCGGTTTACCCGGTCGGCATCCAGAAGCAGCTTCAGCGGCTCCTGAGGGGCCGCTATGGCGTCCACGACGCCGCCGACGACCTCACCGGCGCCAAGGAGCTCCACAAGCTCACAGGCCCGGTTAACAGCCTTGAGCGTCATGGTGTGGTCCAGGCCCTTTTCGTAACGGGAGGAAGCGTCGGTGCGCATATTGAGGGCTGCCGCGGTGCGGCGGATGGAGGTGCCGTCGAAGTTGGCGGACTCAAAAAGCACCATAGCGGTGTCGCCCTCGATTTCCGAGTTGGCGCCGCCCATCACGCCGGCGACGCCGACGGGCTTGCGGGCGTCGCAGATGCAGAGCATGGCGGGGGTGAGCCGGCGGTCGCCGCCGTCCAGGGTTTGGAGGGTCTCACCCTCCCGGGCGGTACGGACAATAATCCGGCCGCCTTCCACACAGGCGAAATCAAAGGCGTGCATGGGCTGGCCGTATTCCAGCATCACGTAGTTGGTGATGTCCACGATGTTGTTGATGGGCCGTATACCGGAGGCTGCAATGCGTTCCCGCATCCATTTGGGCGATGGGGCGATTTTGACGTTTTTCACCATTCGGGCGGTGTAACGCAGGCAAAGCTCGGGATTATCAATCCTGACGGAGACCAGATCCGCGGCGTTTCCGCCGGAGCCTTTAACGACGGGCTCGTGCAGGCGCAGGGCTTTACCGAAGGTGACGGCGGTTTCCCGGGCCATCCCGATCATGGACAGACAGTCGGAGCGGTTGGGGGTGATTTCAAACTCCACCACGTGGTCGTCCCGGCCGATGATGGGACGGATATCGTCCCCGGGGGCGCAGGACTCCTCCAGGACAAAGAGCCCGTCCTCGCAGGCGTAGGGGAAATCATGACGCGTAAGGTCAAGCTCCTTAAGGGAGCAAAGCATTCCCTCGGACAAAACGCCGCGGGACATGGCCGTGTTTATGGTTTTTCCGCCGGGGAGCAGGGCGTTATCCAGAGCCACAGGCACGTAATCCCCAACCTTCTGGTTCTGGGCGCCTGTGACGATCTGGAGAAGCCGAGGCCCACCCGCGTCAACCCGGCAAACCCACATATGGTCGGAATCCGGGTGCCGCGTCATTTCAATGATTTTGCCCACTACGACGTTTTGGATCTGGGCGCCCAAATCCTGGGTGCCTTCCACCTTGGAGCCGGACAGGGTCATGGCCTCGGCGTACTGCCTGTCACTTATGGCCGGATCGAGATCAACAAATTCCAAAAGCCATTTTCTGCTGAGTTTCATTATTATCTTACCCCCTTAGAACTGTTCCAGAAAGCGGACGTCGTTTTCAAAAATCAGGCGCAGGTCGCTGATCTTGAACCGCCGCATGGCGGCCCGCTCCAGGCCCATGCCGAAGGCCCAGCCGGAATACCTTTCCGGATCGATGCCGCTCATTTCCAGCACGGCCGGGTTGCACACGCCCGCGCCGAGAAGCTCGATCCAGCCCTCGCCCTTGCAGACCCGGCAGCCCTTGCCGTTACACTCGTGGCATTGCACGTCCATTTCGCAGGACGGCTCGGTGAACGGGAAGTGATGGGGGCGAAACCGCGTGACGGTATTGGGGCCGTACATCTGGACGGCCATATTGTGCAAAGAGCCTTTAAGATCGGCAAAGGTGATGTGTTCGTCCACAACCAGGCCTTCCATCTGATGGAACATGGGGGAGTGGGTTGCGTCCACTTCATCCTTCCGGTAGCAGCGGCCGAAAACCGCGGCGCGGATCGGGGGCTTGTGAGACTCCATGATGCGCGGCTCCATAGGGGAGGTGTGGGTTCGCAGCAGGGTCCTGCTGTCCCGATCCAGATAGAACGTATCCGTCCATTCCCGGGCGGGATGGCCGGCGCCGGTGTTCAGCCTGTCGAAATTATACGTGGAAAGCTCGATCTCGTTGCCTTCATATACTTCGAAGCCCATGCCTATGAAGATGTCCTTGAGCTCGTCTATGGTGATGCTCATAGGGTGGCGATGGCCAAGCTTCATTGCTTTGCCGGGCATGGTGACGTCGACGGTCTCGGCGTTAAGCCGCGCCTCAAGGAGCTTTTCAGCGATAAGCGCTTTCCGATCATCAAGCTTTTTTTCCAGCTCGGCGCGGATTTGGTTGGCAAGCTGCCCCACGACGGGGCGCTCCTGTTCGGACAGCTTTCCCATTTGCTTCAGGATGGCGGTAAGCTCACCCTTTTTTCCCAGGTATTTTACGCGCAGGTTTTCCAAGGCGTCAGGATCCGCCGCATTCGCGATTGCGATGGCGGATGACGTTCTCAGTTCCTGCAGCTGCTCTTTCATATTAACAACTCCCTATGAATAAGAATGAATAAAAAAATACGCCCCTCGTCCCATACAGGACGAAAGGCTGGCCTTCCGCGGTACCACCTGTTTTCCGCAATATGCGGCGCTCATTTCCGTCGGGCACAAGGCCGAACGGACGACGCTGTAACGGGCGTGCCCGCCGGGGATTGGCCGGAGCTCGGGAGCGAACCAAGCGAGTTCTCCGCAGGGAGCTTTCAGCCGGTGGCATCCCCTCTCTTTGGCGGCGAAACGGCGCTATTTTCTCCGTCTGCGCGATAAATACACTTATACCATAATCCGCGGCGCAAGGCAAGATTAAAATTGACTAATTTTCTGCGGAAAGATATAATATCATTTTAAAAGGCGAATGGGGGCGAGCCTTATGCAGCTTTCGGACTCGGGACATATGAGGGACGCGGATAATGCCGCGATACACATCGGCGGCATCCCGTCAACGCTGCTGATGCGAAACGCAGCGGGGCGGCTGGCCAGGGCCGCGGAGGAGATGATGGGAGACAACCGGTCCGCCTTCATCTTCTGCGGGGCGGGGAATAATGGCGGAGACGGCGTGGCGGCCGCGCTGCACCTTCTGCCGCGGGGCGTAAAAACCCGCGTGCTCTTCGTGGGAGACAGGCGAAAGCTCAGCCAGGATACGGCGGAGATGGAGCGCAGGCTGATTGCGCTTGGCGGACAGATGGAGGATCTCGATCCGGATGAGCCGGGGCTGGGGAAAGACCTGGCCCGCGCCGGCGTAATCATTGACGCCATGTTCGGCATCGGGCTTAACGCCCCGCTGAGGGGCGCCGCCCTGAGCGCGGCGCGCCTGATCAATGCCGCGGGGGCGCCGGTGCTTGCCGCGGATATCCCCAGCGGGGTGGAAGCGGATACCGGCCGGGTTCCGGGCGAAGCCGTAGCGGCGGACAGAACGGTGACCTTTTCCATGGCAAAGCCGGGGCATTTTGTGGAGCCGGGCTGTACTTTTTGCGGCGTTCTGGAAATCGCGGGCATCGGAGTTCCGCCGGAGTTTCTGGAAAAGGCAGGCATCGGCGTTCATGCGGTGACAGGGGCGGAGCTGTCCCTGCCGCGGCGGCGGCGTATCAGCCACAAGGGGAACTATGGCAGGCTTTTGATCGTCGGAGGAAGCGTAGGCTATACCGGCGCGCCGACCCTGGCGGCCCGGGCGGCTGTCAGAGGCGGAGCGGGGCTTGTGTTTGTGGCTGTGCCTTCGGATATTTATGCCATCACAGCGATGAAAAACGACGAGGCCATGCCGTTTCCCCTGGATTGCGACGCGGAAGGCAGGCTTTCCATTGGCGCGGGCGGGGAGATTTCGGCAAGGCTGGCGGCCTGCGACACGGCCGTTATCGGCCCGGGGCTCGGCCGCTCGGCGGATATTGCCGGGCTGGTGCCAAATGCGGTGTCCGCCTGTGAGAAACCGCTGGTGATAGACGCGGATGGGCTTTGGGGGCTTTCCCACGATATGGAGGCGCTTAGGCGGGCGGGGGAAACGGTAATACTGACGCCCCATGAAGGGGAATTTTTGAGAATGGGCGGGGCCCTTACCGGCGACAGGCTGTCCGACGCCCGCAGCTTTGCTAAAGAGCACGGCTGCGTGCTGGTGCTCAAGGGCCACAGAACGGTTTGCGCCTTCCCGGATGGGGAAGCTTTCATCAACACCACAGGAAACCCCGGCATGGCCAAAGGCGGTTCGGGAGACGTGCTGGCCGGGCTGATCGGCGCAATGCTGTGCCAGCTTCCCATGCGCCGGGCGGTGATCACCGCGGTTTGGCTTCATGGCAGGGCGGGGGATCTATGCGCCGAAAAGTATGGGGAATACGCCATGACGGCCTCCGATGTCATCGGGATGCTGCCGGAGGCCATGCGGGAAATTTCAGGAAAGGAATAGGGAAAAGCGATGCGGCGGATGACAGTTGCCGCACTGATGATAATCCTCCTGCTCTTTGGCGGATGCGCCAGGGGCGGAGATAAAGGGAAATTTGAAACTTTCAGGGCAGAGCTTGCAGCGGCTTCGGAAGTCCGTATGACGGCGGAAATCGAAGCGGATTTCGGAGGCAGCGCCCGCGCGTATACCCTGGCCATGACTGCAACGGCCGAGGGCAGCGTGGTGGAGGTGCTGATGCCGGAACTGATCAAAGGAGTGAAGGCGCGGATCGGGAACGACGGCAATCGGCTTGAATACGACGGCGTTATTCTCGACACCGGAGAGCTGACGGGAGACGGGCTTACGCCGATATCCGCCTTACCCAGACTGACGGACACCCTGGGCCGGGGCCATGTAGACGGGGTGTGGCGAGAAGGTGAGCACATCGCAGTTAAGCTCATTCCGGACGACGTAATCATACTTACTGTTTGGTTTAATGCCCAGACCTTTCTGCCGGAGCGGGCGGAGCTGATGGATCAGGCGGAGGGCAGGACAGTTGTGAGATGCGAGATCACCGCCTTTGAACTCATATCATAAAGCAAAAGAAGGAAATGGAATGCCAGATAAAGATGTACGTACCTGGGCGGAGGTTAACCTGGGAAATCTGGAGCACAATTATCATGAAATCAGAAACAGGCTTCCGGCCGGCTGCCGGTTTGCGGGGTTGTGCAAGGCGAATGCCTACGGCCACGGGGCTATTCAGACGGCCCGGCGGCTGGAGAGCATCGGCGCGGAATACATCGCGGTTTCGTGTTACGACGAAGCCGCGGAGCTGCGCGCGGGAGGGATCGGGCTGCCGATTCTGATGCTTGCGCCCGCGCACGCCGGGCTGGCGCGGGATATTGCGCGGCTGGATGTTATTCAGGCCATAGGGGATATTGAGGGGGCCCGCGCGATGAACGCGGAGCTGGCGGGAACCGGGCTGACGCTCCGCGCCCACATCAAGCTGGATACCGGCATGGGGCGGACGGGCTTCGGCGTCGGCCGGCCGGAATCATTCGCTGAGGCGTTGGAGCTGTTAACCCTGCGGCATATTTCGGTCGAGGGAGTGTTCACGCATTTTGCCGTCTCGGACATTGCGGGAGACCCGTTCACCGAGGAGCAGTTTAAAGCCTTTGGCACAGCGGTGGACAGGCTGGAAAATGAAACCGGGAAAAGCCTGGGAATTCGGCATTGTGCGAACAGCGGCGCCGTGGTAAACTATCCCTGGATGGCCCTGGACATGGTGCGTCCCGGTCTGCTGCTGTACGGGGCTTATCCCGGCGCGGAACGGGGCGGCCTTGACCTGCGCCCGGTCATGACGGCGAAAAGCCGGATTTCCGCGGTGACAAAGCATAAAAAGGGCGACACCATCAGCTATGGCCGGATATTTACCTGCCCCCGGGATACGACGATGGCCGTTATGCCCATGGGATATGCCGATGGGCTGCACCGGGCCCTTTCCGGAAAAATCGAAGTGCTGGTACATGGCCTGCGTGTAAAACAGGTGGGACGGATCTGTATGGACATGTGCATGCTGGACGTTACGGACTTACCGGACGTCCGCCCCGGCGACGTGGCGACGCTGTTCGGCGCCGGGATTTCGGTGGATGAGCAGGCGGAAAAGGCCGGTACGATATCTTATGAGCTTTTCTGCGCCCTTTCGCCCCGGGTGCCGCGCATATATATTTCTTAGTAGTTTAATAATTTTTCAAGGAGTAAATATTTCAAGTCATAATCCGACTTATGTATAAAACTTTCCTCTCCGTGCGAGAATAATACCGACGGCGGCACCGAGCTGCTCGGTGGATACCGACCGGAGCCCTACATACAATGTGAATGGGCAACTATCTACGGAGAGTGAAGCTCACATGCAAAATACAGTTAAACGAGGGGACATCTACTATGCAGACCTGAGCCCGGTTGTGGGCAGTGAGCAGGGAGGTATGCGCCCGGTTTTGATCGTTCAGAACGACACGGGCAATCGCCATAGCCCCACCGTCATCGCGGCAGCAATTACCTCGCAGACCGGAAAAGCCCGTCTGCCGACGCATATAGAGCTTGCCGCCAGGAATTACGGGCTTTCCCGCGATAGCGTCATCTTGCTGGAGCAGGTACGTACAATCGATAAATCCCGTCTGCGTGAGCGGATGGGACAGCTCGACAATGCTACGATGGGCAGAGTCGACAATGCTATTGCCGTCAGCTTTGGGCTGGTGCAGTGATGTCATGTTACAAAAGCTCCCGGGCCGTGCCCGGCCCGGGATACCCCCTATTCTCTAAGATAAATCCGGAGGTACATAGAAATGAAAAAATGGAAGGTCATCATTCTGCTGATTGTTGTGGCGGTTCTGGCAGCGGGGGCGGGCGTTTACGCAGCTACAAACTACGGCACCCAATCGGACCCGCTGGTTACGGTCAGCTATCTCACTGACACGCTCGAACCGTCTATTATGGGCGATTTTGACAACCATCTGGCCGCGGCCATGGAGCAGTTGGAGTTTTCTTTTGAGCAGGAGATGGCAGGAGCCGCCGGTGTATTCGAGGTTGTCTCCCTCTCCAGCGGTCAGACGCTTTCCGGCAACGCAGGGTGCGAAATCCTTTTCCGCTCGGGCAGCGCCTCCGCCGTGGGCGCGCTGCTGGATGTGTCTGCCGGCGCGTCGGTGTCGTCGGGGACATCCCTGACGGCGAACCATCTTTATATGACCTCCGTATCCGGCGACGGACTAAAGGCCGGGGGGAGTGTCACCCTGCTTGTCCGCGGCGTCTTCACCATCGGATAACTGGCATAAACCCGGGTCTCCCGCTCATACACTTGTGTGAGCGGGAGACTTTTTTTGGAGGTGCTGCAATGAGCGAATATCCAATCATGACTGAAGGGGAGCGGGTAGGGACGCTAAAAGTTGAGCGGGAAGGGCTGATGACGGTCTTTGACGCTTCGGCGGCAGATAACGGAGAACTGTTCCGCATATCGGTTTATGGCGGGGGCGGCGAAGGCTACTTAGGCATGATGTGGCCTGAAAACGGCGTTCTGCGCCTTGTCAAACGCCTCAGCCGGGCCGCGATGGCGGAATTTCCGGCAGAGATTGAATACGCAGGCCCATCGGGCAGGCGCGGGGATTCCGGTACCGGAACCGCTCCTGAAAAAGCTCCGAAGGCGCTGTTAGGGACGCCGGTTCCGAAGACGCCGGCTGAGACGCGGGTCCCGAAGACGCCGGCTGAGACGCCGATCCCGAAGACGCCGGTAGAAACGCCGATCCCGAAGGCGGCTGTAGAGACGCCGTCCACGGAGGGCGAATGTGAAACACTGTGGTTCTCCGCGCCGGATGGGACGCTGAGCACCTTTGACGGAGAGCGTCTGCTTATCGCGCTTCCCGCGGACAATGCGATCACCATCCCGAAGGGCGCCGAAGGGGCAATCCGGAACATCAACGGCCGGGAATATATTGTTTTTCCCAGGTAATCCGTGATACAATACCTTCATATGCCAATGAAGGAGATGCGCACCTGTGCGGATGACCGACTTGATTGTAAAAAAACGCGACGGCGGGGCTTTGACCACCGACGAGATCGCCTACATGGTCAAAGGATATACCGCGGGAGAAATACCGGACTACCAGATGTCGGCGATGCTTATGGCAATCGTGTGGCGCGGCATGGATCGGCGGGAGACTCTGGACATGACCCTGTCCATGATGAATAGCGGGGACACGCTGGATCTTTCGCCGATTCCCGGCGTCAAGGCGGACAAGCACAGTACCGGAGGCGTGGGGGACAAAACCTCCATTGCGCTGCTTCCGATGGTTGCCGCCCAGGGAGTCAGAATGGCGAAAATGTCGGGCCGGGGACTGGGCCATACCGGCGGTACCATAGATAAGCTGGAGAGCATCCCCGGATTCAGCACCAGCCTGCCGATGGCCGCTTTCCTGGAAAATGTGGCGCGCGTCGGCTTCGCCATCGCGGGGCAGACGGCGGATCTCGTTCCAGCGGACAAAAAGCTCTATGCCCTTCGCGATGTGACGGGAACAGTGCCGTCCATTCCCCTGATCGCCAGCAGCATCATGTCAAAAAAGCTGGCGGCAGGGGCGGACGTGATCGTTCTGGACGTTAAGTGCGGAAGCGGCTCTTTTATGAAAACCGTGGCGCAAGCCCGGGAATTGGCAACCGAAATGGTGGAGATCGGAAAGCTGGCCGGCAGGAAAACCATGGCCTGCATAACGGATATGGACGAGCCTCTGGGAGACGCCGTTGGCAACGCGCTGGAGGTCAAGGAGGCAATAGCCCTGCTGAAAGGGGAGTTTGCCGGGAATCTGCTGGAGCTTTGCCTGACCCTCGGCGCGGGAATACTCACTGGAAGCGGCCGGTTTGCCGGTGATGGAGAAGCCCGATCGGCTCTGGAAAACGGCATTAGGGACGGCTCCGCGCTTTCAAAGTTTACGGAATTTGTTGCCGCCCAGGGCGGGGACAGAGCTGCGGTCTATGACGTATCAAAGCTTCCCCAGGCTCCGGTGCAGATTTCCGTTCAGGCAATGAAAAAGGGTTATGTTAACCACATAGATGCGGAGGCCGTGGGCGGTGTCAGTATGCATCTTGGCGGTGGCAGGGCAACAAAGGAGAGCAAGATTGACCTTTCGGTAGGTGTCGTTCTGCATAAAAAGACTGGAGATTATGTAAACGAACATGACAGTCTGGCCACCATTCACGCGCCGGACGCGGATAGAGCCGGGGAGGCTGCCGCACTCCTGAGGGCGTGTTATGAGATCTCCGGGGAAAGGCCGGAGAAGAAGCCTTTTATCAAGGCGGTCATCAAATAAAATAAACATCCCCGCGGGCTTTGGCCCGCGGGGATGTTTATTAAACTCATCAGCCTTCCATGAAGGCGCCGGTAAAGGCGCCGCTGGCGGCGGCTTTGGCGTCATCGCTCAATATGGCGTACATGACATAATTGCCTTCGGTCCAGACCTCCGCCGCCTGGAGCTTGGGAAATTCCTCCGGCCTGTATTCCTTCATCCAGGTGTCCTCGCGCAGCTGAAGGTAGTTCTCCACGGCGGTCTTGATATCCTTGGCCTGGGCCTCGTCGGCGCCCTTGAAGATGCCGTATTCGTCGATGGCGATGCCGATGGTGTTGATCTTCACCGTGTAGGCGGCGTAGTCGGACACGTCCATCTTCATCATGCCCTTGATATAGTTCGCATCCGTCTCCACCAGGGCGCCCTCGTTCCCGATGGCGGCGTCAACCAGGTCAGCCAGGGCGCTCATGTCCGGCTCGGACACGGCTTTCTTCCCGCAGCCCGCCAGCAGGCAAAGCGCCAGCGCCGCGGCAAGGAGAATCGAAATCGTTTTTTTCATGGCCGCTCCTTTACTGATAGGCGTGGGTGCGCAGATAATCCAGCACCTTGAGATAGCCGGCGGAGCTGAGGTGGATGCCGTCGCCGTTGCTTAAATCCTGAATCAGGAAGCCGTCCTCCCCGGTGAGCACCGGGGCGCTGTCGGCATATTTCGTGCCGGTGGTCTCCGCCGCGTTTTTGATCCACCCGTTGGCGGCGACGATCTTTTCATTGTTGATCGACTGCAACTCCTCATAATTGTCGGCCACGGGATAAATGGAATTGCAGATGATCTTCGTGTCCGGGCTGGCGGCCTGGATGCTCTCGATCAGAGCGATATATTCGGAGGTGAAATACTCCTCGTTCATGAAGGCTACGCCGTTCACACCCAGGGTGATCACCAGGTATTCGGGCTTTTTCCGGGTCACGGCGTCCACGATGGTGATTTCCTCGCCGGTCTCGGGATAGACAATGGTGGCGGTGCTCTGGTTGAAAAGGGCCAGCGTGCCGCTGGCAGGGGTCCAGACCTGCGTCGTGTCCTTCTTGTCGGAAAGGACGCCGTAGTAGACCAGGCCGTGGGTGGTGCTGTCTCCCAGGAAGGTCATCCGGTCCACATATTCCCAGCCTGCGTCCTCAGTCTCGGCCAGCTCCCAGGACGGGGGCGTTTCGACAGGGGCGGTGGGGTTCGGGGTAGCTTCGCCGGCTGTGCCGCCGCTATCCGAAGGCGCGAGGCTCTCGGAAGGTGGGGGAGTCGTAGCGGCCGGGTTCGGCGCTTTTGTACAGGAAGAGAACAGCAGCGCGAAAAGTACCAGGGCAAGGCAGACCATAATGGCGCCGGCCCAGAAAATATACATTGTGTTTTTTTGGTTTGATTTCATAGTTGATCCTCGATCAATGGGCTGCGGCGCGGGAGAAACCGCGCAACAGCCCATTTTTCTTGATTATTTTTCGGAATTACTCGCCGTCAGCCAAAGACTTCGCCTCTTCGATAATTTTCTGCTGGATAATCGCGGGAGTCTCATCGTAACGGACAAACTCGAAGGTGAAAGAACCGCGGCCCTGCGACATTGAGCGAAGGTCGATCGCATAGCTTCCCATCTCCGCCATCGGCACTTCGGCCTCAACAATTTGCATGCCGCCCTCGGAACTCATGCCCATGGGGCTTCCGCGGCGTTTGGACAGGTCGGACATAATGTCGCCCATATTGGCGTCGGGAACCTTGACTTTCAGAAGGCCGACAGGCTCCAGAATCACGGGGGAGGCATTAATAATCTCTTTATACGCCAGGCTTGCGGCGGTTTTAAAAGCCATCTCCGAGGAATCCACGGGATGATAGGAGCCGTCATACAGG
>DIRC01000061.1:0-11314 GCA_002427465.1 Clostridiales bacterium UBA5446 | reverse complement strand
ATGATAGGAGCCGTCATACAGGGTAGCCTTGAGGAAGACCATGGGATACCCGGCCAGAACGCCCTTGTTAATGCTCTCCCGCAGCCCCTTTTCAACGGCGGGGAAGAAGTTCCTGGGCACGCTGCCGCCGAACACGTTCTCGGCAAAGATCAGATCCTCCTGCTCGTCCTGAGGCTCGAATTCGATCCATACGTCGCCGAACTGGCCGTGCCCGCCGGACTGCTTCTTATGGCGGCCGTGGGCCTTAAGGGGTTTGCGGATCTTCTCACGATAGGGCACGCGGGCGGGGAAAAGCTCGACTTCGACGCCAAACTTGTTTTTGAGCTTGGAGCAGAGCACGTCGAGATGAATGTCTCCGGCGCCGGAAATGACCAGCTGGCGGGTCTCGCTGTTGTTGATAATCGTAAAGGTCTTGTCCTCCTCGGAAAGCCTGGATAGCCCCTGGCCGATCTTGTCTTCCTGCCCCTTGGTCTTGGGGGCAATGGCCATGGAGTAGCAGGGAGGGGCAAAATCAATGCCCGGCGCGGCGGCGCAGTTTTTAGGATCGCAGAGGGTGTCGCCGGTCTTGGTATCGGAAAGTTTGGACACGGCGCCGATGTCGCCGCAGGCGATCTCCTGAACCTCCATGGTCTTTTTGCCCTGCATATAATAGATATGGCCAAGCCTTTCCTGACCGCCGCTGCGGGCGTTGACAAGGGTCATATCCGCGGTCACCTTGCCGGAGATGACCTTGAAAAGAGAAAATCTGCCGAACTGATCCGAAATGGTTTTATAGACGATGGCCTTTGCGGGGCCGTTTTCCGCCACGGGGCTTCCGCCCTCGGCAGGGGCGGGGAAGAAATTCTTTATGGCATCCAGAAGCGTTAAGGTGCCAAGGCCGGTTACGGCGCTGCCGCAGAATACCGGGAAAATTTCGGCGGCGGCTATGCCGATGGAAAGGGCGCTGTAAATTTCCTCGGGAGAAAGCGCCATGGTATCGAGATATTTTTCCATGAGTTCTTCGCTGGTCTCGGCCGCGCTTTCCGCAAGCTCCGTATAGAGTTCTTCAATGCGGTCGGACATATCGTCGGGGACAGGAACCTCGCTCTGTTTGCCGCCGATAACTTTATACGCCCTGCGGGTGATAATATCGACGATGCCGACGACCTTCTCCCCCTCGCTGATAGGGGCGGTCAGGGGGCAGACGGAAACGCCGAATTTTTCGCGAAGGGATTCGAAGGCACGGTAAAAATCCGCATGTTCTTCGTCCGTCTTGGATACATATATTGCCCGCGGCTTTTTGGCATCAGTCAAAAACTGCCAGGCCTTCTCGGTGCCGACATTAAGCCCGTCCTTGGCGGATACGACGATAATACCCGCGTCCGCGACGCGTATCGCCTGAGCGACCTCGCCGGCAAAATCAAAGTAACCCGGGGTGTCTATGATGTTGATCTTGGTTTTTTTGTATTCCGCGAACATGGTGGAGGCGGAGATGCTGATCTGGCGGCGGATTTCTTCGGAATCGTAGTCGGAGACGGTGTTGCCGTCTGAAACGCGGCCCTGTCTGTCAATGGCGCCGGTCAGAAAGAGTATGCTCTCCGCAAGGCTTGTCTTGCCGTTTCCGCCGTGACCGAGCAGTGCGATGTTGCGAATGTCCTTCGTAGCGTAGCTCATGTGATGGTCCTCTCCTTATACTGCGTATATAGTCAATAATTTATTTTTATCGTCTGTTTTGAGAAAAATGTGAAAGAACGGTAAGCAATTTATTATACACTATCGGAAAATCAAAGGCAATACTAATTTCCCGGCCGGGGGCTACCTGCCGAGTCCCAATGAAAGGACGATGCCGGGGACCAGCCAGAGAAACAGGTAGGTCAGCAGGTTACCCGCAGTCGCCGAATCGAAGGAGGCCGAAAGACAGAGCGAAAACATCAGCACAACGCCGATGAAGGTGCAGATCAGAGAAAGTATGGCCGAGAGCTTGACAACAATATACAGCCTGCGCCCAAGCTCGGAGACCTCGACCAGGGGGCCGAGCCCATCGCGGGAAAGAATTGCAGATATCTGGCTGTCCGGCGAGGGCTCGGCAGCCGAAATTTCATAGCGCCTTGCAAAGGTGGGAAAATCAAATCCGTCGGTAGGCATTCGGAATTTTTTACGGATCATAAGCGGGGTTATATTAAAATCCCGTATCGCGAAAATCGGTTCCCTGCGCGTATGCAGCAGGCTGGCAAGGGCGTCCTGCAACGAGGTAACGGGTATGTATTTAATCGTGAAGATTCCGGTAAGCGCGCCGTTTATGGAAACAAATACGGAACTTTTTGAAGTGAGCTTTTGTGGTAGGCGGATGCCCATCAGATGCATGAAGCCGGCGCTGCCGCACAAGACCTCCTCACCGTTAATCAGGGCGGTCAGGCCGCCGCCCTCATGGCAGCAGAATTCCTCCACCCGCTGTATGGAACAGTTGTTGCGGCGCATCAGGTCTGTGAAAATCGGGGCAAGGCCGCTTCCGGAGGCGCAGATGACGCTACCGGCGCAGGAAATCACTTTTTCCGGCCAGGTGCCCTCCAGAATCCGGACGGATTCAATGGAAAGCGTTTGGGGGGGAAATATATCACCGTCGGTTATGATCAGGTGGTGCGCATTGCCGATGTCCCGAAGTCCCGGCCAGCCCGCAATGGCTGAGCCGGAGTGAAAGATGCGGCGCGTGATGATGGAGTAGGGCAGGGAAAAGGCGAAAAACGCCGCGAAAGGTGCGCACGGCGCGGTTATGACGGCGAGGGTACGGAAAAAGTATTTCCATTCCTTGGAGAATGCCGCGGCGATAAGCGAGAGAAGAAGGCATGCGCCCAAAAGCAATAGGGCTACAGTTCTGTAGGCGGTTTCCGTGAAGTCCGGCTCCTCGCAGCGGCGAAGGTAGCCCGCCGCGCCGCGCCGGGATTTCAGCAGGGTCTGGCCGCTGTCGGCCACGCCGGATTCCGACGTTACGGCGAAGGGGCTGCGGCTGAGGGCGACGGCCCTGAGGGACAGGCGGAAGCCCCGGCAGGTCTGATTGGCGCCGGCTAGGGCGAAGGTCATGGAAACCGCCGCAACGCCGCACAGGGGCAGGCCGGCCACCGCGCCGTTCATCGCCGCCGTTACCGCGGCGTCCAGCGCCGCGGTCAGGCAGGACACGGACACCAGGGACCACAGGGAGGGCTTCATCTGGATCAGGGACAGCATGCCCGCGGTGAAAATATCAAGGCCCAGCATGACGACGGTGAGCTCAAGGATCAGACAGACCAGCGCCATTGCCGTCGGGTTGGTTTTGAGGATACCTGCAACGGGCAGGCCAAAGGAAAACCAGACCAGGATGATGGAAAGGAAAATGGATATCCGCATGCGCAGACGCAGAGATTTTGCATTCCCGGCGTAGTATTTCGACGCGCTTTCGGCGTCCAGTTCGGGGCCGGCGTCCTCTTCCGCCTCATCGGGCACAGCCGCGGCGTTGGCACGCTGTCCCTTTTTCAGGGCGACCAGAGCGAGGATGGAGAGGAAGGGCGCGGCAAGCGCTTCGCCGAAGCTGCGGCGAACAGGCGCGGGAGGGGGCGGTGCGTCCGGCGAACCGATCTCGTCTGCCCCGGTCGCGGGAAGCTCAATCGGCGGAGAAATTGCGCCCGCGCCCGCCCCCGCAAAGGCAAACTCCGCGGCGAAGTCCCCGAAGGCGGCGTGATCCGCGGCCCCGGTCTCCCCAGCGGAATTCCCGGGGACGGCGTGACCCGCGGCCTCGGCTTCCGGCGGTTCTTCGCTGGAGGCGGGAGGGGCGTGTTTTCGCGCGGCGGTTCCGATGTGGTATATGCGGACATCATCATTCTGGGGATCATCTACCGGCGGCTCGTCATAGGTGGGAGCAGGTTCAGGCGCGCTGCCGGAGTCGTATCGGGAGCTGAGCTCCGACGACAGGACGCCCTCGGCCTCTTCATCCATGACGATAGGGCGGGAGGGCGCCAGGGGCTCTGCCGCTTCCGCGTCGGAGTCCCGGGATTCAGGTTGGCTGAATTCGGCCAGAATAGACTCGAGGGCAAACTCGCAGTCATCGGGCACGCTTTTGATCTCATCTATTGAAATTTCATTTCCGAGCAAATCCATAACCCCGTTCGTTCCTTTTGGGCAATCATTTCTGTCTCTGACGCATGATTTCGTACATCATGACGGCGGCCGCCGCCGACGCGTTAAGGGACGATATCTTTCCGCGCATAGGTATGCCGACCAAAAAGTCGCATTTTTCCGCCACAAGACGCCCCAGTCCCTGACCCTCTGAACCGATCACAAGGCAGGCCGGGCCGGAAAAATCTGTCTGCCAGAGGGTTGATGCCGCGCCGGCCGCCGCGCCATACACCCAGAGGCCCTTTTCTTTCAGCTCGCCCAGTGCGGAGGGCAGGTTAACAACCCGGGCTACGGCCATATGCGCCACGGCGCCGGCGCTGGTTTTTCCCACGATGGCCGTCATGCCGGCGCTGCGGCGCTTGGGGATGACAACCCCATGGGCGCCGGCGCATTCCGCGCTGCGGATGATGGCGCCAAGATTATGCGGGTCGGAGATCTCATCGCAGACGATGACAAAGGGCGGTTCGCCCCGAGCCTGGGCTATGTCCAGAATATCGTCAAGGGAGCAGTATTCCCGAACGGCGCAGGCGGCGATAACGCCCTGGTGTGATTTTGTGACGCTCATGGCGTCCAGCTTGCGTCTATCGCAGTCGGCCACGGCAATGCCGGCGGCCCTGGCCTGGGATGCGATGTAGCCCAGGGCCTTGTCCGACTCTCCGCGGGCAATATAGATTTTATCTATGGCATGACCGGCGCGCAGCGCCTCGATAACCGCGTTGCGCCCTTCTATCAGATCTTCTCTTTTCTCGTTCATTCCGGCTCCTGCGCTTCACATATAGTAATATAAATATCAATATATCATAATACGTCAAGAACATAAAGCATAAAAATGATGCCAACCCCATTTTTTTGTGTTATGATACGATAAGATCTTCCGGAGGTAGTTTCCATGAAAAAACTGATGTCCTATATAGACCGGTTCTGCTACAAGCATCCCAGATTCGGCATTCCTAATTTGATGATGCTGATTGTGATCGGCAATGGAGCCGTATGGCTGCTTTCCGCCATGGATGCCACGGGGCTGCTGCAATATAATCTGGCCTTTTCCGCCACCGCCATCTTGCGAGGGGAGATCTGGCGTCTTGTCACATTTATTTTGGTTCCACAGGGCGGCGGCTTTTTATTTCTTCTCATGCTCTATTTTTACTATTTCATCGGCAGCACGCTGGAGCGGGAGTGGGGTACCGGCAGGTTCACCATTTATTACCTGTCGGGGATGCTGCTGACCATTATCTATGGATTCGTTGTCTATTTCATCACCCGTCAAAGCAGCGCTATTACCGCAGCTTACATCAATCTGTCCATGTTTTTTGCCTTCGCCACGCTTTTTCCGGAAACGCAGGTGCTGCTGTTTTTTGTCATCCCGATCAAAATCAAGTGGTTGGCCATCATCGACGCGGCGTATTTTGCCTATGAAATCTTCGTACGGCTGGGCAACAACTATGGGCTGATCAGCTTCTTGCCCCTTGTGGCCGTACTGAACTATTTTATCTTCTGCGGCGACTGGTTGTTTGATCTCATCCGGCCCGAGCGGATCAGGCAAAAGCGTAAAACAGTGAACTTCAGGCGCGAAGCCGCCAGGATAAACCGGGAAATGCGAGACAAGCCGTATCAATATAAATGCGCGGTTTGCGGGAAGACGGATGCGGACCATCCCGAGCTTGAGTTTCGCTACTGCTCCCGCTGCGACGGCTATCACTGTTTTTGTCAGGAACATATAAACAACCATGTTCATTTCAGGGAGTGATTGCATTTTTACCGGCGTTTTAGTATAATGCGCTTTGTTAAGTTAAGGAAGTGCGGAAAATGGGAAAGACGAAAGAGATAAAAAAGCGCACAAACGATAGCCGGATTATCATCATGGCCGGCATACTGGCCGTGCTGGCGGGGATATTGGCCTTCATCATCTATAAGCAGGTCTCGCTGGATTTGCCCGGTTCCGGCGGGATGCCTGCAGTGACGAGCACGCCGGAACCGACCCTGGAACCGACCCCGGAACCAACGCCGGAGCCGACCCCGGAACCGACGCCATTCGAGCCTCACAGTGTTGCGGGGACCGAGCCGGATAAATTCATCACCGGCACCGACGTAGAGGTGGATGGCGAGCCGGCGGAGGACTACGAGGACGATACCGGCATCATTTTCGGAGAGGGCGCGGAATATACCGAGGTAAAGGGGATCACGACTTTCCGGGGAAATAATTTCCGCGACGGCGCTTCCTACGGCACCGCCAATTTAAACAATAAGCAGTTCGGTGAGTACTGGACGGTGTCCACAGGGTCGTTGTCGGCGCCCGACGGCGCCGTATGGACGGGGAGCGGATGGACGGGACAGCCGCTTATCGTGGAATGGCCCTATGAGACCCGCCAGATCATGGATATGTACGATTGGGCGAAGCAGGCGGAAACGCTGACTGAGGTCATATACCCCACCATGGACGGATACATTTATTTTATTGAGCTGACTTCGGGGGAATATACCCGGGAGCCGCTTTATATCGGCTATTCCTTCAAGGGAACAGGCTCCCTGGATCCAAGGGGCTATCCGATCCTTTATCTGGGCGCGGGATACACCAGCGCCCTGGGTAAATCCAGGGTGTTCGTCATCAGCCTGATCGACGGCTCCATTCTCTATACCTTCGGCAACGACGATCGCTTCGCCCTCAGAGACTGGCCGATGTTTGACGCCGCGCCGCTTATAGACGCGGACACGGACAAGCTCATTTATCCGGGCGAAAACGGCGTGTTGTATATCATTACGCTGAATACGGCGTATGATGAGACGGCGGGAACCGTCTCTGTGGACCCGTCCCGGGTCGTGAAGTGGCGGTATCAGTCAAATCGGACCACGGTGTATACCTATTGGCTGGGCATGGAAGCCTCCCCGGTGATCTGGCAGAGCCATCTTATCATTCCGGACAACGGCGGAAATCTGATGTGCCTTAATCTGAACACCCTGACCCTGGACTGGGTACAGGATACGCTGGACGATTCCAACAGCACCCCGGTGCTGGAGCTTGAGGACGGCCACCCTTACATTTATACCAGCACCTCGTTCCACGCGGGCTGGCGGGCTGCGGAAAACGCGACGGCCACGGTTCCGGTCTGGAAAATCGACGCGGAGACCGGCGAGATCATCTGGAAGACGGAATATTCCTGCCGGACAGTCTCCGGCGTTTCCGGGGGTGTTCAGGGCACCATAGCCGTAGGCAAGAACAATCTTTCGGATCTGGTTTTTGTTCCCGTGGCCAGAACGCCGGCGGGCAGCACAGGTATTTTGGCGGCGCTGGATAAGCGGACGGGCGAAGAGGTCTGGAAGATTGAGACCCAGATGTACAGTTGGAGCTCGCCGGTAGTGTTTTATGACGAAAATGGCGACGGGTATATTATTTACTGCACTTCCGGGTTTTACATCTACCTTTTGGATGGACGAACCGGAGAGAAGCTGGATTCGATGAACATCGGCGGTAATATTGAGGCTTCTCCGGCGGTATTTGAAAATTATGTGGTGGTTGGCCACAGGGCGCAGTATATTTACGGGATAGAAATGAACTGATTTTTAAGAGGGAGGCGGCGCCTCCCTCTTTTTTTGCCAAATTATCCATACGAAAAAATGTCCAGTCACAAAAAAGCATATTCGCCGGGTTAAAAAGTCAAGATATATCCATGCCTTGTTTATGCAATGAGAGGGTGTGGTGAATTTGCGCAAATTGGTTTCGGCGGTTTTGGCCGTTTTGGTTCTGACCGTAAACTCGGCGGCGGCCGCCGGGGGAAGCAGCGGGGCCGGGGAACAGGATTTTATCAAGTGGGTTGACTTCAATGTCCCATGCGAGGCAATTAAAAAGGCGATTTACCTGGACATTGATTCACAGGATCAGCCGGTTAAGCTGCATTTCATAGAGCTGCTGGCCTTGCTTGCGGCAAAAAACGGGAATAATTTCAGCGGCTACAAGGATCGCCAGCTTGATGAGCTTGCGGGGAAACTGGCCTCAGGGACAACGATGAGCGAGCTTACCGAAAACCTGAAATACTACAACTATTATTTTGAGGCATACACCGCAATTTTTGCCGGGTTTATCGGGGAATATGAAGTGGAAGTCAACAGCGAGGGCGGGGGAGGAAAGTGCTGGGAGCGGCGCTATGGCGTCAAGGTTTTTTCCCCAATCGCCAAATACTTCCCGTACAGCCATTATAATGATTTTGGTACCTCCCGCTCTTATGGGTTTTCCAGAACGCACCTGGGAAATGACCTGATCGGTCAGGTGGGCACGCCGATCGTCGCGATGGAAGGCGGCGTGATTGAGGCAATGGGGTGGAATCAGTATGGGGGATGGCGAATTGGCATCCGGTCCTTTGACGGAAAGCGCTATTATTATTACGCCCACCTGAGAAAAGACTTCCCATTCCGCAAGGATTTGGCGGTCGGTTCCGTGGTAAAGTCGGGAGACGTGATCGGGTATATGGGCAGGACGGGCTATAGCCTTAACGAGAATGTGAATAATATCAAAACATCACACCTGCATTTTGGAATGCAGCTGATTTTTCATGAGTCCCAGAAGGAATGCCTCAGCGAGATATGGATTAACGTGTATGAGATCGTCCGTTTTCTGGATAACAGGCGGTCGGAGGTGGTGAAAGACCCCGAGACAAAGGATTACAGCCGTGTATATGATTTCAGGGATTTATCCGGTGTGCAGTGAGTCATTCCGCGTAACGCAAAAATGAAAGCATAGCCCTGACCGATCGGTCAGGGCTATGCTTGGATACGGCTTAAGCTAAAGCATACGCATAGTTATGGGATTAATGCGCCGTTTCTCGCCTCGGTTTCTAACAGCTGGTTTTGCACATAAGCGCCGTTATTAGCTGCGCTGATTGCAGCAACATCGGTGTAATTTTCACTCGTTGTCTGGCCATTTGCGATTATCGCAATATCCACCGCGTTGTCTTCAAATGAGTTGCCGGTGAAAGTAATCGCATGGTTGACACACACAACCCAGCCTCTAGTTCCCTTCACGAAGTTATTCGTGACCGTACCGGGTCCTTCCAAATATGCGGGCTGCCGGATATTTTCAAAATGACATCCGCTGATGGTATATCCGCTTATTCCGGCGTTCGGAGCAATCGCACGGACAACCTCATCGTCGCCATCAACAAACTGACCTGTGAATTTGCAGTTTTCTATCGTAGCACCGTCTGAGGTCAAAGTTATAAAGTGCTGCTGGCCGGTTTTATCCGTTTTGTTGATGTAAATACCATCTAGAGTTGCAGCTGCGCTGATTACAAAGACACCAGATGTGCCGGACGTTGTAATGACACTGCTTAAGCCCGGGAAGCCCAGGATGGTTACGGCTTTGTTCACATTTATCGTGGACGAGGCGGTGAAATCGCCAGCACCGAGCAATATCGTGTCACCAGTTTCCGCATCGTCGATGGCGGCCTGTAGTTGGGCCAGGTCGGTTATATACGTATCGACATCTTTGAACGGACTTTCATAGGTGACGCCGTCAACGACGACCTTGTTATCCTTGCATAGTTCCCACTTTGGGAGGTTGTTGAAGTTGATATACTTACAGAAGTCGTTTGCGTCGATGGGGGAGCCGTTTATCGTATTTGTCCCATCCAGCGTTAGAGTCTGGTTCATCCGTGCCGTTATGATTTTCGTCGTATCCGTCACGCTGTTGAAGCTGTTGCCGGTAATAGTGACGTCGACGTATGGGTCTGTATACGGATCTGTGCCCCAGAAGACGTTGCCGATGGCATAGCCGCTTATGCTGTCCCATGTATTATCCGCAATGACGACGTCTGGCGTAGTACCTGCGTAAGCATTGTCAAAAACAACGGAGGTGTTGTTGAAGGTGTTGTTTTCCACAAGCACCTTCCCCTTTTCGCCGCTGAAATACAGGCTTCCGCCGCCGGTCGGGTCGGCGATATCGCCGGTGACCAGCGTATTAGGCCTAAATGTGCACTCCGTAATCGTGAAGTCATTACCGATGACTTCAACGGATTTGTTGACTTCGACCTTAGGCTCTATCGTCAGCCCCATAAAGGTGACGTTATTGCCCCAGACGGTGATCAGGTTCTGGGAGGCGAGGGCCGCGTTCGGCGCATAGGCAGAGCTGGACAAAACGGGATTTCCGACACCGATGATGGTTAGGTTGTTTACGGTAATGGGGAAATACCATCCGGGCTGGCCGGATACGTCTTCCGGACGTCTCGGCAGGTCATAAGCGCTCGATTTCCCCGCTATAATCCAGGTCTGCCCGTCCGCCTGGGTATCAATGGCGGCAATCAATTCGGCATCGCTGCTGATGTATTTGGCCCAGCTCAGCTTAACGGTGGCGCCTGCGTTGCTGCTTTCAAGCGAGTCTATTATATCTGAATCATCCGTAAGGTCGTTGACAGAGGTCGGCTTGGATTCAACCATAATCTGCGATGACCCGCTAACCAGGCTGCCGCAATTTTCAATCGTATTACCTGTTATCACAAGCTCTGCGCCTGCGCCCACGGGGTAGAACCAAATACCCTCGGCGGAGGCGTTCTTCACTATATTGTCTGTCACGGTCAGGCTTCCCTCGGTTCCAAGGCCGATGGCGCCATAAACCTCGTTGCCGCTGACTGTGCCGGTAACCCTGGCAGGCCCCGTTGAGGTTCCGATGGACAGCTGATGAGTACCTTCAGTGGCATTCACAGTATTATTCAGAATTGAAACGTTTGCCGAATTGATTATATGTATGACGGGGGTGCCAGGGGATGCTGCGTTAACTGTAAAGCCGCTTACCGTTACCCCGGTGGTAACGGCGCTCACATTGCCGATAGTAATGGAGCCGGTGATTGTTGCCCCGTCCTGGGCGGCCAGCGTCAGAGACTTGTTTATCGTCAGCTGCTCTTCATAGCCTTCCTCAGCAACCAAAATCGTGTCACTCTCGTTGGCTTCGCTTATCGCGGTCTGGATATCACTGTCTATTACCTGCAGATTGCCATATGTCCCGACAGGAATAGTGCAGGATGCCGTCCCCGCGGAATACCCGGCGGCGGTTACCGTTAAGGTGTTGTCTATTGTTGTGATTGAGGGGACGGTGATCGTGGCAACCTTTGTGGCCGGGTCATATGAATTGACCGTACCCGGTTTGCCGTTCCAAGTGACTGTTGCCGGCTCAGCGCCACTTTTGAACGTAACGGTAGTCGCGTTA
>DIRC01000003.1:19530-19836 GCA_002427465.1 Clostridiales bacterium UBA5446 | reverse complement strand
AAGATCCCCGGTGCCATGGCCGTGGATTGCTGAAAGGGCAATCGGATCTCCAAGGCCCAGCGCGTAGAATTCGTAAATTCCCGGATCTGTCAGTCCGGTCGCATCCATCTTGTTTACGCACAGCACAACGGGCTTTTTCGCCCGCAGCAGCATATTTGCAACTTCTTTATCTGCTGCCGTGACTCCCGTGCCGATTTCCGTTACCAGTACGACAACGTCGGCGGAATCTATTGCGATCTGCGCCTGTTCGCGTATAAAAAGCAGGATTTCATTGTCCGCCGCAGGCTCAATACCGCCTGTATCGAC
>DIRC01000003.1:16802-19288 GCA_002427465.1 Clostridiales bacterium UBA5446 | reverse complement strand
TCTACAATTGAAAGCCGCTTGCCGGCCAATCTATTAAAAAGCATGGATTTGCCAACGTTAGGCCGGCCTACAATAGCCACCAGTGGTCTGGACATGGCTTGGCCTCCTTCTCTATTTCTTTTCTTTATTCCCAAGATCGGCAGAAAGCGCCCCGCCAAAGACGTAACGGGAACGCCAGAATCCGATTTAACCCGGCATCGCCGCAAGACTCCATCGGCAATAAGCCCGGCAACGCCTATACTTTACCCAAAAAAATGCTCCCAACGGCATAGATCCAATTTTTATTTTACCACAACTTATCCTGACAGTCAGCAATAGTTTATTAATTAACGGTTCCTCGGCCGGGGCATTCGCCTTTAAGCGAACGCCGGGCGCGCCTCGACGCAGCCGAATAAGACGCGCAAAATGCCTGAATAAAGCAAAAGAAGGAAAGGCCGCGCCTTCCCTTCTCAGCTTGTTTTACTTGCTCTCCTCGACCTTAATGACCTCGCGTCCGTCATACTTTCCGCAGGCCCTGCAGGCGCGGTGAGGCAGATGGTAAGCGCCGCAGCCGGGGCACTGTACAATACTGGGGGTCTCAAGCTTCCAGACCGAAGAACGCCTTTTATCCCGCCGCTGCCTGGATACTTTACTTTTTGGAACTGCCATAACTTACACCTCCCATAGCTGTTTACGAGCAGCATATTAATCGTTGTTATTTATCCAAAAGCTGCTCAAGCACAGCTAATCTTGGATCGGCTTTTTTGCGGCATCCGCAAGGGCCTTCATTCAGGTTCTTGCCGCAATCGGGGCATATGCCCATGCAGTCCTCACTGCAAAGGAATTTCGTCTCCATGTCCAGTATGAGAGCGGTCTCAAGCACATCGTCCATATCCAGGAGATCGCCGTCCAGCACAAAGGCCTCCGGCGCTTCAGAATCCTCCTCGGCTATGACCAGGGCATTGACCGCCATATCCTTCGTGCTAATAAACTCCGCCCCGCAGCGATCGCAGGTGCAGACCATCTCCGCCGTAAGCGTTCCGGACACCTTGAGAACACCGGCGCTGTTTACGACCTCGCCCCGGGCATATGGCGCCGTGACGTATCGCTTTACGGCAGGAAAATCTAGGCGTGAGGTATCTAATTCGCAGGAAAAAGGCACCCGCCCGCCAGGAGCATTTATGATCTCTCTGAGGTTCAGATTCAAAACATGTCCCTCCGCATAGTCGCTTAGGTATTATAATTGATATGGAATGGGTTGTCAATATGATTTTGATTGACAGCCGGCACTATTTGAATGATAATTGGCATACTATGAAAGAATTAAACGTTGGAAAAAACGACTCCGGGCAGCGCCTTGACCGCTTTGTCGGCAAGGCCGTCCCCTTGCTGCCCGAAAGCCTGCTGCAAAAATATATACGCCTCAAACGCATCAAGGTAAACGGCAGGGGCGCGAAGCGCGACGCCAGGCTCAGGGAAGGGGACAGGCTTCAGCTTTATATCAATGACGAATTCTTTGAAAAACCCAGGGAAGAAAACGCTTATCTTAAGGTCGGAACCCCAAAGCTGGGCATTGTGTATGAAGATGACAACATCCTTCTGGCCGACAAACGGCCCGGCGTGCTCTGCCACAGCGCCGGAGCCTGGGACTATAACACCCTCATCGCCAATATTCAGGCCCGGGCCTATCAGACCGGCCAGTGGCGTCCCCGGGAGGAAAACGCCTTTGCGCCGGCGCTTTGCAACCGGATAGACCGGAACACCGGCGGAATTGTCATCGCGGCAAAAAACGCCGAGGCTCTGCGCATCATAAACGAAAAGATTCGAACCCGGGAAATCGACAAATACTATCTGTGTATCGTGCATGGAAGGCCGAAGCCGGCCGAAGGCAGGCTGGAGGGCTATCTTTTTAAGGATGCGCTAAAAAACCAGGTTTATGTCCGCAGCCGCCCGGAGCCGGGCGCCAAGACCGCCGTCACCGACTATCGCGTCCTCGCCTCCGACGGAGGACTGTCCTTGGTGGAATGCCGCCTGCTGACGGGGCGCACACATCAGATCCGGGCGCAGATGGCGGCGGCGGGGCATCCCCTTCTGGGCGACGGAAAATATGGCTCCGAAAAGCTGAACAGGCCCCACGCGGAAACGAGTCAGGCGTTATACTCATACAAAATCCGCTTTGATTTTTCCGGCGATGCCGGAAGCCTCAATTACCTCGGAGGCAAGTGTTTTTCCGTGGCGTCTGTGGGATTTGCTGAAAAGTATTTCCCGGGTTTTCGATTTTAATTGACAGATGTAAATCTTATCTGTATATTCTTCTTATAATTCCGACAGGAGCCCGCTCCAAAAGGGCGGGCTTTTAAGCAAAGAGGGGGAGGATAATGGCAAAAGAATTGATTCGTCTGGCCAACTGCCGGATGGACTTTGACGGCGAGACCGTCCTTGATTCGATCAACCTATACATCAACGATAAGGAGTTCCTCACACTGCTGGGCCCGTCGGGCTGCGGC
>DIRC01000003.1:0-16619 GCA_002427465.1 Clostridiales bacterium UBA5446 | reverse complement strand
CTGCTGGGCCCGTCGGGCTGCGGCAAAACAACCACGCTGCGCATAATAGGCGGCTTCCTGCAGCCTACCGGCGGCGACGTGCTGTTTGAAGGTGTGAGGATTAATGATGTTCCGCCGCACAAGCGGCGGGTCAACACGGTGTTTCAGCGATACGCCCTTTTCCCGCATCTGGACGTATACGACAACATTGCCTTCGGTTTGAGAATCGCGAAGCTTTCGGAGGACGAGATAGACGAACGCGTTGAGGAAATGCTGGAAATCGTCTCTCTCAAGGGCTTTGAAAACCGCAGTATTAACGCCCTGTCCGGCGGCCAGCAGCAGCGCGTGGCCATTGCCCGCGCCCTTGTAAACCGGCCGCAGGTTCTGCTGCTGGACGAACCGCTGGGCGCTTTGGACCTGCGCCTCCGCAAGGATATGCAAAACGAGCTCAAGCGCATCCAGCAGGCAATGGGAATCACCTTTATATATGTTACACACGACCAGGAAGAGGCGCTGACCATGTCCGACACCGTCGTCGTCATGGACAGGGGCCGGATCCAGCAGATCGGCTCTCCGGAGGATATTTACAACGAGCCGAAAAACGCCTTCGTCGCCGACTTCATCGGCGAATCCAATATTCTGGACGGCATCATGCGGGACGATTACCTGGTGGAATTTTTCGGCCGGAAATTCAAATGCATGGACGCCGGCTTTGAGAAGAACGCGCCCGTGGACGTGGTCATCAGACCGGAGGATATCGACATCGTCCCTCCCGACGCCGGCCACCTGTGCGGAACCGTTGCCTCGGTCACCTTTAAGGGGGTTCATTACGACATCATCGTGGATTTTAGGGGTTTTAAGTGGCTCATCCAGACCACCGATTATCAGCCTGTCGGCGCCTATATCGGCATCAAGCTCACGCCCAATGATATCCATGTCATGAAAAAGAGCGAGTACTCCGGCATGTTCGGGGATTACAGCTCCTATTCGGCGGAATATGACGAGATCAACGACCCCGACGCCATCATCGGCGAGGAGGACGCCCCCCTTCCGGAGGAGTCGCTGAATGAAGAATAAGCTGCTTGCCGGGCCGTACCTTGTCTGGATGACCATATTCACCATCATTCCTCTGGCTATCGTGATGTATTTCGCATTTACAGACTCTGTCACAGGGAGCCTGACTTTCCGAAACCTCGTTTCCCTGAAGCAATACGGCCCTATTTTCATGAAGTCCGTGTGGCTGGCCCTGGTATCGTCCCTGATCTGCCTCGTTATCGGCTATCCGGTGGCCTATTACATTGCCGGCTGTGCGCCGCACAACCAGCGCTTTCTCTATATGCTGGTGACCCTGCCCATGTGCATAAGCTTCCTGCTGCGCACCCTGGCCTGGGTGGCGCTGCTGGAGGATACGGGGATTATAAACTCCTTCATCACTTCCCTGGGGCTTTCCCCGCTGCCCCTGATCCGAAACGACGGGGCCGTCATCCTGGGCATGGTTTATAACTTTTTGCCTTATATGATTCTGCCCCTTTATTCGGTCATCGTCAAGATCGACCCCCGGCTGATCGAGGCAGCCCAGGACCTGGGCTGCAATTCCCGCCAGGTCTTCGGCAAGGTTGTCCTGCCCCTTTCCCTGCCGGGCGTCATCTCCGGCGTCACCATGGTATTCGTCCCGGCCGTTTCCACCTTCTATATCTCGCAAAAGCTGGGCTCCTCGGGTGCCACGCTGATCGGAGACGTGATCGAAAGCCAGTTTAAGGCCGCCTACAATCCCAACCTTGGCGCTGCCATGTCCCTGGGCCTGATGGTTCTGGTCTTCATCTGCATCGCGCTGATGAACCGGTTTTCGGATGACGACGGCGAAAGTATGGTGACGGTATGAAACGGTTCAACTGGATATTCACCGTTCTGGTGCTGATTTTCCTGTATATTCCGATGATTGTTCTGGCTGTGGCCTCCTTCAACGCAGGCGCTGATATCGCGGTTTGGAAGGGCTTTACCCTTTCCCGCTACAGCGAACTGTTCCGGGACAGCGTCCTTCTCCCCCTGCTGGCAAACTCCCTGATCGTCGCCGTGCTGTCCTCCCTTGTGGCAACCCTGCTGGGCACAATGGCGGCCCTGGGAATCCATGCCATGGGCAGAAAGCAGCGTTCCGCGGCCCTTGCCGTGACGAATATCCCCCTCACAAACCCCGAAATTGTGACGGGCGTCTCCCTGGCCCTGCTTTTCGCGTTCATCGGCCACACCATGAAGATCAGCAATATCCTTGGGTTTTTTACCCTGCTGATCGCACACATCACCTTTAACCTGCCTTATGTCATTCTGTCGGTGCTGCCCAAGCTGTCCCAGATGGATCGGGATCTGCGCGACGCCGCCCTGGATTTGGGCTGCACGCCGGCCCAGGCATTCTTCAAGGTCATCCTGTATGAGATCATGCCCGGTATCATCTCCGGCGCGCTGATGAGCTTCACCATGAGCCTGGATGACTTTGTGATCTCCTATTTCGTCTACGGGCCGAATTTTATAACACTGCCCGTGGAAATATACAATTATACCAAAAAGCCGCTGCACCCCAAAATCTATGCCCTTTTCACCCTGCTTTTCATCACGATACTGCTGGTTATGATACTAATGAACCTGCTGCAGGCCAGGGATGAAAAAAGAACAAAACAAGCCAGACGGAATTTTTCCGCAGGCAGAAGGAGAATGAAAATATGAAAAAACTCTTTACCGCCGCCCTTGCCGCCGTGCTGATTTTGCTCTGCCTGCCCGTCGGGTCCCTGGCGGATAACGGAGCCGTGACTATCAATGTGTACAACTGGGGCCAGTATATCTCCGACGGCAGCGACGGTTACATTGATGTCAACGCCGCTTTCACCGAAGCCACGGGCATTCAGGTCAATTACATGACCTTCGACTCCAACGAGAGTCTCTATACCAAGCTGAAAACCGGCGGATCCACCTATGACGTGATCATCCCCTCCGACTATATGGTCGCCCGGCTGATCGCCGAAGACATGCTGGAGACACTGGATTTTTCGAACATCCCCAACTATGCCTATGTGGACGAGGCCTACAAAAACACCGCCTACGATCCGGCCAATCTCTACTCCGTCCCCTATACCTGGGGCAGCGTCGGCATCATATACAACACTAAATATGTGGAGGAAGTCACCAGTTGGCAATCCCTCTGGGATGAGGCGTATTCCGGCAAAATCCTCATGTTCGACAACCCCAGGGACGCCTTCGCCATCGCGGAATTTATGAACGGGGACGACGTCAACAGCGAGGACGAGGCTGTCCTCAACGCCGCCTCCGAGCTGCTGCTGGCGCAAAAGCCATTAGTTCAGAGCTACGTGATGGATCAGATCTACGCCAAAATGGAGCGGGAGGAGGCCTGGATCGCCCCTTACTACGCCGGAGATTACCTTCAGATGGTCTCAGAGAACGAGAATCTTGCCTTCTGTTTTCCCGAGGAGGGCTTTAACATTTTCATAGACGCCATGTGCATCCCCAAGAGCAGCCAGAACAAAGCGGCCGCGGAAGCCTATATCAACTTTCTGTGTGATCCGGAGATCTCCGGGCAAAACCTTGAATACCTGGGTTATTCCACCCCCATCTCCGCCGCAAAGGACTATATGGACCCCGAAGCCGCATCCAGCGGCATCGCCTATCCCGATGCCGAAACCATCTCCCGGGGGGAGAGCTTCCTTTACCTGAGCACCGAAACGAATCAGCTAATGGACAGCCTTTGGCTCCAGGTCCGGACTTCCGGCGAGAAGAACATTGTTCCCACCATCGTCATCGCCGCCCTGGCCGCCGCGGTGGCCCTGTTCTTCATCCTTCGCGCCTCAGCCGCCAAAAAACGGAAATCAAGACGTTGCAAAAGCTGAGGGCAACCGTTATAATCAGGGACGGGGAAACTTCCCCGTCCCTTGTTTTATTGTATAAAGGAGTATGACATGAACCAGGCCATCAGGGAAAACAAAATACTTGCGGTGCTCCTGGCCCTTGGCCTGATCTGCGCCCTTCTCCTGTGCGGAGTCCGGGCCATTATGGAATTCCAGAACACCGAGGTTTGCGTTGTTATGTCAACCCAAGATATTGCAACACTAGACCACAAACCGGAAAACGTTCGAGAATTTAATGGTAATACGCTCCTTGACGGCGTCCTGCTGCTGGTTGAGGACGAGGTGCAATATAGTTATGTAAATGAATATACGCCCGATGCCGAAAATTGGGACGGGCCCATGGCCCGTTGTTTTCTTCTCTATCCCCAGTTTGCGGCGCGCTATCATGATCTGGGCTATCCGGGAGCGGAGGAGATTGAAAACATCCTCTACCGGGCCGTCACGGACAGGAATGTCCGCGTTGTTTGGATCACGCCTTTTACAGACGCCCAAACGGGCCGGACGATAACGGACGCCGCCGTGTATGAAGATGTTGTGGAAAATCTGTCCGCCCGGATTGAGCGGCATGGGCTGATCCTGAGCAGCAGCTTTTCCGCCTTTGGGGCCTACGAACCGTCTCCCCTGCTCATTTTCGCCGCTTACGGCGTCGCCGCGGCGGGCATCCTGCTTCTGGGATGTTTCTTTCGGCTGAGCCGCCGATGGGAAATCCTGCTGGCCGTAGCCGGCATGGGGGCGTGCGCCGCCCTGTGGTGCGCCGAAAGCCTGTGGGGATACAACCTTTTCACCCCCCTGCTCGCCTTTGCCGCATCGGTTATTTTTCCCTGCCTTTCGCTGTGGTATGCCTATGAAAGGCTGTCCGCCCTTCGAAGGGACACCCTTTCACGAACCCTTGGCGCCTATACTGGAATCCTGCTCGTCTCCCTGGGGATCGCGGTGGCTGGCGGGCTGTTTGTGGGCGCGCTGCAAAGCGGGTCGGATTATCTGCTGGCTATCGCCAATTTCCGGGGCGTCAAGCTGAGCCAGCTTCTGCCGTTGGCCTTTGCCGTATACGCCGTGCTGAGATTCCTGTGCCCGCCCCGGGAAATCCTGGCGGGCCGGAAGTTCATCCTGATCCTGGGGGCCTTTGGCCTGATCTGCGGCGTGGGGTATTATATTCTCCGCACGGGCAACGCCGGCGTCAGCGTACTGGAACAGCGCTTTCGCAACTGGCTGGAGCTCTTGCTGATCGCCCGGCCCAGGACAAAGGAGTTTCTTGTCGCCTGGCCCTGCCTGGCCGCCGCCGCCGTGCTGGTAACCAAGGGAAAGCGGGCATATTCGTGGCCCTTCGCCGTGCTGGCCGCCTCAGGCTATGCCTCGGCCGTCAACACCTTTTGCCACGCCCGGTCTCCTCTGTGGCTTTCCCTGACAAGAACACTGCTGGGCGCGGCGCTCGGCGCCGCCATCGGCCTTATTCTCATCGCCATAACCTACAGCGGGCCCTCTGTGAAGAAGGACGCGCCCGAAACCTGATTGGCACAATAAAAGCGCGGGCATCGAATGCCCGCGCTTTTTATTACCCGTCACATGAGCAGCAGCCAGATCATGAACGGCATGGTCACTGACGATAGGAGCGTGCTGATAAACACGCTCTTTGACGCCAGGGCCTCGTTCCTGTCATACTGTATCGTCAGAATCGAGGCGATCATGGCCACCGGAGCGGAAGCCAGAATCACCAGAATGTGGAGCGTCATGATATCCGTCACAAACAGCCGCATAACCGCCCACACCAGCACGGGACAAACCAGAAGCCTCGCCGCGCTGACTATGTAAATCTTCCAGTCCCGCACCATTTCTTTCAGCGCAACGCCGCCGAGTGAAGTGCCAACAACCAGCATGGACATTGGTATCGTGGCGCTTCCCAGGGTCGAGCAGGACCGCGCAATAAATTCCGGAACCTGAAGCTCTGTAAGAAAGATCACAATGGCGATCACGGTGGCCACAAGAGGTGGGCTTAAAATCTTTCGCGCATCCTGCCAGCCGTTTACACCTCCGCGCACCTTCGCCAGCCCGTAGGTGTACAGCAGCGCGTTGAATGGAATATTGGACATGGATGCGTAAAAGATCCCCTCCCTGCCGTATATGGACTGTATCACGGGAAAAGCTACGAAAACCGAGTTCATGAACATCACCATCATCGTGACGAGACCAGCGTCGCCGCCGTTAATCCGGAACAACTTTGGAGTGATAACTCCGATAACCCCACACAAGCAGATCATAATCGTCATAAAGCCGATAATGGTCATAATCTCGGGAAAAGAAAGGGTCAGCTCCGTTCCCATAACCGAACTCAATATTGTCGCTACCAGCAAAACATTCATCACCACCGGGGACACGGCCTTATTAAACGCCGGACCGGTAAGCTTGAGTTTTGCGCAGACGAACCCAGCCACCATCAGAATGACCAGTATGGCCATCTGGGTGACAATCGCAGGCATATCCATTGGGGCAAATCCTTTCCTTTCTGTATATCCGCTCTATATATGCAATATCGAAGTCGCAAGCGCAAAATAAACGAGGAGCGATATCGCATCAACAATTGTGGTAATGAATGGGCTTGCCATAACCGCTGGGTCGAACCCAATCTTTTCCGCCAGCATCGGGAGGATGCACCCCATCAGTTTTGCCGCCAGCACCGTCAGCGCCAGTGTCAGGCATACTACCGCCGCAACCGTGAAGCTGATATCCGTATTGCCCAAAAGCATACGGTCGACAACCATGACTTTTACAAAATTCACCGCTGCAAGGGACAGGCCGCACAGCACCGCCACACGCAGTTCCTTCCAGAGGATGCTGAATAGATCCGAAAATTCTATATCTCCCAAAGAAATGCTGCGTATGATCGTGGCAGATGTCTGGCTGCCAGAGTTCCCCCCTGTATCCATCAGCATCGGAATGAAACCGACCAGCACCACCTGCGTCGCAAGCGCCGACTCGAAAGAGCTGATGATCATGCCCGTGAACGTTGCCGAAATCATGAGAAGCAGCAGCCATGGAATACGGTTTTTCCAGATATAAATGACGCTCTGCTTTAGGTACGGCTTATCCGACGGCGTGATGGCGGCCATCTTCTCAATGTCCTCGGTGACTTCTTCCTGCATAACGTCGATAATATCGTCAACCGTGACAATTCCCACCAGCCGGCTTTCCTTATCGACGACCGGGATGGCCAGAAGGTCATAGTCCGATATCTTTTCGGAGACGTCCTCCTGGTCGTCCGTCGTATGGGCAAAGATGACGTTGGTATCCATAATGTCCTCGATGACGTCGTCATCATTGGACAAAAGCAGCTTTTTTACCGTGACGACGCCTTCCAGCTTTCGATCCCCGGAAGTGACGTAGCATACATAAATCGTCTCTTTATTCTCGCCTATGCGTCTGATACGGGCAATGGATTCCCGTACGCTCATGTATTTTTTAAGATCGACGAATTCCGCGGTCATAATGCTGCCGGCGGAATTTTCGGGATATTTCAGATATTGGTTAATGATGTCCCTGGTACCCGGCGTGGCGTTGCGCATCACGCGCTTAACAACGTTTGCCGGAAGCTCCTCCATCATATCCACGGCGTCGTCCACGTACATATCCTCAATAATGCCGGCCAGCTCGGTATCGGTAATGGAGTTTATAATCCATTCCTGTTCCGGCGCGTCCAGCTCCGCGAATATTTCGGCACCGCGTTCTTTCGAAAGCAGGCGAAATACCGTAGCCATGCTTTTGGGATCGTTCGCGCCGAGATCCGTAAGGAATTCCGCCACGTCAAATTCATTCATGTCCTCAAGCTCAAGCTGCAGGGCCTTCAGCTTTCGATCCGTTATAAAACCAAACAGCTTTTCGCGCAGCGCATCATAGTCCATATTTTCCACCAAGCTCACCGCCCTTCAATCGAATTCAAGATATTATACGCCCAGATATGCCCTCTGTCCGTCGGTCATGGCGTCAATCTCCAGCCCCAGCGCCGCGAGCTTCCGCCGCGCCACGTCGACGTCTATGGACGCGGGGATGCGCAGAGGCTCCGCCGGCAGCTTTCCCCGGTTTTTGGCCAGATACTCCGCGGCCAGCGCCTGAATCGCAAAGCTCATATCCATGATCTCCGCCGGGTGGCCGTCGGCCGCCGCCAGATTGACAAGCCTGCCTTCGGCTATGACAAAAACAGTCCTGCCGTTGGCCAGCTCATAGGCCTGGATATTATGGCGCGCCTCGTATTTTCTGCGGGCACTTTGTTCAAGGGCCGCAACATCCAGCTCAAGGTTGAAATGCCCGGCATTGCAGAGGATGGCGCCGTCCTTCAAGCGCGGGAAATGCGCTCCTGTTATCACGTCCCGGCAGCCGGTAACGGTAATAAAAATATCCCCCAGCGCCGCTGCCCGGGCCATAGGCATCACATCGTATCCGTCCATAACCGCTTCCAGCGCGCGGACGGGGTCGGTCTCCGTGATTATAACCCTTGCGCCAAGTCCCTTCGCGCGCAGGGCAACCCCTTTCCCACACCAGCCATAGCCGGAGATTACAACCAGCTTGCCGGCAATAATGAGATTCGTCGTCCGCATAATACCGTCCCACACCGACTGTCCCGTTCCATACCGGTTGTCAAACAGATGCTTGCAGTCCGCGTCGTTGACCGTCATCATCGGATATCGGAGCGTTCCCGCCCTGTGCATTTTCCAGAGCCGGCTGATGCCGGTGGTGGTTTCCTCGCAGCCTCCGATCACGCCCGGGATCAACCCTTCATATTTAGTGTGCATCAGCTCGGTCAGCTCTCCGCCGTCGTCAATAATAATGTTCGGACCGGGTTCGAGGACAGCCTCCAGATGCCGGCGGTATGTCTCCGGCGGCGCGCCGTGCACCGCGTGAACCTCTATGCATCCCGCAGCCAGGGCCGCCGCCACATCGTCCTGTGTGGACAGCGGATTTGACCCCGTAACGAACATATTTGCTCCCCCAATGGCCAGTACGCGGCAAAGATAAGCCGTCTTTGCTTCCAGATGGACGGAAAGCGCAATGTTCAGGCCCGCAAAGGGACGGGTTCCGGAAAATTCCTCTTCAATCCCCCGGAGAATCGGCATATTCCGCCGGACCCACTCGATTTTTCTCTCGCCTTCCGGCGCCAGTGCCATGTCAAAAATTTCGTTCATACCCGCACCTCCAAACTCTGATATTTTATCATTAATTGTCGGCTAATACAACTAAAAGCTTATCTGATGAATTAAAAACGGAGCGCGGGGAATCCCGCGCTCCTGTAGCTATTTGTTTTTCCGCGGCTCAGCTTTGGGATGACGCTTCGCCGTCGTCACCGGGAGGATCTCTCGTCCATCTCCATCCGATGGAAAAGATAACCGCCCAAACGACCACCGTGGGCACAGAGCCAAGAGTTTTTCCAAAAATTGTTCCGCTGAAGTATACGAGCAGGGTGAATCCGGCTTCCGCCAGGAATATGATCACCCATTTGATAAACTTGCTCAAAACCGGCGCTTAGTTGTTCAGGGCGTCCGGATGCTCTGCCAGGAACTGCTTGTTCTTCCTGGTGCCGATGATCAGAACAGGCAGGACGACAACGACAAGGCTCAGATACCCGCAGTAACCGTAACCGTACTTCACGATGCCGCTCAGGCCCAGGAAGGAAATGCTCATGCAGATGAGGATCACAATGCCGCCGACGATTGTGCGGCGAACCATGAGGTTTGTGATCTGCTTGGGGAAAAATTTTCCTTCGAAACGATCGATCATGGTATAGACCAGCGTGATGCAGGTAGAGACGAACGCGCAGAAAAGAAGTGTCGAATAGACGCCGATGAGCCACTTCCAGCCGATGGTCTGGGCAATGAAGAGGTTCGGCAGGGCGGTCTTGCCGGCGGCAAGGATTTCGTCATACCAGCCGAGGATCATGACGCCGGAGAGCGCCAGAGCGCCGCCGTTCATGATGCCGCCCAGGATGGAGGCTTTCTTGACGCCCTTATGGTTCAGGGTGGTAGCGGCCGAAATCATGGCGGGGATGGAGACGCACTGGAATGCGCAATACACGAAAACGCCTCTCCAGAGACCGGTAAGCGGCTCGGTGAGCCCACCTGAGAAAGCCGCGCCGATCTCGTTAAGATGGGTGGAAATGCCGCTGAAAACCATGATGCCGGTGACGATAAGTATGCCCGTTGAAAGGAACGTTGATGCGGCGATGATCAGCTTAACGCCGAAGATGGAGAGCACGACAAGCAGAATTGCGACCAGTATAACGGAAATGGCGTAGTTAAGTCCCAGCAACGATTGAACCAGGCTGGCAGCGCCGGCGACGGCACTGGCCATGGCCGCGAGGATGATGATGACATAGAACAGCTCGAAGGTAAGCTCCAGTTTCGGGTACGGCTGCCACAGCTCGGTGAACGCATCTTTGTAGTTGGTAATACCGCGAAGACGGCTAAAACGCATCATGACGAACATGATGTAGGCCAACGCACCCATAGAAATCAGGGGATAGATTGCTGCCGTCCAGCCATAATACACGAAATACTGGACGATCTGATTACCGGTTGCGAAGCCGCCGCCGACATGGGTGCCAAACCATACGGAGGCAACGGCAAACCCGGCAGCCCAGGTGCCTCTGGTAATAACGGAATTTTCTTTCATTCTTTCAATACTCCTTCCAACTCTTGTTAACTTTCTCTCCATCAATCTGTTAAAACAGACCACACCCGAATTATAACCGCGCCATCGAATTGCATCAATTCGTATGCATTATTTGATCATAACTGTGGATACTGCATTTATCTTGAACAGATTTTATGTAAAAAGCCAATTCCGTCATTTCCTTGGAACAATCGTTAATAAATTCACTGCTTTTTATCCTTTTATCAGTCTTTATTGCCAAAAATTTTTCGGGTATTATTTTCAATTCGATATATTGCATTTTCATGAAAATATGTTTTGATATTGATTAATTGCATTATGATGTGATAGATTATATATAAATACTCGGTTCAGGATGTGCCTTTTCCCCCTTCCCGTGCGGCTGATCCTTAAGAAAGGACTTCGCCATGACACGCAAAAAACTTGAAAGCTACCTTGAGAAAAACCCCTTTGCCAAACTGAGCGAGATCGTAACTCAGATTCTGTATGATGAGATTGTGGTTTTGGACATTCCTCCGGCATCCAAGCTGAATGTCAACCAAATCGCTTCGGATCTGGGTATCTCGCGAACACCTGTTGTGGAGGCCATCAACAGGCTTCAGGCTATCGGCTTTGTTGAAACCCGGCCAAAAGCCAGCGGATTTTACGTAGCTGATATGAACCTGCGCGATATGATAGATCTGTACAACGCCAGGGCGGCCATCGAATGCGAGGCTGCCGCCCTCTGCGCCGAGAAGGCGTCCGGTGAGGCCATTGCCCGGATGGAGAGCTTGGCAATGGAATTCAAAAAGGCGATCCCCAAGCGGGACGGCAAAGCGCTTAAGGAAACGGACATGCCTTTTCACAGGCTCATCGTGGATTCATGCAGCAACAAATATCTGATCCGAAGCTACAACGAACTGGTCCCGAACCTGACCATGTACCAGGGTTCATGGACAAAATTTATTAATCCCGACAAGGACAACCCCTGGTCCTCTCAGGTTGTGCACCAGCACGGCGCGATCGTCTCCGCGATCAAGCTTCGCATCCCGGATCTTGCCCGGCAATCAATGGCGGCACACATTCGCTCAAGCCTCAACTTCGTCGCATATTCGGATAATACGGACGACCCGTTCTGGATTGTAAAAAAATCCTCGGAAAAATAGCACGGGTCGCTTACCAGCTGTGAAGGAAGGGATATCAAATGAAAATCGCAATGATTGGTTCCGGGGCCGCCGGCAGCGTTTTTGCATCATATTTAAGGCGCGGAGGCGCGGATATGTATCTGGTCGACAGATATAAGGCCCACATGGACAAGATTTCTCAGGACGGCATGACCTTCATAACCCCGGACGGCGAGTGCCGTCTTACAGGCTTTTTTACCTGCGAACGGGCGTGCGAGCTGCCTGTGATGGACATTGTCATCCTTATGGTAAAGGCCACGCAGACTGACGACGTCATGGAGAGCGTCATGTCCTGCGTAGGGCCCGAAACCGTTCTTGTTTCACTACAGAACGGTCTCGGCAATGACGAAGCCCTCATGAAATATGTGCCGGCCGACAGGATTATGTATGGCAGCGGCGTTATAGGCACAGAATTGCCCGCTCCCGGCGTATGCGTCAGCAAGCCGGAGGCGGGCATCCAGATGTTTTTCGGAGCCTCCGTCAAAAGCGCAGCTACAGACGCCGCCGGGAAATATATGGAAGAATGCTTCAACGCCGGCGGATGCAACGCCAGCTTTGAAGACGACGTCCGCCCCTATATCTGGAAGAAAGCAATTATGAACAGCGGTTATAATACCGTGTCAACCGTCCTTCGCCTGAAGGTTGGCGAAGCAATGGCGGATGAACACGGCCGGGGCCTGATCACGGCGGTTTGGAAAGAAGGCTGCGCCGTGGCCAGGGCCGCCGGCATCATCGATCTTTGGCCGCTTATTGAAGCCGATACCCAGAATCTTATTGATAACCTGGGCGACTATTACCCCTCGATGGCTCAGGACTCGCTTATCCATCAGCGCCAGACTGAGATTTCCGTTCTGAACGGCGCCATCGTCAGATATGGAGAAAGGTTCGGCGTGCCCACGCCTGTAAACTTCGCCCTTACCGAGATTATTCTGGCGATTCAGGGCAATTATGGCAGACAATATAACAAGGTAAAGGCCTGAATCTTTGTAACAGCGCACAACAAATTTTATATAAACTTGTGCAAGGAGGAAAAAATAATGAAAATCGCAATGATCGGATCCGGTGCTGCCGGCAGTGTCTTCGCAGCTTATCTTCGCAAGGGCGGGGCGGACATCACCCTCGTCGACCCCTATAAGGAGCACATGGACAAGATCGCCAAAGACGGCATGAAGTTCACCATTTATCCTGACGAGGTCTATCATCTCACGGGCTTCAAGACCGCCTACACCGCCGACGATATCGGGACCATGGACATCGTCATCTTCATGACCAAGGCAAACCAGCTGGAGAACGCCATTCAGGGCGCCAAGCCCTGCGTCGGCCCCAACACCGTTCTGGTCTCCCTGATCAACGGCCTGGGCAACGATGACAAGCTCCTGAAATACTATCCTGCCAGCCGCTGCATGATCGGTTCCGGCGTTATCGGCACCGCTCTCGACGGCCCCGGAGGCTGCATCTCCACCCCCAGCGAAGGCGTGATCATGAACTTCGGCGCTTTGGAAAACAACGACGTCACCATCGCCGCCGGAAAACACATGGAAGAATGCTACATTAATGGCGGCTGCAAAGCCGTGTTCCGTGAGGACGTTCTGCCCTTCCTTTGGAAGAAAGTTGTCGTCAACTGCACCGTCAACACCGTCTGCGCCGTCACCCGCCTGAAGATCGGCGAGGTTGAGGCGGATCCCTTCGGCCAGAAGCTGTTCCACGATGTGATCCGCGAGTGCTGCGCTATAGCCAACGCCAAGGGCGTCGCGCTGGATGCCGATGAGTTCATCCGGGTTGACCACCAGCACATTATCGACCACATCTCCGACTACTATCCTTCCATGGCTCAGGATATGCTCTGGAAGAAATACAGAACCGAGATCGACACCCTCAACGGCGCCATCTCCGATTATGGCAAGCAGTTCGGCATCCCCACCCCCACCTGCGACGTACTGTCCACCGTGGTTCGCTGCATCCAGAACAACTACGCCAACCAGTACGTAGACGGCACTCGCAAGTAAGCAAGAAGGAAGCGAAGATATGAAAGAGGTTTTCATACTGATAGGCAATTACGGCAGCGGCAAGACCGAATTGGCGCTGAACTTCGCGTTCAGAGCGGCCGAACAGGGAAAGCGTGTCGAACTCATTGACCTTGACATGGTTAATACCTATTTTCGGCTTACCGACAGGGGCAATCTGATCAAGACGAAAGAAATTCGCCTTGTTTCACCGAATTTCGCCAGAACCAATGTGGAAACCCTTTCACTTCCCGCAGAAGTTGCCTCTGCCTTTGCTTTGGAATGGGACCTGGTTATTTTCGACGTCGGTGGCGACTCCACCGGCGCGACGGCGCTCGGCCGCTATTATGAAGATTTTGCCGAACTGCCGGAGGGCAGCCTCCACGTTCTTAACGTGGTGAACACCCGCCGTCCCATGGCCGGAACTCCGGAAAGGCTTGTCTCTCTCATGCGGGACATGGAACGCCATTCGCGCCAGAAGGTAACCGGCCTGATCAACAATACAAATCTTGCCCGTCTTGCCGGCCCCGATGACCTGCGGGACGGATACGAGGTCGTGAAAGAGGCGTCCATTCTCACCGGGGTTCCGGTTGCCTACACCACCGGCCGTCCCGACCTTTTGGAAGCGTTTCTCGCCGAGGGGCATGATCCGAAATACATCGGAACGCCCATGGCGATCGACACCTTCATGCACAGGGACTGGGAAACCTTCGCGCGAGAAGGCCTTTAAGCAAGGCATAACCATGCTTATAATCTAAATTCAGCATATTAGAAATGAGGTATCGCAATGGTAAAACACACGATCAACGAAGAGCTCTGCAAGGGTTGCGGGCTCTGCGTTAGAGCATGTCCCAAGAAGATCCTCCGAATCTCCAAGGGCAAGCTCAATTCAAAGGGCTACCATCCGGCGGAAATGATGGATATAGACTCCTGCATCGCATGCGCGGCCTGCGCGCGCACTTGTCCGGACGTCGCCATCCATATTGAGAAGGAATAGGAGGAACTTTAACATGGCATTGACTCTTATGAAGGGCAGCGAGGCCATAGCGGAGGCCGCAATACGCGCAGGCTGCCGTTACTTCTTCGGATACCCGATAACCCCGCAGACCGAGATTCCCGAATACATGTCTGCCCGTATGCCCGAAATCGGCGGATGCTTCCTGCAGGCCGAGAGCGAAGTCAGCGCGATCAATATGGTATACGGTGCGGCCGGTACCGGTGAGCGCGTCCTGACCAGCTCCTCCAGCCCCGGAGTCTCCCTGAAGCAGGAAGGCATCTCCTATATCGCCTGCTCTCGGCTCCCCTGCGTCATTATCAACGTAATGCGCGGCGGCCCGGGCCTCGGCAGCATTCAGGCCAGCCAGGGCGACTATCTCCAGGCCACCAAGGGCGGCGGACACGGCGACTATAAGCTGATCGTCCTGGCCCCCGCTTCCGTACAGGAATCCGTCGATATGATGAAGCTCGCTTTTGAGCTTGGCGAAAAATATCTCAACCCCGTTATGATCGTTGCGGACGGCATGATCTGCCAGATGATGGAGCCTGTAGTTCTGCCCGAGATGGTCGACTTCAAGGTCGATTATAAAGCAAAGCCCTGGGCGGCAAACGGCAAGCATCCCAGCGCCGACCATAAGCGCGCCGTCATCAACTCCCTGTACATCACGGTTGAAGAGCTTGACGGCATCAACGAAACCCTTCAGAAAGGCTACCGTGAGATTGAGAAAAACGAGACCCGTTATGAAGCTTATAACATGGAAGGCGCTGAAATCATCGTCACTGCGTTCGGCACCGTGGCCCGCATCTGCAAATCCGCCATTGACGATCTGAAGGCAAAGGGCATCAATGTGGGCCTGCTGCGTCCCATAACCCTTTATCCGTTCCCGTATGAAGCCGTCCACAATGCAGCCGTCGCCCCCGGCGTCAAGGCCGTTCTGGATGTTGAGCTCAACGCCGGACAAATGCTCGAAGACGTTAAACTTGCCATCAACGGCGATCAGAAGGTCGAATTCTATGGACGTTACGGCAGCCATATGCCGACCAGCGAAGAAATTTACGAAAAACTGCTGAGCATGAGGGAGGGATTCTAATGGCGGTCGTATTCGAAAAGACCAAAATGCTTACCGACGCGGTATTCCATTACTGCCCGGGCTGCAATCATGGCATAGCCCATCGTCTGGTGGCGGAATCGATCGAGGGCCTCGGCCTGACCGATAATGTCATCGGCGTCGCTCCCGTCGGCTGCGCCGTATTTGCCTACAATTACTTTAACTGCGATATGTACGAGGCGGCCCATGGCCGTGCTCCCGCCGTGGCAACCGGCATCAAGCGTGTGCACCCCGACACCTGTGTATTCACCTATCAGGGCGACGGCGACCTTGCCTCCATCGGCGGCAACGAAATTATACACGCTGCCCACAGGGGCGAAAACATCACCGTTTTCTTTATCAACAACGCGATCTACGGCATGACGGGCGGCCAGATGGCCCCGACAACGCTGATTGGCCAGAGAACCACCACCAGCCCGGCCGGTCGCAGTGAATCCTGGTCCGGCTCCCCGCTCAAGGTCAGCGAAATGCTGGCCCAGATCCCCAGCGCCTATTACATCGAGCGTGTGGCGCTGAATAGCACGCCCAACATCATTAAGGCCAAGAAGGCCATCCAGAAGGGCCTGCGCTATCAGATGGAAGGCCGGGGCTTCTCCATGATCGAGATTCTTTCCACCTGCCCGACCAACTGGGGCATGTCGCCCGTCGACGCCTTGAAGTGGCTTGAGGAAAACATGATACCTTACTACCCGCTGGGAGTATACAAGGATAAGGGGGCCGAATAAGAATGAAAGAACAGTGTGTATTCGCAGGATTCGGCGGACAGGGAATGCTCCTTATCGGCAAGTTTCTCGCCGAAGCAGG
>DIRC01000039.1:17876-37608 GCA_002427465.1 Clostridiales bacterium UBA5446 | reverse complement strand
ACATAAATCAAGATATAATAGCCGCATTGCGGCTATTATACCATATTGCCTTGGCGGGGACAAATGTTTTTTCTTCGGCAAAAATCCGCGGGATCGCCCATGACAGGGGGCGCCTGATTTGGTATAATGGCGCCATAATGGATATGGAGGGAAGGCAATGGAAGTGCTTTATGCTCTGGAGAGCATCAGAACGCCGGTGCTGGACACGGTGCTGGGCTTTCTCACAGGGCTGGGCGGGGAAACGGTTTTTATGATAATCGCCGTGACCGTTTTCTGGTGCGTGGATAAGAATTGCGGGTATTATATCCTGACAACAGGATTTATAGGCACGGTTTTGAACCAGTTTCTTAAAATCACCTTCCGGATACCGCGGCCCTGGGTGATGGATGAGGGGTTTGCCATCGTGGAACGGGCGCGGCTTGGCGCCGCGGGATATTCCTTCCCCAGCGGGCACACGCAAAACGCCTTCGCGGCCTTCGGGACTCTGGCCCGTCGGACGGAAAGCGGAGTCAGGCGGGGGATCTACTGCGCCGCCATCGTGATCGTGGCATTTTCCCGGATGTATCTGGGTGTGCACACGCCTCTGGATGTGGGCGTTTCCTTTGTCCTGGGGCTGATTTTGGTTTTTGCCCTGTATCCGGTCTTCCGCAGGGCGGAAAAACGCCCGGAGATCATGTACGGGGTGCTGGCCGTGATGCTGGCGCTGGCGCTGGGTTATCTTTTATACACCCAGATGTGGCCGTTTCCCGGGGATACGGACGCTGAAAATCTGGTCTCCGCAAGAAAAAACGGGTTCACGATTTTTGGGGCGGTATCGGCGATGCTCCTGGCCTTTCATCTTGACCGGAGATATCTCCGTTTCCCCACGGATGCCTGTCTGCCCGCCCAGATCGTCAAGGTTGTTGCCGGGCTGGGGATTATGCTGGTGCTCCGGACGGGCCTTAAAGCGCCCCTGCTGGCCCTGCTCGGCACGGAGGGCGCCGCCAATGCCGTCAGGTATTTTATTGTGGTGGTTTTTGCCGCCGCGGTCTGGCCGATCACATTCAGGTGGTTCCGGGGCTGGGGGAAAGGACGCGGGGAGGCCGGGGAGCGGTGAGAAAAAAACAGGCGGCATACGCAAACGCGTATGCCGCCTGTGGGTTTATTGCTTTTTGCGCTTAAAGAAAACGCGTCGGTACATGAGCGCAAACATCGCGCAAAACAGCAGAACGAGAAGCGCCAGGGTAATCCAGGACATGGCCGCGCTCTGGGCGACGACGCCCAGAAGGAGCAGCATGGGAAAGCCGAGGAGAATGGCCCAGAGGTTCTGGTATATAAGATTGCCCGAGGCGGGGGTGCTGAACAGCGGATCGATCTCCCGCAGCAGGATGATCCCGGTGCTGGCCGTACCGGTGAGCATGCCGTAGAGGGCAAGAAAGGATTCGTCGGGATAATCCGGGAACAGCCTGAAGCAGACCTTTTTATTATACCAGTATGTTATGAGCATTCCCGCGATGCAAATCGCCATCAGGGGGACGACAAATTCCTTGTGGGTGAATGCGGAAAGGTCTATGGCGGCAATGGAGGCCGCCACCATCAGGTCAAACATGAAGCCGGAGATCCGGTTAAGCATAAAGTTGTTGATGTATTGGCGTTTCAGCACGCCGCGCTTTTTAAAAACGCCGAAAATCAGCTTGAAGAGGGCGGCAAAGCCCGCGCCCACAAGGAAGTTGAAGCCCCACAGCAGGGGCTTGACCGTGCCGGTCCAGAAACCGCCGAGGCTGTCCAGGCCGAGGGTAACAAACCACATGAAGCCGAAGGAGACCAGATAGACCAGAAGGACGAGACCGGCCTGCACGGTGAATTTATCCATGGATTCGGACAGGGGGATTTCCCCTTTGGCGGTAATCATCTCGGCGGAAAGATCCTCGATTTCGTCCGCGTTGCCGATGCCGTCCTTGAGCTTCCCGGCCCGGCGCATCCTGCCCAGGTAGAATACCCCGCCCAGAGAGGCGCTGATGAAGCCCATGGCCGCCACTGTCAGCCCGAAGCTGGCGCCGTTGGAAAAGGGTGGGTAGGCCGTGGCGGTCTCGTAGATGTGCCCCCAGTTGTACGCCTGTCCTGGCCCCTGACCGTAACCCATCGGCAGCAGGATGCCCCCGGCGGCCCAGTTGCCGATCACATAAGACAGGCCCAGGGTTATGGCCAGACCGACGATGCCCTGAAGCAGATATGTGGACACCACCACGAGGCTGGTATTGAACACATCACGGCGCGCCTGCTTGCTGCCCAGCTTTTCAGTGGTGCGCAGGGAAACCGCGATAAACCCGATGCCGAGCCCGTGATAGGTCAGCGCTTCCAGGGCTACCGTGGTGAACATGGAGGCCCCGGTGACGGCGCGATACAGCTTTTCGACAAATAAAATAAGAAATCCGGCCAAAACAGAGCTTGGGATCAGGGAACGGCGCAGAGGCCTGATTTCCCGGCGCAGCAGGTTTGCCAGCAGCATCGCCCCTGTGAGAACCGCAAGCATCATGACAAAGCGCCATACCTCGTAATCCCAGAAATTCAGTGAACCCGTCACGGAAACACCTCCGCATATATCGGATTAGATACTTCAAATCATTGAAATATCTATGAAATTATATGCCAATAGGCAAAAGGTGTCAATTAAAAAGTGTCGGGTTCAAACTCTGCCTGCGCCCGCTCCAAGAGGGTATGACGAAAACCGTGCGAAGGGGCCGCCTTGCCCAATGTGGAAAAATAAACCGGGGAAAGCGATTTGTCTGGGAACCCGTTATTGTTGACTTGGCAGTGAAGCTGTGCTATTCTGTTAACATAATTCTGGGAAAAAAGGAAGTTTCATCATGTCGCAGGACTACAATTTCAACGACGCGTATATTTTGGGCGCCGACGTGGCGAAGCTTACGCGGCCGCAGCTGCTTGAGCTGGCCCGCGGCATCTGCCGCGCGCTCATGGATGTTGAAGGAAAATATCACGGCAATATCCATTCGGCGAATATCAGCCGTACGCCGGACGGCGAAGCCGGCCTTGGCCCCAAGGCCGACCACGGCCCGGGGGACTGGACTTCTGACGAGTTGGAATATATGGCGCCGGAGCTGTTCTGGAACCGTGACGGCGACATTACCGCGGATGTTTATTCCGTCGGCCTGCTACTTTTTGCGGGGGTATCCGGCGGCAGACTGCCGTTTTTCCCCGAGGGAAACGCGGCGCCTGAGCCGGCGGAACGCGCGGCGGCACTGCGCCGCCGGATGAGCGGCGAGGTGGTCCCGGTGCCCGCGGCGGCGGGGGAAAAGCTTGGCGCTATCATAAAAAAGGCTTTGGCCTATGAACCGGGCGAGCGCTTTTCAGGGCCTGTGGAGCTGCTGTCGGCGCTTGCCGATTGTCCCGATGCGGAGGACTCGATTCCCGCGGCGCTGCCGCCGGTGAAAAATGAAACGCCGGAGATGCCGGCGTATAAGGTCGACAAAAATTTTGAGGAGAACATCCCGCCCCGGCCAAAAAAGAACAGAAAACCGGCGATGATCATTTTCGGCATATGCGCGGCAATCGTCATCCTGGCACTGATTATCCAGCTTTTCTCGGGGACGGCCCCGGCCGGGCCTTCACCCGATCCGTCAGGGGTGGTGGATGCCATGACCGGCGACGTTTCGCCGTCACCATTTGCCGAGCCTACCCCGACCGTTTCACCCGAAGGCTCCGCATCGCCGGAGCCGACACAGACCGCAGAGCCTGAGGGGACTCCGTCTCCGTCTCCATCCCCGTCTCCGTCCCATACTCCATCTCCGTCTCCGTCCCGCACCCCATCTCCGTCTCCATCTCCGTCACCCACCCCCGCACCGGAGCCGGAGTCCACGTATGAATTGTACATAGAAGATATCAGCTGGACCGACGCGGCGGAAAAGTGCCGGGAAATGGGCGGGCACATGGTGACGATCAGCGATGCGGCGGAGCTTAAAAAGGTCACGGATCTTGCCGACGATTACGGGGTGCGGCTGGTTTGGATCGGCTTCTACCGGGATCAAAACGGCAATCTTGTTTGGCTGAACGATGAAGACATCAGCTACTACGCCTGGGGCAAGGACGAGCCGTCGGCAGCCGACACGGACGGCACCCCCGAAAATTATGGTCTTCTCTGGAAATACGGCCCGCGCACCGGCTGGATATATAACGACAGCCGCAACGACCCGGTTTCCGATTTCCCTGCCGCGTACAGCGGCAAGATCGCCTACATCTGCGAATACGAAGGCTGACATTGTAATGTAATTTAAAGCGCCCGACGGTTTTCGTCGGGCGCTTTTTTGGTTTTAGGGCTACCACCTGTTCTCCACGCGCTCTGCAAAGCCATGGAAGTCTTTCACCGTCAGTCTTGTGCCGTCGTCCAATACGGCGGAACCGGTGAAGCGGCCGAAGACCTGGTGCTGATCCGACTTGAGGATCAGAAGATTCGAACGGGAGGCTCTGTCCAGAATTGGGACAAAACTCATTTCAAACCTGCCGTCGTCGCTGGAGAAGGTCCAGGGGGCCATATAGTCGTATTGCCTCCCGCGCCGGGGAATGCCGAAGCTAACCCGGCTCAGCTTGTGGGCCTTGCCATTGTAAAACAGCATGTTTTCCGTGGCGGCTGAGGTATCTCCGAAGCCGTATCCCAGGTTCCAGCCGAAGGGGACTCCGTCCAGGACGCCGGAGGCGCTGCTCCAGTACCAGGTGTTTTCATAGGTCCAGACCCCCCGCCCCCAGTCCAGGACGGCAAAGGCCGTATCCGGGGAGAAGGAGAAGGCTTTTCCGCCTGCCGCTACATATCCTTGGGCTCTGATGCAGTTGATCTTCTGGTTATAATAGAAATGCCCCGCCTTATTGAAGGGGGTGGCGACGACCATGCTGTCCTCCGGCTCGTCGGAGAGGATGATGCGGCCGGTTGCCGGGAATCCGTCCAGGAAATTGTCCATCCTGAAGCGCAGGACACGTCTGCCGTCCTCATGGGTGAATGAAATCGCATGGGACTTGCCGCGGACCGAAATGTCTCCGGCGGCGGAGCTCTCCGGGAGCTTTCGTTTCCCCATGGGCATCAGGGACATCCGGGAAACGGTCTTTTCCCAGCCTTCTTCAAAATTAAGGAGGGAAACCGAATCGAATCCCATGTAACCGTTGTCGGCCACGGTGAGGGCGACGGCAAAGCGGCCGTTGCTGATTAGGTAGTAATCCCATTCCTTGATGCGGGCCTTGCCGGCCTTAATATCGGCGCGGCGGTATTCCTGCAGGGGCCTTTTGGCGTAGCCCGGCTCCGCGATGTCGCCGGACCGGTTTAAAAGCGGGCCATTTACGGTGATTTCCCTTTGGTTCATTCGGTAAGCTCCTTTCTGATCAGCCGGATATCCCGGCCGATAAAGGGAAGGGCCAGATATTCGCCTTCCAGCCGGGACATGATTTGAGGGGTATACTTGCGGGCCAGATCTTCATCCCCATAGTTGGTGCTGATGATGGTCTTTTTTTCGTTGATCAGGCGGGTATTGATGATGCTGTACAGGGCGCTGTTGGAAAAGGTGGTGACCATCTCGGTTCCCAGGTCGTCCAGGATCATCAGGTCACAGTTCAGGTACTGCCTGACTCTCGCGGCGGCCTCCGCCGCCTCTGCGGCGTCCCGGGAGAATTTTTGGGTCTCGAAGGCCTCCAGGGCTGCGGATGCGGATTCATAAGCCACGGAGAAACCTTTTTCCGCCGCGGCCCGGGCGATGCAGGCGGAGAGAAAGGTTTTGCCAAGGCCCGTCCCGCCCTGAAACATCAGGTTTGGGGACGCCTGACTGAAATTTTTGGCGTATTCAAGGCAGGTGTCGTAGACGAGGCGCATGCATTCCCTTGGGGAAACACCCGTTTTCGGATCGGCGGCCGTATCGTACAGGTTCAGGTCGAATTTGCCGAAGCTCTCGTTTCCGCAGCGCAAAAGCGTACCCAACTGCGCCGTCAGCTCCCGGTTGTAGAGTTTCCACAGGCATTGGCAGATTTCGCCGCCGTCCATGCCGGTATCCCGGCAGACGGGGCAGGCGTAGATTTCATCGGTATAATCCATCGGCCAGCCCGCGGCGACCAGAAGCTCCGCGCGCTCGGCCTGAAGGGCCAGATTCGCTCTTTCCAGCGCTTTGATCTCGGGCAGGGGGTCGCCACCCTGCCGCCGTATCGTCAGGCCGACCAACTCGACCATTTGGGCCTTTAAGGCCGCGTCGATGCTTCTGACCCGGGGCAGACGGGCATAGACCCGGTCGATGCGCCGGCGCTGCTCCTCCTGATTTACGTTTCTGATGGCTTCGAGTTTTTCTCTGGCTTTCGAGAGAAGTCTGCCGCTTGTGGACATTTGCCTCACTCCTGTCCATTCCTGACCTTATCGTAAATTTTCCGGATACGCTCAAGCTCGCTTTGCTTGTGGGCGGGTTCGGGCCCACGGCCGGGTTTCTGGGGCCTGTCTCCGGCCTCAATTTCCTCCGGCGTGTGCAGACCCTTCGTATCCCAGCTCTGGATTATCCGGTTCATATAGCTCCATTTCAGCTGCCCGGTGTTGGTGACGGTCCGGTCGTAGGCCATTTCAATTGACTCCGGGGGAAAGCCCGTTTCCAGCCATCCGTCTATGTATTTTTGTTCGGTGGCCGTCAGCTCCCGGTCGCGGATATTGAGAGCCAGCCTGATTCTTGAGGTGGTCTCCCGGCGCAGGCGCCGGACGCGGAGGTGTTCCTCCGCGGCGTCCAGGGTGGCGATTTCCCGGTTGGCCCAGATATAAGCTTCCTTTTCGATCATTCGCATGGTGGGCACGCGGCCCGGACCGTACCGGGCGCGGTAGTCTTCCACACAGCTGTTCAGCAGGAGCATGATGACCTCCGGGGGGAGCCCCAGATGATCGTAAATTCCGAAAAGCGTTTTCATATCCGCGCCGGACAGGGTGTGGCCCATGACGCGCTCCGTTTCCGTCAGCATGTCCCGAAAGCTTCCGTCTGTATCCGTGCGGCGGACAATATCCTCGGAGGTGTATTCCGGCATCTCGTTTCCGGGGGGCGGGAGCCTGCCGCTGTCCGGGGAAAGAAGGCCAAGGGCGCGGAGTTTGGACGCGGCGGTTTCCACCTGTGCCTCGGAAATGCGCAGGGCACGGGCAGCGTCGCGCCTTGAGCGGACAACGCCGTTTCTGAGCAAATATAAATATAAAAGCGCACAGTTGCCGTCCGCCTCGGAGAGGAGCTTGTCCGCGTCTCCGGCAGGCAGGGAGCAGAGCGGTGTGCTGAGACTGTATCTGTCGTCCATGTGTCACCTGTTCCATTCATAGTACGGACACACATCATATCATTTTTTTTAACTTGTAGCAATAGGCAGGCTTGTGCTATAATGATTCAGTATCATTAAAAACAGAGGTATTCCCCAATGCTAGAACTTTTGTCGCCCGCCTTATCGCCGGAAGCCGTTATTGCGGCGGTTCAGAGCGGCGCCGACGCAATATATATCCGCTTTGGCGGAGCTTCATCAGCCGATTTTACAGAAGAGGATTTTTTTAAGGCCGTACGTTATTGCCGCATACGGGCGTGTAAGGTTTATGCCGAGATGGGCACGCTGCTTTGGGACGGGGAAATTCAGGCGGCGGCTGATTTGGCCGTGCGCGCGGAGGAGGCCGGCGTTTCCGCCATGGTGGTTCACGACCTGGGCCTTGCGTCCGTACTCAGGGCGGTTGTACCCGGCATGGCCCTCCATGCTGGGGAAAGACTGGGCTTTCACAGTCTTCCGGGGGTGGAGGCCGCCGCCCAGATGGGGTTTTCCCGGGTTCGGCTGCCGCTGGAAATGTCCCTCCGGGAGATTGCCTTTATCGCCGCGCACACGGCAGCGGAACTTGAGGTTGCCGTCCTGAGCGGCACGTGCCTGTCCCGGACAGGGGCCTGCCTTTTTTCCGCCTGGCAGGACGGGCACAGCGCCAACCGGGGAGACTGTTTGAAACTCTGCCGGGAACGTTACAATATGGGCGGGCGGATGGATGACAATTATCCCCTGCTGCTGAAAGACGTCTGTCTCATAAACCGCCTGCGGGAGCTGGAAGCCGCGGGCGTAGCTTGCGTGCGGCTGGGCGAATGCGCGAAAAAGCCCGAGGTGACGGCGCTGCTGACCGGAATATATTCCCGCTGCATCAGGGAAGAGCGCCGGCCCTCGCCGGGGGAGCTGGAGCAGATAACCACCGTTTTTTCCCACCGGGAGTTCACGGAGGGGTATTTGACGGGAGATCGCGAGGACATGTTCGGCGCGGCGCCCAAGACCGGGGGCGAAGCAAGGCGGCTTTTGGCGGAGGTGCGCCGGGGCTATGAGAATTCCGAGGTCCGCCGCGTACCCGCGGCGTTCTACGCCGTGGTTTCCGGGGGCCGGGACATACGCATTGCCGCGGAGGACTGCGACGGAAACCGGGTTGTGCTTTCGGGAGAAAAACCAGTGGCCGCCAAGGGGCGTGCCGTTGTCAAAAAGGACATTGAAGCACTCCTTTATAAAACCGGAGGGACGCCGTTTTCCTGCTCAAGGGCAGAGGTGATGCTGGACGAGGGGCTGGAGCTGCCCCCCGGTATGCTCGAGGAGCTGCACCGCGGCCTTCTGAAGGCCCTTGCGGAAAAGCGCTCCGCGCCTCATGCGGGCGAGGTCGGGCCTTTTCCGGCTATCCCGGAGGGAAAGGGCGGTCCGGACAGGCTTAAGACGATTTTTCAGGTGGTGAACGCCGATCAGCTTATCCCGGAGCTGGCGGAGCTGAGCCCGGATTATCTTTACGTCCCGCTGGAGATCCTGCTGTCGGACTTTGTGCGCCTCGCGCCCTTTACGGACGCAGGGACGGTTCCGGTGGCGGTTCTGCCAAAGGTTATTGCCGATCCGGAGACGCCGAAAATCGCGGAAATGCTGGAAAGGGTGCGTGGTATCGGCGTGAAGGAGGCCCTTGTTAACGATCTGGGGCATATTGCGATCGCGCGCAGGGCGGGGATGGCCGTTCGCGGAGACGCGGGCATGAATCTGACGAATTCTTATGCCCTGGGCGTTGCCCAAAAGGCCGGTATGCTTTCCGTTACGGCGTCCGCTGAACTTCGAATAGGGCAGATAATGGAGTTATGTAAACCAATTGATCTGGAAATGATCGTGTACGGCAGACTGCCTCTGATGGTAACGGAACACTGTCTCGTGAAGAAAAGCATGGGGCGCTGCGCCTGCTTATCACCGGCGAGCCTTTCAAACAATAAGGGCGCGGTTTTTCCGATCCTTCGGGAATCCGGCTGCCGCAACGTGATCCTCAGCTCCGCCAAGCTCTACTTGGCGGACAGGCGGGAGGATTATGCGTCCATCGGGCTTTGGGGGCAGCGGCTGTCCTTCACAACGGAAAGCCCGCGCGAATGCGCGGAGGTGGCGAAAAGCTGCCTTGGCCTTTCAGAATACCGCCCCAACGGGTTAACGCGGGGGCTTCAGTACCGAGGTGTGGAATGAATATCGTGCTTGCTTCCGGGTCTCCCAGGCGAAGGGAGCTTATGGAGATGCTTGGCGTCAGAAATTTAGTCGTTGTCCCGGCGGTGGGGGAAGAGGTCGCCGTGCCCGGCAGGGGGCCTGAGGAAACGGTCATGGCACTCTCGGCGGCAAAGGCCGCGGAAGTGGCGGCGAAGCGGCCCCAGGGCGATCTGATCATAGCGGCGGACACGATCGTTTGGCTGGACGGGGAGATTCTCGGCAAGCCCAGGGATAGGGAGGACGCGGCCGCGATGCTGGGAAAGCTGTCCGGCCGGGAGCATACGGTATATTCCGGCATTACCCTTATCCGGCGGGACAGGCAGCTATCTGAGACTGAGGAGACGCGGGTGCGCTTTCGCAGCCTGTCGGAGGCGGAAATCCGCGCCTATGTGGATACCGGCGAGCCGCTGGACAAGGCCGGGGCTTATGGCGCCCAAGGGAAAGCCAGTCTTTTTGTCGAAGGTATCACGGGAGATTTTTTTAACGTGATGGGCCTGCCTCTGTGCCGGCTCGGGCGTATGCTGGATAAAATGGGAGTTAAGCTGCTTTGAAGGACTTTTTGCGTAAAAAAGGCATAAGGCTTGGCGTCATTGTGCTGGCGGCGGTTATAATATCCGTGGCGTCGGCGCGGGCGCTCAACGGTGCGGCGGGCTTTTTAGGCAATGCCGTAGGCGTTGTGCGGACGCCTGTTCACCAGGCGGTAGCGGCCGCCGCCGACTGGCTGGAAGGGATTTACGGCTATCTTTACACCTTCGACCAGCTTAAAGCGGAAAACGAATCGCTGAAAAGGCAGTTGGCCGAGGCCCGGCAGCAGGTGCGGGACGCGGCGGATGCGCTGGAGGAAAATATCCGCCTGCGGGAGCTTCTGAAGTTTGCCGAAAAGCATACCGACCTGACCATGGTGTCATCCAAGATCATTTCCTGGAATTCCTCCAACTGGTCCTCCACCTTCACGCTGAGCCGGGGGTCGGATGACGGCATTGCCCTGGGCAACAGCGTGATCACCGAATACGGCGCACTTGTGGGCCAGGTTACGGAGCTGGGTTCCACCTGGGCGACGGTGAGTACGGTCATAGACGTGGACACAAACGTCGGCGCATTGGTTGGAGACGACGGCGCGGCAGCGATGGTGGTGGGCAATTTTGCCCTCATGCAGCAGGGGGCCGTCAAGCTTACCTATCTGGCCGAGGGCGCGCAGATGTTTCTGGGAGACGCCGTGCTGACTTCGGGCATGGGCGGCGCGTTCCCCCAGGGGCTGGATATCGGCACGGTTACTTCAATACAGAGCGAGGCGGGGGGACAGATCGAATACGGCATTGTGACCCCGTCCTGGGATTCCTCAATGCTTGTGCAGGTTTATGTCGTAACCGACTTTGATGTGGTGGAATAGATGCTTTGGGATCTGATTAACATGGACAAGCTGCGGCGCGGTCTTATCTACGCCGTATATATGCTGCTGGTGCTGCTGCTTCAGAACGCGGTTTTTTCCAGGATCGTAATTTTTGGCACGAAGGCCATGCTGGTACCGGCGGCCGTCGTTGCCGTGGGCATGTTTGAAGGCGGGGTCTGGGGAGCGGTTTTCGGGCTGTTCACCGGCCTTCTGTGTGATAAAACCTTCGGCGCAACGCCCCTGTTTACGGCGCTTTTCCCGGTTATAGGCTTTTTTTCCGGGGTATTGTCCCGATATTTTGTCAATAAAAGGTTTTTCGCATATCTGTTCGTATCTATGGCGGCCTTTGTACTTACGGCTTTATGCCAGCTCTTTCCGCTGCTGGTTTTTATGGGACAGGACGCCGCGGCGCTGTTTAAAACTGCGCTGCTCCAGGTATTAATTTCACTGCCCCTGGCGGCGCCGCTTTATTTCCCGTGCAGGGCTGTCGGAACGCACAGGCGGAGATAACCGGCTGCCGCCCGCTTCTTCAGTTCATGAAAGGACTTACAAATGGGAAAACTGATTAAAACATCCAGGCTTTTCGCGCTCAGCCTGCTCATCGCCGTCCTGGTAGGCACCTATGCCGTCACTCTCTATAAGCTCCAGATTATTGAGGGCGCGGCCTACTATGAGGAAAGCCGCAACAATATCGTAACCTCGGCTGCGGTGACGGCCGCCCGCGGGAATATCTATGACCGCTACGGCCGGGTGCTGGTTTCAAACCGGGAATGCTATAATATCAAGCTCAACGCGGACGCGCTGTTCTACGGAGATCTGGAAGATCCAAATGCCGCCATTCTGGATATTGTCGGTATCGTCAGGGCCTGCGGGGATACCTATATTGACGAGCTTCCCGTCACCCTCGAGCCGCCCTTTGAGTATACGGCCATGACGAGCATACAGGAAACCATGCTGCAGGCGTATCTGAGGGATAAAGATATGGATGAAGGCACCACGGCCGTGGAGCTTATGAGCTATTTCAGAACCAGATACGGCATCGACAACAATTATTCCGCCGAGGATATGCGGACGGTGGCCGGAATCCGGTATGAGATCAACGTCCGATACGCGCAGAATTTTGCCACCACGCAATATATTTTCGTGGAGGACGCGTCAATCGCCCTCATCTCCAAGCTGATGGAGGCTTACGGCGATATTGTGGAGATTGAGACGTCCTTTGTCCGCGAATACAATACGCAGTATGCCGCGCATCTGCTGGGGTATATCGGCCTGATGAACCACACGGAATACGAGCGGTATTCGAAGACCGGAGACTACAAGATGGACGCCAAGGTGGGCAAGGACGGCGTCGAGCTGGCTTTTGAGCGTTACCTCCACGGCAAGGATGGAGAGGCCCAAATCACCAGCACGGCCGGCGGCACGGTCACAAATACCTTATATACCGAAGAACCGGAGCCGGGGAACCATCTGTATCTGACGATAGACTTACAGCTCCAGGAAGCTGCGGAAAAGGCGCTGGAGGCCGGCATTACGCGGCTTCAGCGGGCCAGGGATACGGCCAATCTAGAAGCGGAGTCAATCGGCGCCTTAGATAAAGTGGCCGAAGATATTCAGGGGGGCGCCATTGCGGTGGTGGACGTGACAAGCGGCGAGCCACTGGTGCTGGCCAGTTATCCCACTTACAGGCTGGATACCATGATTGAGGACTATTCCGGGCTGCTTGAGGCGGAGAACGACCCGCTTTTCAACCGGGCGCTCATGGGCGCATATGCCCCGGGGTCCACGTTTAAACCCTGCACGGCGATCGCCTGCCTGACGGAGAACATCATCAACACCGAGGAGACGATAAAATGCCAGGGCATTTTTACGAAATATGCTTATGCGGGCTACACCCCAACCTGCTGGATCTATCCGGATGGACTCCACGGGAATGAGAACATCTCAACGGCGGTACGCGATTCGTGCAACTACTACTTCTATACCGTGGGCGACCTGCTTGGCGTTGATAAGCTGGTGGAATACGCCCATCGCTTCGGTCTCGGAGTCCCGACGGGAATAGAACTGCCGGAAACCGTGGGCAACATGACCAACCGGGAAAACCATGAGGAAATTACGGGCGAGTCCTGGACCCAGGGGGATGCGCTCCAGGCCGCTATCGGCCAGTCGGACAGCCTGTTCACTCCATTACAGTTGGCGGAATACTGCGCGGCGATCGCCAACGGCGGGACAAGGTATTCGGCGTCCATCCTCAAAAGCGTGCGCAGTTACGACTATTCGGAAAAAATTCTGGAGAGCGGCTCCGATGTGCTCTCCACGGTGTCATCCCCGGACTATAACTACGCGGCCGTGCAGTACGGCATGTACCTTGTGGCCAACGACCCCGCCGGCTCCGCATATGCGGATCTTTTCGGATATCCGGTGGACGTGGCGGCGAAGACGGGTACGGCCCAGTTGGGCAAGGGCAAGACCAACAACGCCATTTTCATCTGCTATGCACCTTATGACGATCCCGAAATCGCCATAGCGATAGTCCTGGAGCGGGGCGTCGCCGGCAGCAACCTTTGTTCCATCGCCAGAGACGTTCTGGATTCCTATTTTAGCATTAAAAATGCGTCAAATACCCTGGAAAATGAGAATAAACTGCTAAAATAGCCCTATTAAGTCGGTTGTTTGTGTTGAATTTTGATTTTGCACGTTATATAATATCAATCTAAGTCTTTTAAAATTAATCATTTTTCCGTAAGGAGGATTTATCATGAATATTGCGCTGATGTCCGACGACGGCAAGAAGGAGCTTATGGTTCAGTTCTGCATAGCGTATTGCGGAATACTCGCCGGCCACTCCATCTGCGCTACCAATACGACGGGTAAGCTGGTTTCCGAAGCTACCGGGCTTCCGGTGTCGCTTTGCCTGCATGGAAAGCAGGGCACACAGCAGATCGGGGCGCGCATAGCATACAATGAAATTGACCTTGTCTTGTTTTTCTGCGACCCCTCGAACCAGGAAGGGTTTGAGAGCGTCAACAGAATCGCACGGCTTTGCGACCAATATCTGATACCCATGGCAACCAATGCCGCCACAGCCGAGGTGCTGATACATGGCCTGCGGCGCGGCGACCTTGACTGGCGGGATATCGTGAACCCGAAAAAGAATTGATGCGCCTGGAGAATGGCGGGGTTCGCCCCGCCATTTTCAATAAAAGGGTTTTGATGCGGGCGCGGATTCAGGCGCGCCGATTCCATCCGAAAGGAACATGAAAATATGGATAAAGTACCGCCGCGCACACTTTCGGGGTTTATGGAGCTATTGCCCGAAAAACAGGCGCTAATGGAAAAAATGCTGGAGACGCTCCGTGATACGTATTCCGTATGCGGCTTCGCGCCCCTGGATACGCCGGCTGTGGAGTCGGCGGAGGTGCTTCTTGCCAAGGGCGGCGGGGAGACGGAAAAACAGATATACCGGTTTTCAAAAGGCGACACGGATCTGGCGCTGCGTTTTGACCTTACCGTGCCCCTTGCCAAATATGTCGCGGCAAATTACAGCCGCCTCACCTTTCCATTCAGACGCTACCAGATCGGAAAGGTCTGGCGCGGCGAGCGTGCCCAGCGGGGACGCTTCCGCGAATTTTATCAGGCGGATATCGACGTGATCGGCGACGGGAAGCTGGATATCCTGAACGAGGCGGAGATTCCGGCGGTCATTTTCCGTGCTTTTACCGCCATGGGCCTGTCCCGTTTTACCATCCGGATCAATAACCGAAGGATACTTAACGGATTTTTCCAGCTTTCCGGTTTGACGGAGAAGGCCGGGGACATCATGCGCGCCGTGGATAAACTGGATAAGATCGGCAGCGGCAGTGTTAGGGATATTCTTACAGGCGAGCTGATGCTTGACAGCGATCTGGCCGACCGGGTCATGCAGTTTATAGGCTTTCGCGGCACAACTGCGGAGACTCTGGACTTCCTCAAGGGCTGCGCCGGCCGGAACCAGGTGTTCGACCAGGGGCTGGACGAGCTTGTGGCCGTGGCCGGCCTGCTGCCCAGTCTCGGGGTTTCAGAGGAGCATTTTGCGATTGACCTGACCATTGCCCGGGGGCTGGATTACTATACCGGGACGGTTTACGAGACGGTGATCGACGGGCATCCGGAAATCGGGTCCATATGTTCCGGTGGGCGGTATGATGACCTGGCGGAGTATTACACCGATAAAAAGCTGCCCGGAGCGGGCATATCCATCGGACTGACGCGGCTTTTTTATATTCTTGACGAGCAGAAACTTCTTAACGAGTCGGTGGTCACGGCTCCGGCGGACGTGCTGGTGATTCCCATGACCGACAATATCGCTGTCCCGGCGGCCACCGCAACGATTCTCAGGAACGCCGGCATCCGCACACAAATATACGCGGAGAATAAAAAAATCAAGCAGAAGCTCTCCTACGCCGATAAGCTGGGGATACCCTTTGTTGTCCTGATCGGTGAAGATGAGCTTAAGGCCGGCGTTGTCACGGTGAAAAACATGGAGACCGGCGAGCAGGCGTCAAAGCCCGTGGCCCTTGCGGTGAACGACATCAAGGCCGCCCTGAACAAAAAGGACGCGCTTCATATAATAAAGGAATGAAGGAAGAAGATCATCATGTTTCAATCCCGTACTCATACCTGCAACGACCTGAGAATCGAGGACGTCGGCAAGACGGTTACGCTTGTCGGCTGGATGGAAAATATCCGCGAGGTCAGCGGAAACCTTGCTTTTGTTGTGATGCGCGATTTTTACGGCACCACCCAGGCGGTGGCTGAAACGGAGGCGCAGGTCAAGGCCTTCCGGGAGATCACCCGCGAGTCCACCATCAGCGTGACGGGCGTTGTCCGGGAGCGGGCCAGCAAAAATCCCAAGCTGCCCACCGGCGAGATTGAGATCGTCCCGTCCGGGGTAGAGGTGCTGGGGCGCTGCCTGTACAACGAACTGCCATTTCCCATTAACCGCAGCCGGGAGGCCGACGAGGCCGCGCGGCTTAAATATAGGTATCTTGATTTGCGCAATCCGCAGGTTAAGGAGAATATTATCCTGCGCTGCAATGTGGTCGCCGCCCTGCGCCGCGCCATGACGGAGCACGGTTTTTTGGAGATCACCACCCCGATCCTGACCGCCTCGTCCCCGGAGGGAGCGCGGGATTATCTGGTGCCCGCCAGGAACCATAGGGGAAAGTTCTACGCTTTGCCCCAGGCGCCCCAGCAGTTTAAGCAGCTTCTGATGGCGGCGGGGTTCGACAGGTATTTTCAGATTGCCCCCTGTTTCCGGGACGAAGACGCCCGGGCCGACCGCTCCCCCGGCGAATTCTACCAGCTGGACATGGAGATGGCTTTTGCCACGCAGGACGACGTGTTCGCCATTTTGGAGGATGTGCTGCCTCCCGTTTTTGCCAGATACGGAAAATACAGCACGGCTTCCGCCGCCCCATTCAGGCGCATCCCCTATGCGGAGGCCTTGGAGACCTACGGTACGGATAAACCCGACCTGCGCATAGACCTGACGGCGCAGGAGGCCACCGGCCTTCTGGAGGACTGCGGCTTTGAGCCTTTTGCCGGGAACACGGTCAAGGCCGTGGTGGTTTCCGGTTTTAAGGAGACCCGAAAGTTTATCGACAAGCTCTGCGCCGATGTGGAGGTGCAGGCCGGAAACAGGCCATATTGGTTCCGCCTTGATGAGAACGGCGAGCTGGTGGGCGGCGTCTCAAAGTTTCTTCAGGAGAGGAAAAATGAGATCGTCAAGGCCATGGATCTGGCGCCGGGCTGCTTTGTGGGCCTTGCCGCGGGCAAAAAATCCGCGGCGCAGAAAACTGCCGGCGTGCTCATTAAACAGCTTGGCATGTCGATACCCGGACATATGGATAAGCAGCGGTACGACTTCTGCTGGATCGTGGACTTTCCCATGTATGAGATCGGTGAGGAATCCGGTAAGCTGGAATTCTGCCACAACCCCTTCTCCATGCCGAATGGCGGGCTGGATATTCTTTTGAAGGCGGAGCGGGGCGAGGCCGATCCCCTGTCGATCAGCGCGTATCAATACGATTTGGTCTGCAACGGCGTGGAGCTGTCCAGCGGCGCCGTACGCAACCATGATCCGGAGATCATGGTGAAGGCTTTCGAGCTGGTCGGGCTGGGTGAGGCGGATGTAAAAGCCAGGTTCCCGGCGATGTACAGCGCCTTTTGCTATGGAGCCCCGCCCCACGCGGGCATCGCCCCCGGGGTGGACCGCATGGTCATGCTCCTGGCCGGGGAGGATTCCATCCGTGAGATTATCCCCTTCCCCATGAACAAGAGCGCCCAGGATCTGATGATGGGCGCGCCTTCACAGGTGTCGCAGCAGCAGATGGATGAGCTGGGAATCCGTTTTGTGACGGAATAGGGGATCATAACGGGCGCCGGGGATTCCGGCAATTATGGCGCAGCAGGTTAAGGGAGGCGGAGCGTTGGTATCAAGGATACGATCTTTAGGCATCAGGGGAATAGGGGGGTATGAGGTATCCGTTGAATGTTTTCTGTCCAACGGGCTTCCCGGCTTCGATATTGTCGGGCTGCCGGACGCCGCCGTAAAGGAGGCGCGGGACCGTGTCCGCGCCGCCATCAAGAATACGGGGCTTAAATTTCCGGTCAGCCGTCTGACCGTAAACCTGGCGCCCGCTGACACGAAAAAAGCCGGCACGGTCTATGACCTGCCGGTTTTACTTGGCATATTGGCCGCTGCGGGCGATATCAAGGAACCCCCGGGGGACTGCGCGTTTTTCGGCGAACTTTCGCTGACCGGCGGGCTTTGCCCCGTGCGGGGCGCGCTGCCGATGGCTCTGGCCGCTGAGCGGGCGGGGATAAAACGCCTTTTCGTCCCGGCTGATAATGGCCCGGAGGCCGCCTTCGCTCAGGGCGTTTCGGTCTATCCGGTAAACACCGTGGCGCAGCTTGTCGCCTATTTCAGGGGCGCGGAGGAAATCGAACCTGCGCCGGTGCCGGCCCTTTGCGCCGAAAGCGTTTCAGGCCCGGATTTTTCCGAGGTTAAGGGACAGGAAAATGTGAAGCGGGCCTTGGAAGTAGCCGCGGCGGGCGGGCATAATATTCTTTTGGTGGGGCCGCCGGGATCGGGCAAATCCATGCTGGCCAAGAGGCTTATTACCATCCTCCCGGATATGAGCCGGGAGGAAATGCTCCAGACGACGGAGATCCATTCGGTCAGCGGCCTGACCGACCGGGAAAATCCAATGGTCTGCCGGCGGCCATTCCGGTCGCCCCACCATACCACCAGCGGCGCGGCCCTGTCCGGCGGGGCACAGCTCCAGCCGGGGGAAATGAGTCTCGCCCATAACGGAGTGCTGTTCCTGGACGAATTTCCCGAATTCCACCGGGATGTGCGGGAGGTGCTGCGGCAGCCGCTGGAGGACGGAATCGTTACCGTTTCCCGGGCGGCGGGCATGGCGACCTATCCCAGCCGGTTCATGCTGGTCTGCGCCATGAATCCCTGCAAGTGCGGCTGGTACGGGCATCCTTCGGGGCGCTGCCGGTGTACGAAAAATGAGATCAGGAAATATCACGCCCGGGTATCCGGGCCGCTTCTGGACAGGATAGACATCATGGCGGAGGTTCCCGCCCTGGAATACGAAGACCTGGCTGGCAAGGAAAAATCCGAGTCCTCCGCCCAAATCAAGCTGAGGGTGGACGCCGCTAGGAAGCGGCAGCGGGAGCGGTTTTCCGGCGCGGACTTCGCGTGCAACGCCTATATGGGTCCCAAGGACATGGGGCGGTATTGCGCCCTGTCGGAGCCATGCTCCGCCCTCATGGAGCAGGCATATAAAAGCATGGCCCTTACCGGACGGAGCTACGACAGGATCCTTCGGGTTGCCCGGACCATCGCCGATCTGGATGATTCGGCCGATATCCTGCCGCGGCATCTGGCGGAGGCGATACAGTACAGAACATATGATTTCAGAAACGAGAGTTAAGTATGAACGATATCATATTGCTGAAGCAGGGAGAAATCTTCCTGAAGGGGCTTAATAAGAGGTACTTTGAGCAGAAGCTTGTTTCCAATATTCAGAAAAAGCTGAAACCCATAGGCAGCTTCAAGGTGACCTGCGCCCAGTCCACGTTATACGTGACCCCCCGGGAGGATTCCTGCGATATGGAGGCGGCGTTTGAAGCCCTTACCAAGGTTTTCGGCGTCTCGTCCCTTTCCCGGGCTGCGGCCTGCGAAAAAGATAAGGACGCAATTTTTGCGCTGGCCGCCATCTATCTCAAGGACGCCATGACGCGAGCCGAAAGCTTTAAGGTGGAGACCCGGCGTGCCGACAAGAGCTTTCCCATAACGAGCGTACAACTGTCCCAATATGTGGGCGGCCTTCTGGCGGAGGCTTTTCCGGATACCCGGGTGGATGTGCACAACCCGGAGCTGACCGTCCATCTGGAGGTCAGGGATAATGCCGCCTATGTCCACGCGGCGCCGACACCCGGCGCGGGGGGGATGCCGGTGGGTTCAAACGGCCGGGCGGTTACTCTTTTGTCCGGCGGCATAGACAGTCCGGTATCCAGCTACATGATCGCCCGCCGGGGCATTAAGCTTATCCCCGTGCATTTTTTCTCATTCCCGTATACCTCTGAGGCTGCAAAGGAAAAGGTTGTCGCCCTGGCGCGCATCCTCACCGACTGGTGCGGCCCCATGGGGATCGAGATCGTCCCCTTTACCCGGATTCAGGAGGCGATACGCGAAACGTGCCCGGAGGCGTATTTCACATTGGTTATGCGCCGGTTCATGATGCGGATCGCGGAAAGAATTGCCGAAAGAAGTGGCTGCAAGGCCATTGT
>DIRC01000039.1:12989-17639 GCA_002427465.1 Clostridiales bacterium UBA5446 | reverse complement strand
CAGGCCGTGGTCAGCCTGCCCGTCCTCCAGCCCCTGGTAGGCATGGATAAGGAGGAGATCATCGGAATGGCAAGGCGCATCGGCACCTTTGAAACCTCGATCCTGCCATATGAGGACTGCTGCACGGTGTTTACGCCGAAGCATCCCCGGACGAGGCCGAAAACAGAGGAAGTGGAGGCCGCGGAGAAGGGGTTGGATATTGAGGCCCTGGTGGACGAAGCCGTGGCGGGCATTGAAAGGATCTGGGTGGAATGACGACAAAGGCGGAAATACTCTGCGTCGGCACTGAACTGCTGCTGGGCAGCACAATCAATACGGACGCCGCCGATGTGGCGGAGCTGCTTTCAGAATATGGGATAAACGTCTACTGGCACTCGGTCGTGGGGGATAACCCCGGCCGAGTGATCGAGGCGGTAAAAATTGCGCGGGGACGCGCCAATCTGATTGTGACCACAGGCGGGCTGGGCCCCACCTGCGACGATCTGACGAAGACCGCACTGGCTCAGGCCTTTGGTCTGGAAATGACGCTGAACAGGGAGGAAGAAGCCTGGCTGCGCGGGGTTTTCAAAGCGCGCGGCAAGTGTATGGACGACAATAATCTTCAGCAGGTCTGGCTTCCGGCGGGGGCACAGGCGCTGCGCAACGACTGGGGCACGGCTCCGGGCTGCTGGTTCGAGAAAGACGGCGTTATGGTGATCATGCTGCCCGGGCCCCCCAGGGAGTGCCGGGCGATGCTGGAAAACCGGGTCCGCCCCCTGCTGGCGTCCCGCGCGGACGGCGTGATCGTTTCCCACAGCATCAGGTTCTTAGGAATCGGGGAAAGCCAGATGGAATATCGGCTGCGGGATTACATGAACAGTTTGACCAACCCCACTCTCGCGCCTTACGCCAAGGAGGGGGAGTGCCTGGCCCGGGTTACGGCCAAGGCCGCCACCCGGGAGGAGGCCGATAGAATGATGGCCCCTGTCATCGAAAACGTGAAGGCCCTTTTCAGGGATTTGGTGTACGGAGTGGATTCGGAAAGCCTGGCGGCCCGGGTGATGGAGCTGCTCGGTGAAAAGGGCGCGACCCTTGCCGTGGCGGAAAGCTGCACCGGGGGGGCGCTGGCAAAGCGGCTTACGGATATTCCCGGGGCGTCCCGAAACTTCCTCGGAGGCGTTGTGGTCTATACGAATGAGGCCAAGGCCCGGTTTCTGGATATCCCCATGGCGGACATTGAAGAATACGGAGCCGTCAGCCGGGAAATTGCGGAAAGGCTGGCACGGTCCGTCCGGGGTAAGCTGGGGGCGGATCTGGGCGTGGGCATAACCGGACTTGCGGGGCCGGAGGGGGATGGGGTTCACGAGGTGGGCACCGTATTCATCGCTCTGGCCGCCCCGGAGGAAACCTTCGTTCGTGAAGGACACTTCACGCTGAGGGGGAGAAGCGGCGTGCGGCTCTACGCCTGCCAGTACGCCTTTGATATGATTAGGCGATATCTCACCGGTCTGCCGGTGATTCCGGAGGAAACACAATGAGGCTATATTTTGCCAGGCACGGACAATCCGTCGGCAACAAAAAGAACCTGTTTTATGGATGGACGGATTATCCCCTGACGGAAGACGGCTATAAACAGGCCCTGGAGCTTGGAGAAAAGCTCCGCGACATAGATATTACAACCTGCTATACCAGCCCGCTGATCCGCGCCGCGGAGACCGCACGGATCAGTATGCGGGGCAGGGATGTGCCGATTATTACACTGGACGGCCTTAAGGAGCAGTACATGGGCGACCTGGAGGATACGACAATCGAGGAAAACCTGGTCAGGCATCCCCAGCTTATCGAGGATATGCTGTCGGACTGGACGAAGGTCGCCCCGCCGGGGGGAGAGAGCTATCAGGTTTTGGAAAGCCGTGTGACCGGATGTCTTGACAAGATTATCAGCCGGGGCGAGAATGCGCTGATTGTCGCCCATAACGGGACTCTGGCCACGATGATCACTAAACTGCTGGAGGCGCCGTTGGGCGCCATTGACAGATTCTGGCTTGGCCACGGTGATTATAGCTGCATCTCCTTAAGGGACGGCAGGGTAAAGCTGATCTGCTTTAATAAGTAAAGTACATAAAGCCATACAGCCTCAGATTTTCTGAGGCTGTATGGCTTTATTCAGAGGGCGCGGCCGGCAGGCCTTCCGCTTAATCCGAAAACGTCAGCGTGTAAGCCTCGTTATATAGCGTAAAGCTGTCTCTCAGGCCGCCGGTGCAGATGACTCGTTCGTCGTCGGTAATCAGGATCATCTCAAAGCCGCCATAGTCACGCCAGTAATCCAGGGCCGCGGCCTCGCCCAGAACGCACATGGCCGTTGACAGGCAATCCGCCGTCATGCCGCTTTTGCAAATGATGGTTGCGGACACCAGTCCGTTGTCTGCGGGGAACCCGGTGGCGGGATCTATGATATGGTGGTAGCGCACGCCGTTCTGCTCAAAGTACCGCTGGTAGCTGCCGCTGGTGATGACGGCGGTCTCGCCGACGCTTACGATGCCGACATATCCGCCGGTATCTTCCGGGTCCTGTATCGCCACATTCCAGTTGCTGCCGTCGGGCTTGAGCCCCAGGGTCTGGACGTTGCCACCCAGGGAGATGATGGCGCTGGATGCGCCGGCGTCGCGCATCGCCGCAACGGCCCGGTCGGAGGTCAGGCCCTTGGCGATGGCGCCGAAGGTGACTTGGGCCTCCGCCGGCATGGTTACGGAGTAACTCCCGTCCTCGGAGGGCCCCTGGACGACAATCCGGTCAAGGCAGAGCCTTTTCAGCCCATCGGCGATCTCGGCCTCGGTAGGGACGCGAAATTCGCTGTCGATAAAGCCCCAGAGCTTGACCAGCGGGTAAATGCTGGGGTCAAGGGCGCCGCCGGTTTGGGCGTGTATCGTCTGGGCGGTCTCCAGCATTTCCCCGATTTCGGCGGAAACCGCGACTTTCCCGCCCCCGGCGTTGTTTAGCGCGTATACCCCGCTGTCGGCGTCCTCGGGGTCCAGCAGGGCGTTCAGGGAATTAATCACCCCGGCTGCCGCGTTGAGGGCGGCCTCGCCATTTTCGCCGTAGGCGGTGAGCGTCATCACGGTGTCCATGGCAAACATCTGTTTTTTAAAAGCCTCGTTTTTCCCTATGCAGCCGCCCAGGGGCAGGAGCATGGCCCCGCAGAGAACAGCCGCCGTGATATGACGGCAAATGGCGCGGGGCCGAGGTGCATTTTTTCGTGTTTTTCTCAAGAAACTGTTTCGTATCATCTTATTCGCCCAGCTTCAGCACAGCCAGGAAAGCCTCTGTGGGAATTTGTACCGTACCCAGCTGCCGCATCTTTTTCTTGCCTTCCTTCTGCTTTTCCAGCAGCTTCTTCTTCCGGGAGATATCGCCGCCGTAGCACTTTGCCAAAACGTCCTTGCGGAGAGCCTTGACGGTTTCACGGGCGATGATCTTTCCGCCGATGGCCGCCTGCACCGGAATTTCAAAAAGCTGGCGGGGGATATTTTCCTTCAGTTTTTCGCAAAGCTTTCTGGCGCGGGGATAGGCTTTGTCCTTATGGGCGATGAAGGATAGGGCGTCCACCTGATCGCCGTTGAGCAGCATGTTAACCTTGACCAGGTCGGAGGGCCGATATTCGGCCAGTTCGTAATCCAGTGAGGCATATCCCTTTGTTCTGGCCTTAAGGGTATCAAAAAAATCATAAATAATCTCATTAAGGGGCATCAGATAGCGCAGCTCAACCAGCCGCGCGTCAAGGTACTGCATGTCTTTATAGTCAGCGCGCCGGTCCTGGCACAGGGGCATAATGTTGCCGACGAATTCCAGGGGGGTGATGATCGATACGGAAACAAAAGGCTCCTTTGCCTCAAGAATCTGGGCCGGGTCCGGGTAATTATGGGGGTTGTCCACCAGCAGACGGGAGCCGTCGGTTTTCGTGACTTCATAGATAACCGAGGGCAGGGTGGTGATCAGATCCAGGCCGAATTCCCGCTCCAGGCGCTCCTGGATGATCTCCATATGGAGCATACCCAGAAAGCCGCAGCGAAAGCCGAAGCCCAGGGCGACGGAGGACTCGGGTTCAAAGGAGAGGGACGCGTCGTTAAGCCGGAGCTTTTCCAGGGCATCCCGCAGATCGGGGAATTTCGAGCCGTCCTCCGTATAAATGCCGCAGTAGACCATCGGCCGGGCGGGGGTATAGCCGGGCAGCGGCTGGGCGGCGGCATTCAGGGCGCCGGTAACGGTGTCGCCAACTCTGGTGTCCGCAACATTTTTGATGCTGGCGGTAAAGTACCCCACGTCTCCGGCGGACAGGGCGGAGCAGGGCTCCAGCCCCATGGGTCGAAGGTAGCCGGCCTCAATCACCTTATAGACGGCCCCCGCGGCCATGAGCTTAACTTCCATATCCTTCTTCAGCACTCCGTCCACAACGCGGACAAGAACCACCACTCCCCGGAAGGAGTCGTACTGGCTGTCGAATATCAGGGCCTTCAGAGGCGCGTTGGGGTCTCCGCCCGGCGGAGGGACGTTTTTCACGATGTCTTCCAGGACGGCCTCGATATTGACGCCGTTTTTGGCCGATATTTCCGGCGCGTCCATGGCGGGGATGCCGATGATGTCCTCGATCTCCGCCTTTGTGCGGGCCGGATC
>DIRC01000039.1:3177-12722 GCA_002427465.1 Clostridiales bacterium UBA5446 | reverse complement strand
GTCTGGGCCTCAACGCCCTGGGTGGCGTCCACGATCAGAACGGCGCCCTCGCAGGCGGCCAGGCTGCGGCTGACCTCATAGCTGAAGTCCACATGCCCCGGCGTGTCGATGAGGTTGAGCGTGTAATCCTCACCGTTCTGCGCATGATAGGAAAGGCCGACGGCGCGGGCTTTGATGGTGATGCCGTGCTCACGCTCAAGATCCATATTATCAAGAATCTGTTCTGCCATATTTCGGCCGTCCACCGCCCCGCAAAGCTCAATAAGGCGGTCAGACAGAGTAGATTTTCCGTGATCTATATGGGCGATGATGGAAAAATTCCGGATATGATCCTGTGGTGTCATTTAGTGTTGCCCTCCGTGAACAGTTCCGCCCTTTCCACAAGAGTGCGCAGCTCCGCGACAAAGCCGCGAATGCGCTCAAGGCTGGCGTCGTAGCAGTCTGCCGTTTCCGTGCGGCCTAGCAGATAATCGGCGGATACGCCATAATAATCGCAGGCCCGACAGACAAAGTTAAGGCCGGGCTCCCGTGCGCCGTTTTCATAATGGGACAGGAGCGCCTGACTGATGCCCAGATCGGATGCGGCGTTCCGCTGGCTGAGCCCTTTTAAGCGGCGCAGCTCAGACAACACCGCTGAAAATTTGCGTTCCATCTTATTCCTCCGGTAAAGTGATAACAGCGTGTATTATATCCGAGCAAATGTAATTTGTAAACAGCTTTTTCTTGCAAATGGTGGGTTAAGATGTTAAAGTAAATTGAAAAATATGGCGGATAGCGCCGTTACATTATTCGGAGGCTGGAAAAATGTTTGAAAATCTCATTGAGCTCCTAAAGCAGAATCCCCGCAAAATTGTATACACCGAGGGAATGGATGCGCGCATACTTGAGGCGGCGGCCCGCCTGAAGCAGGGCGGTTTCCTTACCCCCGTGCTGGTGGGACCCGAGGTCGAGGTGAAGGCTGCGGCCAAGGCAGGGGGGTTTGATATTGAGGGTATTGAAATAGCGGACCCCGCTGTGTATCCGGATATGGACGCCATGGTTAAGGAAATGGTGCGCCTGCGCAAGGGGAAGGTATCCGCGGAGGATTGCCGCGCGGCGCTTTCCAAGGGCAACTATTTTGGAACGATGCTGGTGAAGATGGGGGTTGTGGACGCCCTTCTGGGCGGCGCCACCTACTCCACCGCAGATACTGTCCGGCCGGCGCTGCAGTTGGTGAAAACCAGGCCCGACGCCCATCTGGTCTCCTCGGTCTTTATCCTGGTGCGGGGCGACGAAATGCTGGCGATGGGGGACTGCGCCATCAATATTGAGTATACCGACGATGTGGATAAGGACGGCAACGTCACCTTCAGCGCGGCGGATAAGCTGGCGGAAGTGGGCGTAAGCTGTGCGCGGACGGCGAAGATTTTCGGCATTGACCCGAAGATGGCCTTCCTGAGCTACTCTACCAAGGGCTCCGGAAATGGGCCGGCGGTGGATCTGGCCCGTATGGCTGCCGAAAAGGCCAAGATTCTGGCGCCGGAGATTGACAGCGACGGGGAAATGCAGTTCGACGCGGCGGTGTCCGCGACGGTCGGGCAGCGGAAGTTCCCTGGCTCCAAGGTGGCGGGCTATGCCAACACCTTTATATTCCCGGAGATCAACTCTGGAAATATCGGCTATAAGATCGCCCAGCGCCTTGGCGGATTCGCCGCCTATGGGCCGATCATGCAGGGGCTGAATTCTCCCATAAACGACCTTTCCCGCGGCTGCGACGCGGAAGAGGTCTACCAGATGTCCATCATCACCGCGGCGTTGGCCTGAGTCCGGAATATCCGAAAAAAGAGCCCGCCCCCCGGCGGACTCTTTTTCTTGCAGATATGCCTAAATGATCCCTTCCAGCAGCAGCTTGATCCCGATGCCGATAAGCACGCAGCCGCCGAGTATGACGGCGTGTTTCCTGGAATGACAGGAGATTTTCGTGCCCAGCATCGCCCCTGCGAAGCTCATGACAAAGGTAATACAGCCGATCAGGATACAGGAAGGCAGCAGCATCACTTCCATGAAGGCGAAAGAAACGCCAACTGCCAGAGCATCGATGCTGGTTGCAACGGCCATGACCAGCAGGCGCGGATGCGAAAGAATGGTCAGGCCGCTTCCGCCGCAGTCTTTAAAAGCCTCGCAAATCATTCTTAACCCGATAAAGGCCAGAAGAAAAAAGCTGATATAATGCCCGTACGCGCTGATATATCCGCTGATTGTGCTGCCGATAAAACTACCGATAAGCGGCATGATAAACTGGAACCCGCCGAAATACGCCCCCATGAGCAGCGCGTGGCGCCAATTGCAATTCTTGAGAGTCATGCCGTTGGTTACGGAAATCGCAAACGCGTCCATTGACAGGCCGACGCCGATGAGTAAAATTGAAATCATATTTAACTCCGAATGATTGAAGGATAAGGTGGCATGGATTTTCGAGTCTACATGAGAATGGCCCTGAAACTGGCGGCGGAGTCCGCCGCTGCCGGCGAGGTGCCTGTTGGCTGCGTCATCGCCGATTGCGCGGGTACGGTGATCGGCGAGGGGCGCAACAGGCGGGAGGAATGCTCGGACGCCGTCGCCCACGCGGAGATTGAGGCGATCCGGCAGGCCTGTGCCCGCATCGGTTCCTGGCGGCTTTCGGACTGCACGCTGTTCGTGACTCTGGAACCTTGCCCCATGTGCGCCGGGGCGGTCATCAACGCGCGGATACCCAGACTGGTATATGGGGCGAAGGAAGCCGCTACCGGGTCCTGCGGAAGCGTGATCAACCTGTTCGAGGAACGTTACGGCCATCGTCCGGCCATCTACGGAGGGGTTTTAAGTGAGGAATGCGAGGAACTGATGCGGAATTTTTTTCAAAAACTCAGATAATTGCACTATAGTAAATACCCGACCGTTACGGCCGGGTATTCGTATATTCCGGGCCATGTCAGGCCTTGACGGAGCCGTCCGGATTAAAGGTGGGAAGATATCCCAAGGTGATGATATCATTGCGCTTCATGGCATCTCCCTCGGCAAGAACGGCCATTTTTCCGGCGATGATGCCGCCGGCCTTTGTGACCAGCTCCTCCATGGCGTGGAGGGATTCTCCCGTGGAGATTACGTCGTCGACTATCAGGATGCGTTTTTCGCGCATTAGCTCCGCATCCGCGGTGTCTATGACAAGCTTCTGCATACTCATTGTGGTGATGGAACGCACGGCGACTTCAAAAACGCCGGTCATATAGGCTTTCGCGCCTTTGCGGGCAAGAAAATATTTGTCCGCTCCGGATTGGCGGGCCATTTCATAGAGCAGCGGGATGGCTTTGGCTTCCGGTGCGATGAGGTAATCATACTCGGGGGCAAGTTTGAGAAGCTCCGCGGCGCAATGAACGGTGAGCTCGACGTCGCCAAACATGACAAATGCGCCTATGTAAAGATCGTCTGTGACTTTACACAGGGGCAGGTCCCGTTTTAGGCCGGCGATGTCCATCTCGTATGTCATTTTAAGGGTTCCTCCTAAAGAATAATTTCAGGGAAGTTTATGATAAATCATTTAACATTATACAATACCGCCGGGATAAATCAAGGATTAGTTGCAGTGCTGATGAATATCTTCCCAAGAAAAACAAAAGGCCCGCCGGGTGTCCGGCAGGCCTTTTGTTTTTGTGTCAAAAAAGAGAGGAGTAAAAAGTGTTTAGGAGAGATCCGGGAGTATCTATATAAACCCGTGCATAGCGCCGGGGTTATATTCTTACCAGCCGCTGGCGTAGGGATAGCCGCTTGGAAATGTTTGGGGCTGGCCGTCGGAGGCTGCGTTGCTGTCTGGCTGCTTTTCGTCAAAGGTAATCGAAAGCTCAAGGTATTCCCCGGAGCGATAGACCTTGATCCCGACGGTTTCGCCCGCGGAATGCTGCTTTACCTCCGCTTTCAGATCGTCGGCGGAGAGGATGCTCACGCCGTTCATCTCCGTGACGATATCGCCCACCTTGAGGCCCGCGGTTTCCGCCGCGCTGCCGGATTCGATGGAGTATACATAGGCGCCCTGCACCAGATTGTAATACTGGGCGACGCTTGCGGGGACTGTATCGGGAACCACGCCCATATAGGCCTTTCCGGAGACATAGCCGTTCGCGATCAGCTCATTGGCAATATCCACAGCGTCGTTGATGGGGATTGCGAAACCAAGGCCCTCAACGCCCGTTTCCTTGTATTTGGCGGTCACAACGCCTACGACCTGACCCGCACCGTTATAGACGGGGCCGCCGGAATTGCCGGCGTTGACCGCCGCGTCGAACTGGAACATGTTGAGGGAAGTGCTTTCATCGACGGTGATGATCCGGTCCGTGGCGGAAACGATGCCGCTGGTCATGGTATAGGCCAGCTCGCCAAGGGGATTGCCGATGGCATAAACCGTATCTCCCACGCTGAGGGTTTCGCTGTTTCCCAAGCTGACGGGGCTGAGGCCGCTGGCGTCAATCTTGAGAACCGCAATGTCGTTGTCGGCATCATGGCCAACGATTTCGGCCGTGTATTCGTTACCGTCGTAAAGCATGACGGAGATTTCGTAGCCGCCCAAATAGGCGTTTTCAATGACGTGATAATTGGTGAGAATATAGCCGTTTTCCGTGATCACAAAGCCGCTGCCGGAGATAGGAACCGAGCTGGTCATGCCAAAGAAATTGGTGGTGGTGATCTCAGTGGTGATTCCCACAACCTGGGTGCAGCCCAGCGCATAGATATCGCCTGCGGTGACGCCCCCGGTATTCATCGGGACGGCTGTTTGAGCGGTTTCGAAAGGGTTGGATGCTGAAAGCAGGGGCGTGCTGTTCAGATCGGCATTTTCTTTGCCGCCGGCAGCGTTAAAGTAGTAGCCGGCCAGTCCGCCGCCGGCCAGCCCGCCGACCACGGCGCAGCAAAGGCATAGCGTCACTACCTTGCCGAAGCGGATTTGCCCTTCGGCTTTCGGTTTTTTCTCTTTCGGAGGCTTTTCTTCAGGGACGTAGTAGCGGGGGGGAATTGTGGCCTCGCTCTCGGGCGTATAGTCCGCGTCCCGGTATGAGGGGTGGTCCGCCGGAGGGATAAAGCAATCCTCGTCGTTTTCAGCGGGCGGATCGGAATTTGAAGCCCCGTTATTTTCTTCAATATGATCATCGTATGGATACATGGGATTTCCTCCATGTGAATTTATATGCTCTTATAGTAATACCCACTTATGACGAGGTCATGAACAAAAAAATAAGAAATCTTTAACACACGGCCAAGAAAATATGAACAGCAAAGAAAAAGCGCGCATGTTTTATTCATGCGCGCTTTTTCTTTGAATATCCGGTCAGTCTACGGCAATTCCGGGTTTCGAATAATAGGTGTCGTACTTGGCGGCGAGTTCGCCTTCAGTGTTCAGCTCCACGCCATGCTCGCGCAGCCAGGCGTTTGTGCGGACGGAATCGACGGTGGGCACGGTATAAAAGGACTGATAGGAATAATTACCCTCGCTGTCACGCTCGTTGCATTCTATTTGAATGGAGCAGCCATAAACGGTATTCAGATAATCATCGTCCGTGATCAGCCAGATCCTGCCCAGGGTGCCGTTGGCAATATCGGGGAGGATATATTCATGATAGAGGACGTTGGCTTCTTCCGCCGTCAGACTGATCCCGGTGTCATTATAGCCGTATTCGTCATATTCCAGCGTTCTGAAGCTCACATAGGCGTAATTGATATTCTCCGCCGTGATATTGTAGCTTAGCTGTTTGCGGTAGTTGATGGCCTCCTGGGTGTTGACCAGATTCTGAAGGGCAATCACGTCGTCCGCGTTGCCGTCCGTATCGTAGTTCAGGGAGTAGGCGCGCTTTATGACGGTGCCATCCCGAAGTGTATATTCCATGTACATGTAGGCAGAGCCGTCGCCGGAACTTTCGTGGAAGGCCTTGTTGCCGATTATGGAGTTATGGAGGGCCACGGCGTTTCCGATGTTTTGCGGTTCGGTCAGGACGCTGTTATCCCCGTTGACCCGCAGCGAGACCTGTTCAATATTATCCGCCGCGGGAACCTTTTTTTCATATCCGAAAAGGTCGAATTCGCAGGAAAAGGTCAGCACCGTGATCACGGCGGAAGCGACCAGAAAGCCGAGCCAGCGCCGGCGTCCCCGCCAGACGGCAAAGCTTTTGTGAATGAGCATCTCCGCGGCAAAATAGCCTATAAAGCAGCCGACGATCATGAGGGCGGTCAAAACCAGCACATTCATGGGCGTTCCGCCGTAACTATAGTCGGGCCGGAGGATCGAGAACAGCAGCAGGCCGATGCAGAGGGCGCAGCCGAGGGAAAGGCAGTATTTGAATATGGGCCTCAGCCATCGCACAGCCACCACGTCGCCGGCGGTCTCCATCCTGCGGCGCTTGTACAGCAGCAGGCCGGCAGCGATCAGAACCAGTCCGGCGACGGCATAAGCGATCACGGTTCCCCAGCCGGAGAAATAATATCCGGTTACCTGATAGCTGTCGGAGGCGGCGTGATAGGCGGAGGTGCTGTTGATGCTGCAATATCGGCACAGGTAGATTACGGGGGAGAGGAAGGACAGGGAAAAGCCGCTGCTGGAAAATCCAAAAACGAAAATTCTTAAAATGTATTTTATCAGTTCTTCCACCACATACACCGTTAAGTTGAGCACGGCGTAGACCAGCGGCAGCACGATAAGATTGCCCGTCATCTGGGCGCAAAGGACCGCGAAGCCATAGAAAAATATGTTAATCAGCGAAACCATCGCCAGCCATTGAAGCAGGGCGGGCAGATACACCGGGCCCTGGGCGGCTTCCACAATGAGGGTGGCGGCAAATGTGGCCAGGTTGATGGCAAGCAGCGGCAGGATTCCGGCAAGAGTGACGGAGGTGAAAACGCCCTGGCGCTTTATGGGCAGGGCGGCATATGCGCCGGCGCTGCGCATGGAATACAGGTGGCTGAACACCGCCATGGCGGAAAAGCAGCAGGCGATGAAGCTGATGATAGTGGCGCCATATAAGCCCATCTCCAGCGGCAGACTCTGAAGGGCATTCACGATGCCGGCGGTGCTGGACGAGTAGCGGATGGCGCTGTTCAGGCTGCTCCCGAGGAATATGGGCATGAATATGGCCCAGACAAAGGCGTAAATAAACCATATCGGCCAGAAGCGCGCGACGGTTTTCCAGAAGAGTGTGGCATTAAAGAATGATGTCTTTGACCGCATAATCGGCACCTCCCAGCTCATAGATGAATATTTCCTCAAGATTGAGCGGCACCACATCCATAAACAGCGGATTAACCGATGACAGGATATTGGTGGTCTCGCTGGCTTTTCCCCTGACGATCAGGGTTTTGAGCCTTCCGGGGCTGTTTTCATGGATGATATCCAGCCCCTGGGGCAGAGACGCGCCGTCGGGCAGGACAATCTGTATCTTGGCGATGTTTTCCTGCAGGTCGGAAAGGCTCCGCTCAAGGAGAAGGCGGCCCTTGTCGATAATCCCGACCCGGTCGCAGACATCTTCCAGCTCCCGGAGGTTGTGGGAGGATACCAAAACGGTCGTGTTGCGCTCGGCAACATCCTGCATGATGATGCTCCAGACCTGGCGCCGCATGACAGGGTCGAGTCCGTCCACCGGCTCGTCGAGGATCAGGATATCCGGGCGCATGGCGACAGCCAGCCAGAATGCGGCCTGCTTCTGCATACCCTTTGACAGGCGGCGGATCGGCTGCTTTACATCCAAAGGGAAAACCCCGTGTAGCTTGGCAAAAAGGCCGGTGTCGAAGGTGGGCTGCACGCCATTGTAGAATTTCATCATGTCCGTGATGGAGGCCTGGGAGAAATAAAAGATATCGTCAGGAATATAGGCAATACGGGCTTTGACTGCGGGATTCTCAAATACCGGCTCGCCGTCAATGGTAATTTCACCGGAATCCTGAAGATATATGCCGGTCAGATGGCGAATTATCGTCGATTTGCCGGAGCCGTTGGGCCCTACAAGCCCGTATATAGAACCCTCCGGAACTTCGAGGGAAAGACCGTCCAGGGCGCGGAATTCATCAAAGGTTTTGACGATATCCTTAACTTTGATCATCGCTGTGTCCTCCTTTGTTTAAGCGATCATGGAGCTGTGCGGCAGAAAAGCCCAGGTATCGCAGCTCGGAAACCACGCTGTCAAATTTCTCGAGCAACTGCTTCACCCGACTTTCATCCACCTCTGCATGTGTGCAGGTGAAACTGCCCTTTCCGGGGATTGAGCAGATATACCCCTCAGCCTCCAGCTCGCGATATGCCCTTTGGATGGTGTTCGGATTGATCGCCAGTTCCGCGGCCAGTTCCCGCACCGACGGAAGCCTATAGTCCGGCGGAAAGGCACCGGATACGATATAATGCCGGAGGGAATCCTTTACCTGGGTGTATATCGGGCGGGAATCTCTGAAATTGATCGATACCATATTAATCACCCCCTGATATAGAGTACGACTGTATTATATGTATTAGTACGGTTAAGATACACCGAATTTTACGGAATGTCAATAGGATTTTTTTGAAAGCCGGAAATGGTCGTTGCAGGCAGCCCGGAATCAGAAAAAACGGGGGGCTGCCCCCCGTTTTTTACCGGATGCGATTAAAGGATAAACCCGCCGCCCAGTAGACGCTCGCCGTCGTAGAGGACGGCCGACTGGCCACGTGTGGGCGCCCGGACAGGTTCGTCAAAGGACACGGTTACCAAGCCGTTTTCCTCCCGAACCGCCGTTGCGGGATAGCTTGCCAGAGAATGCCGCACGCGGACGCGGCAGGAAAACGCGGCGTCGGGGGGATCGACGAGCCAGTTCATGTCCCGGGCTGTGAGACCCTCGGCGAAAAGTCCGTCTCCGTCGGCCAGAACCACTTCGTTTGTGTCCGGGCGTATCTCGGATACATAGACCCGCTTTCCTGCGGAAAAGGAGAGGCCCCGCCGCTGGCCAAGGGTGAAGCGGTGGACGCCGCCGTGCCGCCCTACCACGCTGCCGTTATAAATGAGGTCTCCGGGCGGGGGCGCCGCGCCCCGCTTTTCTATCCAGGCCGCGTGGTCGCCGTCCCGGATGAAGCAGATCTCCATGCTGGCGGGCTTTTGGGCTGCCGGGAGAGCCAGCGCGGCGGCGAGGGCGCGTACCTGGGATTTTCGATAATTGCCCAGGGGCAGAACGAGCCTGGAAAGCTGCGCCCGGGTGATGCGATTGAGCATATAGCTCTGGTCGTTTTCCGGCATCCCCATATACAGGCCGCCATCGTTTACCCTGGCGTAGTGCCCGGTGGCGATGAGGGCGGCCCCGATCCGGTCGGCGTATTGCGTCAGATAACTGAATTTCACGGCCGGGTTGCACAAAACGCAGGGGTTAGGGGTCTCGCCCCTGGCGTATGCCTCGGCAAAGGGCCGGCAGACCTTCTCCTCCAGGTCGGCGCGGGCATCGGCGATCTCCAGGGGAATCGCCATGGCTTCGGCGGCTGCGCGCACCTCATCAGCCGAGGCGGCGCCGCCGGTTTCCAGATAAAGGCCGTGTACGTC
>DIRC01000039.1:0-2923 GCA_002427465.1 Clostridiales bacterium UBA5446 | reverse complement strand
ACGATTTTATCCATGGCTGTGCCTTGCCTTTCTGTCCTCGCAGTAGATCATCAGGGCGGTCAGGTCTGCCGGGGAAACCCCCGAGATGCGGGAGGCCATCCCGAAATTCGCGGGCCGGACGCGGTTCAGCTTCTGAACGGCTTCGGTTCGCAGGCTGGGAACCCGCTCGTACTCTATATCCTCCGGCAGGGGCCGGTTTTCCATCCTGGAAAATTCCTGTACCTGCTTTAACTGCCTTTTAATGTAGCCCTCGTACCGCAGGCTGATTTCCACCTGCTCCGTGACCCTGCGGGGAAGCTCCGGGCGCGCCGTGTCGAAGGGCGCCAGGTCGGCGTAGTTTATCTGGGGCCGCCGGAGAAGATCCGCCAGAGAAACGCCGGAGGCAATCGGAGTCGTGCCGAGGGAGGACAGCATCTGGGCAAGGGCCGGGGAAGGGGAGACATAGGTCTTTTCCAGCCGCGCAGTTTCATCCTCGACCATTTGATATTTATCCAGTACGGCCTGATGGCGCGCCGGGCTGATCAGCCCGATGCGCAGGCCGATATGGGACAGGCGGATATCCGCGTTATCCTGACGGTGCAGAAGACGGTATTCGGAACGGGAGGTCATCATGCGGTAAGGCTCGTTTGTACCCTTAGTGACCAGGTCGTCGATTAGGGTGCCGATATATCCGTCGGAACGGCGCAGAATCAGAGGCTCGCCGCCCTTGATCTTCAGCGCGGCGTTAACGCCGGCCACGAAGCCCTGAACCGCCGCTTCTTCATAGCCGGAGGAACCGTTGAATTGTCCGGCGCCGTAAAGGCCGTCGATTTTCTTGGTCTCCATCGTGGGGTAAAGCTCCAGGGGGTCCACGCAGTCATATTCAATGGCGTAGGCCGGGCGGGTCATTTCGGCATGCTCAAGGCCGGCAATGGTGTGCAGCACTTTAACCTGCACATCCTCCGGCATGGACGAGGACAGGCCCAGAATATAAAGCTCCTCGGTATCCAGTCCCATGGGCTCAATGAAGAGCTGGTGGCGGGTTTTGTCCGGGAAAGTCACAATCTTGGTCTCGATAGAAGGGCAGTAGCGGGGGCCAATGCCGTCAATCACGCCGGAATACAGCGGGCAGCGGTCCAGATTTTCCCTGATGATCCGATGGGTTTCCTCATTTGTGTAAGTGAGCCAGCAGACCGCCCGGTTTACCGGGGGGTGATCCGTGACAAAGGAGAAGGGCTCAATATCCTCGTCTCCGGGCTGGATGGTCATTTTGGAGAAGTCCACCGTCCGCCGGTTGATCCGGGGCGGCGTGCCGGTCTTGAACCGGCGCATGGCAAGGCCGAAGCCGGCGCAAACCTTCCCCAGAGGCAGGGATGCGGCCAGCCCGTCGGGGCCGGAATCCGCCACCGCTTCGCCGATGATGGTCCGTCCTCCCAGGTGGGTGCCGGTGCAGATGATGGCGGCCCGGCACCGGTAGACCGCGCCCGTTGCGGTGGTGACGGAACAGACCCGTCCGTTTTCCCTGCCGATATCGACGATTTCGGCCTGCTTGACCCTGAGATTTTCCTGCTTTTCCAGGGTGTGCTTCATGACGGACTGGTACAGGCGCCTGTCCGCCTGGGCCCTCAGGCTGTGTACGGCCGGGCCCTTGCCCCGGTTCAGCATACGGTATTGTATGCAGGCCTTGTCCGCGGCAACCGCCATTTCTCCGCCCAAAGCGTCCAGCTCACGGACGAGATGGCCCTTTCCCGTGCCTCCGATGGCAGGGTTGCAGGGCATGTTGCCAACCATGTCCAGATGGAGGGTGAAGCAAATCGTATCAATGCCGAGGCGCGCCGCAGCCAGCGCGGCCTCAATACCCGCGTGGCCCGCGCCGATGACGGCAATATCACATTTTCCTGCATCATAGTATTTCATAACTTTCAGATTATACAACTGTCACCCGTCAGAATCAAGCTGTGTAAAAAATGCACAGCCCCCCGGAAAAAAAGATTTGATTTATTTCGCTAATGTGGTATTATGTTGCTGAAGTGAATTATAAAGCGAGGTACATATCATGAAAAAACTGATTGCTCTTGCCCTTGCCCTGGTTCTGGCCCTGGCGCTGTGCGCCTGCGGCGGCGCGCCGGCCGCGACTGCCGCGCCCGAGACCGATAAGCTCGTCGTGGGCTTCGACGCGGACTTCCCGCCCTTCGGCTTTGTTGCCGACGACGGCAGCTACGACGGCTTCGACCTGGCCCTGGCCAAGGAGGTCTGCACCCGTCTCGGATGGGAATTCGACTGCGTCGCCATAGACTGGAAGGCCAAGGACGCCGAACTGTCCAGCGGCAATATCAACTGCATCTGGAACGGCTTCACCTATAACGGGCGCGAAAACGACTATACCTGGTCCGAGCCGTATGTGGACAACAGCATTGTGGTTGTTGTAAAAGCCGATTCCGGGATTACCTCCCTTGCGGATCTGGCGGGCAAGACGCTGATGGTCCAGGCGGCGTCTTCCGCACTCGACGCGCTGAACAGTGAGGAATGCGCCGATCTGCTGGCTTCTCTGGCCGGCGTCGTGGAGCTCTCCGATTACAACAAGGGCTTTATGGAACTGGAGCAGGGTACGGTGGACGCGATAGCCGCCGACCTGGGCGTTGCCAACTTCCAGATTGCCAACAAGGGCGAGGGCTATGTGATTCTTGACGAGGATATTTCCACCGAGCAGTACGCCGTGGGCTTCCTGCTGGGCAATACTGAGCTGCGTGACGCGGTGAATACCACGCTGAAGGAAATCGCCGAAGACGGCACGATGCTGGAGATAGCCCGGAACTATGTGGACTACGGTCTGGTGATCGAGAGCCTTTGCATGGTCGGCTGAGCCGATCCGGCATCCTTTGAATAATCTTGAAATCGAGTCTTGCCGTTCCGGCAGGACTCGATCCTCCTGAAATGAGGCGCC
>DIRC01000049.1:19919-21523 GCA_002427465.1 Clostridiales bacterium UBA5446 | reverse complement strand
GGGCGCCAGTCGTGTATCCTGTCCTCCGCCCAAGACAGCTACACGCTTTTGAACCGGCTGAGTGTGGGGCGGCCGCCCGGCGGCCGGGAGGGCGTCTGCGACACGGCAGGCAACTGGATGCGCACGCCGATGTATTTGTATTACAACGACATTGCCGCCGATCTGCACAACCTCTACCGTCCGATGCTTTCCCAGTTTTCAAAGTGCGCCGTGGTGGACGACGATTTAAAGATCTGCGGGACGGTGGACGCCATCAGGGTGCTGGCGGAGGCGCCGTCGCAGAAAATCTCAAAGCTGTATCTGTCCGAAGGCGAATGCTATGCGGCGGATATAGACGTATCCATGGAATCCCTGGCCGATAGGATGATTTCCGAGGGAACTGCGACGGCGTATATCACCAAGGACGGGAAGCTTTGCGGCGTGATCACCGCCAATGACGTCCTGCGCTACTACAGGGCCGGATCAGCCGGCGCCGGCGCTGCGGGCCGGTATGCCAGGGAGATGGAATCCGTCGGCTGCGGCAAGGAGCCGGGGACGCATGTATACATGATTAAGCTGCCGGAACGGGCGGAGCTGATTGCCGAAAGCTTTCCAGACTATATTTTTTCCCTTCTTCAAAGCGCCGCACGGCGGCAATGCGAGGCACTTTTGGGGGGAAAATGCGACTTTGAGAGCGGAACCTTTTATTCGCTGAACAAAGGATACGCTTCAGATGAACTGATGATCTCCTGCGAGACCGTAAAAAAAGCGCCTTTTGGCTGTACGGTGGAGGCCGAGATATGCGACGCAACGTCGTGTTACGCCAGATGTATCCTTGTAGCCTCTGTTCCGGGCGCCCCGGGGTTGGAAAAAGGAGTATAAGAGAAGATGTTTATACTGACTGAAGAACAGATGCGCTTAAAAAATGAGATCCGTGAATTTGTGGACAGAGAGGTCAGGCCGGCCGCGGCGGAATACGACCGCAGCGGCGCATTTCCGGCCGAGATCATCAAACGCATAAACGCGCTGGGATATAGCAGGCTGCCATTTGATCAGGCGCTTGGCGGCCTGGGCCGGGACATGATTGAAAGCGTAATCTTCCTGGAGGAGATTTCAAGGGGCATCGGTTCCCTGGGCTTTACCATGGCGGCTCATATGATGCAGTGCTGCTACGCTCTGGCAGACGGGGTCAGCGAATGGCAAAGGGAGGCATGGCTGAAGCCGGCGATCTCCTGCGAAAAGCTTCTGGCCTTTGCGCTCAGTGAGGAAGGCGGCGGGTCCGACGTGCTGGGCGTCAGTACCATTGCCATTCAAAAGGGGAAAGGCTGGCTTCTAAACGGCTCCAAATGCTGGACGACGAACGTCGGCGTGGCGGACGGCTATATCGTCTGTGCCAGAACCTCGGCGCACAGCCGCAGCCGCAGCGTCAGCCTGTTTTATGTGGATGCGGATTCGGAGGGGCTTGAGATCTGCGAAAGGGACAAAATGCTTGGGCTGAACAATTCCCCCACCGGAACCATTCGGTTCAAGAACTGTCGGCTTCCCAGCGAGGCCCTTATAGGAGACGAGAACGAGGGCTACCCGCTGATTAAGAAGGGCCTGAACTACGGGCGGCTGGCGCTGTC
>DIRC01000049.1:410-19685 GCA_002427465.1 Clostridiales bacterium UBA5446 | reverse complement strand
GGCAGCTTTGACAGGGTGATTTCCTCCTATCAGGGGGTGTCGTTTCCCATTGCGGAGATGCATACGCACATTACAGTTGCAAGAAATATGCTTTACCATGTGGCCTCGCTGATCAACGCGGGGATGCGCGCGTCCACGGAGATTGCCGCGTTGAAGCTTTTTTCTTCCGAGATGTGCCAGGAGGTTTGCAGGCAGTCTCTCATGCTTCATGGCGGCAGGGGATATCATAAGAGCTTCGCAGTGGAGCGTCTCCTCCGCGATTCCCTGGCGCTGACAATTGCGGAGGGGACTTCCCAGATATGCAAAGTCATCATTTCCAACGCCATTTATAATGCGCTGCCGGATAAGGGCTGATAGTAGAGAGGACTGAGGCGGTTTTCTAACCGCCTCAGTCCTCTTTATTCTTTTAATTTTTGCCGGGGCGTCAGCTCAGGGCAACATCCAGGATCATCATGGCAAGAAAACCGCTCATCACGCCCAGGGTGCCGGCGTTGGAATGTTCGCCCAGGTGGGCTTCCGGAATCAGCTCCTCCACCACCACGTACATCATCGCACCGGCGGCGAAGGATAAAAGCCAGGGCATATACGGCAAAATGATGCCGGCCATCAGCACGGTCAGAATCCCGAAAACGGGTTCGACGATCCCTGACATGCTGCCCAGCAGGAAGGATTTTTTAAGGCTGACGCCCTCCTGCCGCAGGGGAAGCGAAATGGCGGCCCCTTCCGGGAAATTCTGGATGCCCATGCCCAGGGCCAGAGCCATGGCCGAGGCGTAGGCCGCGGAGCCGCCTCCGTGCTGGGCGGCCAGGGCGAAGGACAGGCCAACCGCCATACCCTCGGGAATGTTATGCAAAGTCACGGCCATGACCAGCAGGGACGTGCGCTTCATGGAGGAGGACAGCCCCTCCTGTTCGTTTGAAGCGGGGTGCAGGTGGGGGATCAGCCGGTCCAGTCCGTAAAGGAACACGACGCCCAAAATAAAGCCGCCCGCCGCCGGAACCCAGCCGGGCTGGCCGCCGGCTTCGGCTTCCTCAATAGCAGGAATCAGAAGGCTCCATACCGATGCCGCGATCATGACGCCCGCGGCAAAGCCGAGAAAAATCTTCTGGATTCCGCCGCTGATATTTTTTCGGAAAAGAAATACCACTCCGGCGCCGAGCGCCGTCATGAAAAAGGTGAAGCCCGTACCGGCGGCGGCCCATAGCAATGCTTCCGACATTGTGTCACCCCACTTTTTGATTATTCGATTATGCATATAATAGCCGATTGGCGGCTATTATATCATGTTTTTATCCGTTTTCCATATTAATGTATAGATAGAAAAACGGGGGAGTCCCGGATAGCCCCCTTAAATGGATTTTCCTTTTCCGCCGGAGATTTGGCGACGCCGGTTCCCTGTAGCGCCGGGGCGTCCGTTGATGAGATAATTTCTGTCAGCCGCCTCTTTCTCCACAGTGGCCCCCGGCCAGTTTCAGGCAAATTAGGTGGAGCCGGTAAGCGCGTTACAAAGCGTGGTCCTGCCGCTGTCCGCCTTAGCCGGTGATTTCAGAGACCGTGACGGTCTGGCCGGCCGACAGGACGCCGCGTTAGTCAGCGTCAACTAACCAACGCAAGGTTAGCATGAACTAACTTGTTTTATCAATAGCTCGGAAAAATAATTTTAGTACGGCTTTCGTTTGATTCGGAGGGGATAATGTGATATGCTGTAGGCAGTAATAAATGCTGTCCGGAAGGAGATGAGAAGCTTGAAAATGCAGGAATCCTCCGAGATGTACCTTGAAACGATCCTGATTTTGAGTCATAAAAACCCGCAGGTGAGGTCTATTGATGTTGTGGGTGAGCTGGGGTTCAAGAAATCGAGCGTCAGCGTCGCGATGAAAAAGCTCAGGGAAAACGGATATATTGAAATGGATACAGATGGATTTATCAAGCTGACTGATAAGGGAAGGGCTGTCGCCGAAACCATGCTTGAGCGGCATACGCTGATCTCCAACTGGCTGGTCCGCTTGGGTGTGGATAAAAACACGGCGGTTGAGGACGCCTGCCGAATAGAGCATGTTATCAGCCGGGAGAGCTTCCGGGCCATTAAAAAGTATGTGAATGACGGAAAATGACCCTGTATAGACCAGCTATGACCTTGCGGCATGAGCGCCGGCGGCGCTCATGCCGCAAGGCTTTTAGCTTAGAATGGCCGGGAATCCCCTGCGGCCCTATGTTTTCTTAAATCGGGATACCGGATACAATTTGCGTATTCTGCCCAAAAATTTCAAACCCGTGTTGACAGGGGTCGAAAGCGGGAATAATATAGTTATTGCAAATGCTAGTGATTTGCAATAACTATATTTTAGGCGGATGAGAATGAAGTCCATTAAATCGATAAAAATGATTCTTTGCCTGTCCCTTACCCTGGGGATTGCCTTTACCGCAGGCTGCGGCGCGGGGAGAAACGGTACGGTGGAGCCGGAGGCGGAAAAGCCGGTGGTTGCCGTCACGATCGTTCCGGAGCAGACTTTTGTCGAGGCGGTCTGCGGGGATTTGGCGGAGGTTGTCGTCATGGTGCCTCCGGGAAGCAGCCCGGAAAACTACGAGCCGACGCCGGTGCAAATGGTAAAATTCAGCGACGCGTTGATATACTTTGCCATCGGCGTGCCCACTGAGGCAGCCAATATTCTGCCGGATTCCGGAGAGGTGCGGGTGGTGTTCCTCAATGAGAAGGTTGCCGAGGTCTACCCGGAGCGAACCTTCGAGGCCGGGGAAAGGGACCCACACATCTGGCTTTCCCCGAAACGGGCGCAGGTGATGGTTGCGGCCATAGCCGAGGAAATGAGCGCGCTGGACCCGGACAACGCGTTGGTATACAGCGAAAATGCCGCCGCATACATTGCGGATCTGGAGACGCTGGATGAAGACATTACGGCGGCTCTTGAGGGGATTGAGAATCGGAAGTTTATTGTCTATCACCCTGCCTTCGGATATTTTGCGGAGGATTATGCGCTGGAGATGTATGCCCTTGAGGAAGAGGGTAAAGAAGCGACAGTTCAGCGCCTGCAGCAGATGATTGATCTGGCCAAGGCAGAGGGGATCAAGGTGATCTTTTATCAGTCGGAGATCGACAGCAGCCAGTCCCAGGCTTTTGCGGAGGAAATCGGTGGCAGAACCATGGCGCTGTCGCCGCTGGCTGCCGATTATATCGGCAATCTCAGGTCCATGGCGGAGCTTATGGCAGAGGTGATGTCATGAGCGCCCCCCTTGTGCATATTGAAAACCTGTCGGTGTGCTACGGGCAAACCCCTGCGGTCACAGGGGTCAGTCTTGACGTTGCGGCGGGTGAATATCTGGGAGTGATCGGCCCCAACGGCGGCGGAAAATCCACGCTTCTCAAGGCGATACTCGGCCTGGTTCCCATTTCTTCGGGGACTGTCCGGATATCCGGCGGTGAAGGCGGGAAAAGCCGGCCGAATATCGGCTATGTGCCGCAGCTGGCTGAGATGGAGAAAAAGTTTCCCATCACCCTCATGGAGGTGGTGCTAACCGGCCGCCTGAGGGCAGGGCTGAAGCCGTTTTTCCGGTTTTCCGAAAAGGACAGGGAAATTGCCAGCCGGCTGATCGAGCGGGTGGGGATAGGGCATCTGGCCAATCGGCGGATATCGGATCTGTCCGGCGGGGAATTTCAAAAGATGCTGATTGCGCGGGCCCTTGCGGCGGAGCCTGCGCTGATGCTTCTGGACGAGCCCACGGCCAGCGTGGACGCCGCCTCCCAGGAGCAGATATACAGCCTGCTTGCGGAGCTGAATCGGCACATGACCATCATTCTTGTGACCCATGACCTCATGGCGGTGTCGTCCCAGGTCCGCAGTTTGGCCTGCATGAACCGGAGCCTTGTTTACCACGGCGAGCCGGAACTGACGGAGAATGTTGTAAAAAGCCTTTACGGCTGCCCGGTAGACCTGATTGCCCATGGTCTGCCCCACAGGGTGCTCAGGCATCACGGGGAGGAGAAACACGATGATACAGGCGCTGTTTGAATACCGGTTTTTGCAGAACGCCCTTTACGCGGGAATTCTGGCCAGCGTGGTCTGCGGCATAATCGGCGTGATCATCGTCGAAAAAAAGCTGGTCATGATGAGCGGCGGCATCGCCCATACCTCTTACGGCGGGGTGGGGCTGGGATACCTTCTGGGATTTGAGCCGATCATCGGAGCTTTCCTGTTTTCCGTGTGCGCCGCTTTAGGCATAGGGTATATCAAAAAAAGGGGCGCGTCGGATTCGGATGTTGTCATCGGGCTGTTCTGGTCGCTGGGCATGGCGCTTGGAATCCTTTTTATCGCCCTGATGCCGGGGTATCCCCCCGATCTCAGCTCATATCTTTTCGGGAACATCCTGTCGGTGACCAGGTCAGACCTTTATATCATGCTGTGCCTGACGGCTGTGGTGGCCCTGGTGGTGATTCTTTTCTATCAGGATTGGAAGGCCTATCTTTTTGACGATCAGTTTGCCGCGATAATGGGCGTCAGGACGGGGTTTCTGGGGTATCTGCTCCTTATCCTGGTGGCGATGACGGTGGTGGTGCTCATACGGGTTGTGGGGATTATTCTGGTGCTGGCGCTGCTGACGGCTCCCGCCGCCACGGCCGCCCTGTTTTCCGCCGACCTGAAAAACCGCATGATCTGCGCGGTGGTGCTGGGGAACCTCTGCTGTGCCGCGGGGCTTTGGGCGTCCTATGAGCTTAACGTGGCGTCGGGCGCGGTGATCGTCATTCTTTCGGTGATCTGTTATTTTATTGCCTATGGGGCGCGGGCTGTCCGCTTCGGCAGAAAAAGAAAACATGCCGCGTCTTCCGCTGCATGTCAATAAAGAAAATAGGGGGCGTATGCGTTGAACGATGTTGAGCTGGGTGAAGCAGTCAGGCGTTGCGGCCTGAAGAATACCAAGGGGCGTTCGGCCATCCTTGGTATTCTTGAAAAAAGCGAGCGTCCGGTTTCGGCCGAGCAGGTCTTCATGGCGATGCGGGACGGGGGGATTTCCGCAAATCTTTCCACAGTGTACAGAACGCTGGAGGCCCTGGCGGACAAAGGTCTGGCCAGGAAGCTCACCATTGCGGGGGACAGTCGGAATCTCTATGAGTTCAACCGGATGGAGCACCGGCATTATCTGGTGTGCCTTGCCTGCAATAAGATTGTTGCCATTGACAGCTGCCCGCTGCGGGACTATGAAAAACGCCTGAGCGCGGAGACGGGTTATCTGATCACCGGCCACAGGCTGGATGTTTACGGCTACTGTCCGGAGTGCCGAATATCGTATCCGCAATGTCCGTCGCCGTGACGGCGCCGAACATGGGCGTCAGGTTGAAGCCATCCAGCACGGCCATGACGTCGTTCCGGGCAAATCTGACGTTTTGCAGGGCTTCCGCCACTGGGGAGCAGTCCTCAACGGCCATGAAGTCTCCCCGGAACCGGACATATTCGATGATCCCTGACGCCGCCTGAAGCCCAACCTCCAGCGCGCCGCCCTCCAGGCGGCGTTTGCAGATTATGGAGAAGGCCGGCGACGCTCCGAAGTTCCAGTCCCAGCTCCGGTATTTTTCATCGGCCAGCTTCCCGATCTCGGAAAGTTCCGCCGGGTCAAGATTGCGGCGCTGAAGGCCGTCTCCGGCAAGGGCCAGAAGCAGGCGGGCCTTGAAGGCGGCGATATCCATGTCCTCCGGCAGCATTTCCCGGATATTGCCGATACGGCTGCGGACGGACTTGGCAGCCTTTGACCGGAACTTTTCCGGGTCGGCGTTCAGTGCGCCCGCAACCATTTCGGCGTCGCTGTCAAACAGAAGGGTTCCGTGGTGGAGAATCCGGCCCTTATGCAGGCGCTGGGCCGTCCCGGAAACCTTCTTGCCGTTTATAGTGATGTCGTTCCGGCCGGAGGGTACGGCGGAGACGCCAAGGGATTCCAGCGCCGCGCATACAGGCCGCGTAAACCGCGTGATAGAAAGCTGCTGCGCGTCCCCCGCATCGGTGATGAAGGAATAGTTAAGGTTTCCCAGGTCGTGGTATACCGCGCCGCCCCCAGTTGTCCGGCGCACGACGGTAATGCCGCGGGCCTCCACGAAGCTGCGGGAGATCTCCTCCTCGGCATTCTGATTCATGCCCACCACCACGGTGTTTGCGTTCTGCCAGAGGATGAGCCAGTCGCCCTCGCGTTTTGTCGTTAGAACGTATTCCTCAAAAGCCAGGTTCCAGGCGGAATCCGTGCTTCCAGTCTCAAGATAATTCAGCAAAGCCATGTGTATATCGCCCCCCGAGCCATTTTATCTCAAAAAGCGGCCGTACGCAACCGGCGAATTGGAAAGGCGTTTTTATGCGGGGCGGCCGGGGCAGGAATTGCCGGCCTTTGCTTTGCTGATGAGCTGCGTCATGGTTCCCATGGGGCAGTAAACGCACCAGGATCGGGGCTTATACAGCATCATGGTGATCAGCCCCAACACCGTTGAGGTCAGCATGACACTGTAAAAGCCGAAGGAAAACTGAGCGACCCAGGGCGTAACGGGCACTGTGTAAGCCCAGTGCCAGGGCAGTTTGATGGTCCAGAGCAGGGTTACCGCCTGGCCAAGGCTTTTGGCTCCGGCAAACACCAGCCAGGTGTTCCAGAGCATATTGAAGAACATGGTGAAAAAGAAGATCAGAAACCCGTAGCGAAACCCTTTGCTGCGGACCCAGGCGGGAATGTCCTTTTTCCTGGAGAGGCCGAAGCGGCCGCCCAGCAGCTCAAAGAGCTGGCCCCTGCCGCAATATCGGTTGCAATAGGCCTTTCCGCCCCCGAAGATTGCAATCAGCAGGGGAATAAGAAAGCAGAGCAGGCCGAACCAGGCAAAAAGTATGTTGAAAAAACCCAGAATCAGATAGAGGGCCGAAACGATCCAGAGATAATCATACCAGCGTTTCTTCATACGGCGGCCTCCATGAGCACGATGACCCCGGCAGGGCAGGCGGACTTGCATTTACCGCATCCTACGCAGAGGGCTTCGTCCACAGCCGCGTATACGCCCTTGACGACGGCTATGGCATTTCGCGGGCATACCTTTGCACAGCAGCCGCAGGCGACGCACGCGCGGGTATCGACCACTGCCTTTCTTACCGTTCTTTTCTTGGTGACTTGATCCACGGAATATCCCCCCATAATAATAGCGTGAGGCCATCTTATCCCAACATCGGGCGTCCTTCTGTGATCTCGTCACGCACATAGGCGCCGGACGGATTTTTCGGTTGGAAAGCAATGGCGGTTGTGCTATAATCACTTATGGATCAGGTAATGGACGTAAACCAACAGAGGGAATAGTTGCCGCGGTTTTGCGGGAATACTTAAAATCAGATCAGGAGGTTCATGCATGGAAAAATATCGCTGCACAGTGTGCGGATACATTCACGAAGGGCCGCTGCCCGAGGGCTTCAAATGCCCACGCTGCGGTAAACCGGCTTCCGTTTTTGAAAAGCTGGCCGAAAAACCGGCTTTAGCGAATCAATATGCCGGGACAAAAACCGAAAAAAACCTGGCGGAGGCTTTTGCCGGGGAAAGCCAGGCAAGGAACAAATACACCTATTTTGCCCAAGTTGCCCAGAGGGAAGGCTGCGATCAGATCGCGGCGATCTTCCTGCAGACCGCCAGGAACGAGCAGGAGCATGCCAGGGTGTGGTATGAGGAACTGGGCCATATTGGGGATACCGCCCGCAACCTGCTTCAGGCCGCCGAAGGCGAAAACTATGAATGGACGGATATGTACGACCGGTTTGCCAAGGATGCGGAGGAGGAGGGCTTTACCGACCTGGCCGCCAGATTCCGGCGGGTTGCCGATATAGAAAAGGCCCATGAGACACGCTACCGTGCGCTGCTTCGCAACGTGGAGATGCAGAAAGTCTTCGAAAAGAGCGAGGAGACCATCTGGGAATGCCGCATATGCGGGCATTTGGCCATGGGCAAGAAAGCGCCGGAGGTCTGCCCGGTCTGTAAATACAGCCAGAGCTTTTTCGAGGTCAGAGCAGAAAACTACTAAACCGCCCGAATGAATCAGGCGGCAATCGCGCCAAAAAGGGCGGCCTTCCGATAGATTCGGTTGGCCGCTCTGTTTTTCTGCCTGATCCTAGATACTGCTGAAATATAAAACCACTTTGAATAAATCGCCGTCCACGGTAAGCTCCAATCTTCCGTTTTGCAGCTCCGTCAAACTCCGGGCAATGGACAGGCCGAGGCCGTTGCCGTCGGTGCTTCTGGCGCTGTCGCCGCGGACAAACCGGGCCATCAACTCGTCCGCTGAAATATCAAGGGGGTATTTCGAGGTGTTTTTGAAGGAAATTGCCGCCTCGCCATTTTTTTCTTCCACGGTCAGATAAACGCGCGTGCCGCCCTGGGCGTACTTGCATACGTTATTCATCAGGTTATCAAACACGCGCCAAAGGTGCCGGCCGTCGGCCATGATTCTGACGGGGGTTTCCGGCTGCTTGGCAATCAGCTCCAAATCGTTTTCCCGCAGGCGCTGCTCATATTCCCCCACCGTCTGTGTCAGCAGCACCCCCACCTCGCAGGGCGCCGCCAGCACATCCACGCTGCCTGTGGAAGCCTTGGAGGCCTCAACCAGGTCTTCGATCAGTTTTTTCAGCCGTTCGGACTGGCGGAGCAGCACCGCGGCGTATTCCGCCACTTTTTCGTTTTCCGGCTGCTCCTTGCAGATCAGATCCGAATAATTGATGATGGAGGTGAGGGGGGTTTTGATGTCGTGGGACACATTGGTAATAAGCTCTGTTTTAAAGCGCTCGCTTCTCATGCGCTCGTCCACCGCCAAGGCCATGCCCTCGGCAATGCGGTTTAAGTTTTCGCCGTGCCTTTTAAAATCCCAGAACATCCGCCCGGTATCCACCTGATAGGAAAGATCCCCGGCGGCGAGCGCCTCGCTGCCCTTCTGGAGTTTCAGGAGCACGAGGGCAAGATACAAAATTGCCGGGATGAGCAAAAGCCACTCTAAAAACCGGGCGATCAGCAGCCAGGAGGCGTCATAGTAAAACATGCCGAAGGACAGAAGCTCCAGACCCGCAATGGCAAAAAGGGCCAGAACGGTTTTCCAGATCAGCGGCAGGCTGCGGAAAAGGGCCGACAGCCCTGTCCCTATCGTGCGGAGAGCACGCCCGGCGAAAACGACCAGGCGGAAAACCACGGTATTTTTCCACCAGCCGCCCAGCTTGACGCGAACGGCAAAGTTCATGCAATATGCCGTGCCGACCACCAGCGCGGCAATAAATCCCAGAACAAGCACCGCGACGGAGGCAACATCGTGCAGCATGAAATAACTGTTGGAAACGGCGGAGACGTCGATAAAAGCAGCAAGGAGCAGCAGGCCCGTCAGCAAATCGAAGGGGATCGCCGCCAGTCCAACCGCCGATATTTCCTCCCGCCCCTCCCGGCGCCCTGCCGCAAACATCAAAAATACGAAACAGGCAATTGCCAGAAACGCTGAGAAAATACCGATTACATAAACGGCATAGCGCATAGAATAGGCAAAATGAAGCAAGCCGCTTATGGTCGAGTACCCGTCGGAGAACGGGAAGCTCTTGTCGATCTTTACCAGCATCGTATAGCTGGTGAGGTCCTGGTCGTTTGTGAACTCACTACTGTGAAACACAAACTTGTAGTCGGGGGTTTCGGACGCGTCCATTATGTTTCCGAACACGCGCTCGCTGTCATCCGCGAAAAGCTCAAAGCGGAAGTTTGTGTTTTCATATGTTTCCGGGATATTCAGCTCCTGGAAGAGCAGATGATCCCGTACGATACCCCGGCTTTCGCTTTGCGCCATATAGTATAGCTGTTCCTGAACGATCTGTTCCTCGCTGCGGGTGTAAAAGCCCTCTTGTACCAAAATGACAGCGCCCAGCACGCAGCCCGCGGCTGTGCAGGCCGTGACGACCAGCAGAAAAAAGGCGATGGTCTTCGCAAGAAGGCTGTGGGTCCAGTGCTTTACGTTCATTCCCGCTTCCCCTTTTCAATTTTATATCCCTGTCCCCATACGACCTTGAGATAACGCGGTTCGGCGGGGTTAATCTCCAGCTTTTCCCTTAAATGCCTTATATGTACCGCCACGGTGCTCTCACTGCCTACAGGCTCGTCCTGCCATACCCTTTTATAGATTTCCTTAGGTGAAAACACCTGGTCCGGGTGTTCCAGCAGCAGCTTCAGAATGTCGTATTCCGTGGGCGTCAGGGAGACGGATTCCCCGTCCAGAGTCACCTTTTTTTGCAGGTCGTCCAGCTCGATGCCGCCGACACGGAAGGTCTGGGGGCTGGCCTGGCCGCCGCCAAGCTGCATATAGCGCCGAAGCTGGGATTTTACACGGGCCGCCACCTCCACCGGGTTGAAGGGCTTTGTGATATAGTCGTCCGCGCCCACGTTCAGACCAAGGATTTTGTCGGTATCCTCGCCTTTTGCGGTCAGCAGAATCACCGGCACGTTGCTCTGCTCCCGGATTTTCACCATGGCGGAAATGCCGTCCATCTCCGGCATCATAATATCCATCAGAACCAGATGAATATCCCTGCGGCTCATCATGCCGAGGGCCTCCCTGCCCGTATAGGCCTCGAAAAGCGTATATCCCGGGTCCGCCAGATAAATTTTCAGCGCGTTGACGATATCCTTTTCGTCATCGCAGATCAGAATGTTGTACATAAGAACCCTCCTCGGCGCTTATTATAAAGGAATGCCGTTTAATAATAAACCGGACAAGGGTTTAAGATTTGTTTAAGAAAACCCCTGCGCCCAGCATACCACATTGCCGGCTTTTGGGGCAGGGGGTCAAAACATGGTAAAAGGCAAGCGTGCCGGACTGCCTGGCAGTCCGGCACGCTTTATGAAATTTTTACCTGCGGAATTTTTATGCGGGGTATCCCGGCGCTTTAGAACAGGGGGACGACGGCGCCGTCATAGGTGGACTCGATGAACTCGCGCACCTGGTCGCTCTGCAGAGCGGCGGCCAGCGCCTGGATTTTCGGCAGGTTCTCGTTGCCTTCCTTCACCACAAGGATGTTGCCGTAGGTCTGGGCGGAGACGCCGGAGGCGTCCTCCACGGCCAGAGCTTCGCTTACCCGCAGTCCGCCGCCGATGGCATAGTTGCCGTTGATGACTGCCAGGTCCACGTCGGGCAGCGCACGGACAAGCTGGGCCGCCTCAAGCTCCTCGATCACAAGATTCTTGGGGTTATCCTGAATGTCGAGTTTGGTTGCGGTGAAGCTCGCGTCGTCCGCCAGGGTGATGAGGCCCTGGGCCTCCAGCAGCAGGAGCGCGCGGGCTTCGTTGGTGCCGTCGTTGGGAATAGCGATGGTGGCGCCGTCGGCAAGCTGAGAAAGGTCGGTGGTCTTACCGGCATAGATGCCGAAGGGCTCATAATGGATGGCGGCCACAGAGACCAGATGGGTGCCGTTCTCATCGTTGAAGTTGGTCAGATAAGGCTGGTGCTGGAAGAAGTTGGCGTCCAGCTCGCCGGACTCGGTGGCGGTGTTGGGCAGAACGTAGTCGTTGAACTCCACGATATTAAGCGTGTAGCCCTGGTCCTCCAGCAGCTCCGCGGCTACGGCGAGGATCTCGGCGTGGGGGGTGACGGAGGCGCCTACGGTGATGGTCTTATCTTCAGCGTCGGGGGTTTCGGTGGGGCTAGGGGTTCCGGCAGGTGCGGCGCCGCATCCCCCAAGTATGGACAGTGAGAGGGTAAGGGCCAATAAAATTGCAAACGTCTTTTTCATTTTATTTTCCTCCAAAAATTTTTTAATAATTTAGTCGGTTAACTTTACCGTTTCTGGCTGATCCGCTTATCGGAAGACAGGGAGATCCGCATACCGGTTTCCTGGAAAATTTGGACGATGATCACCAGCAGGATCACGGTGATGAACATGACGTCTTCCTGATAGCGGTGATAGCCATAGTTGATGGCGATGGCGCCCAGACCGCCGCCTCCCACAAATCCGGCCATGGCGGAATACCCCAGGATGGTGGTGACCGCAATGGCGCTTCCGGTGACGAGGGACGGCTTCGCCTCGGGGATAAGGACTTTCAGGATGATCTGCAGGGTATCCGAACCCATGGATTCGGCAGCCTCGATCACGCCGCGGTTGACCTCCTGCAGGGAGGACTCCACCATTCTTGCCACGAAAGGCGCCGCCGCCACAACCAGCGGAACGATGGTCGCGGTGGAGCCGATGGTGGTTCCGACTATGGCGCGGGTGAAGGGGATTATGGCGATCAGCAGCACGATAAATGGTACGGAGCGCAGAAAATTGACAATGAAGCCCAAAACTGAATTAACGGTTCTGTTGGGGCGGATTCCGCCGGCGCTGGTCACATAGAGGATAACGCCAAGGGGGAGGCCAAGCAGATAGGCAAGGGCTGTGGAACCCAGAGTCATATAGAGGGTTTCCAGTATCCCGGTCATCAGTAGCTGTAACAGTTTACTGTTCAGCATTGATATCAACCTCCTCCCAATGGACATGCCTTTTGTCCAAATAATCTGTGATCATCGCAACTGAGGCGCTGTCCCCGGGAAGCTGAAGGATCATCTGTCCATAGGCGCGGCCCTCGATGCTTTTGGTATTGGCGATAAGAATGTTCACCGGCGTATTGCATTCCAGTGTCAGATTGGAAATGATCGGCTCAAAAGCGGACTGGCCGTCGAAGATCAGGCGAAGCCCGCGCCTGCCGTTCATACTTTCCACCGTGCCGCTTTTGGGGAGGATCAGGTCCTTGGCCGTGCTGGATTTCGGTGAGAGGAACACATCCCGTACGGGGCCGGTTTCTACGACCTGGCTTGAATCCATGACCGCCACCCGGCTGCATATCTGCTCGATGACCCGCATTTCGTGGGTGATGACGATTATGGTGACGCCCAGGGTGCGGTTGATGCTCTGCAAAAGCTCCAGAATAGAGCGGGTGGTGTTCGGGTCTAGGGCGCTTGTGGCCTCGTCGCACAGGAGCACCCTGGGATCGGAGGCCAGAGCTCTGGCGATGGCGACACGCTGCTGCTGGCCGCCGGAGAGCTGCGCGGGATAGGCGCCGGCCTTGTCTGAAAGGCCCACCAGACTCAAAAGCTCCAGGGCTTTCTCCTTTGCCGCCGCCCGATTCACGCCGGCGATTTCCAGCGGATAGCAGACGTTGCGAAGAGCCGTGCGCTGCTCCAGCAGGTTGAAGCCCTGAAAGATCATCGACATCTCCCGGCGCTTGACCAGAAGCTGCCGCCTGGAGAGCGAGCCGAGCGCCACACCGTCCACAACGACCTCTCCGGAGGTGGGGCGTTCCAGGTAGTTGATGCAGCGGACAAGGGTGGATTTTCCAGCGCCCGACAGTCCGATAATGCCGAAGATTTCGCCGTCCCCTATGGTCAGGTTCACATCACGGACGGCTTCTACGGAAGTTTCGCCGTCCGTATAGGTTTTTGAAATATTGCGCAATTCTATCAATACATTCGCCTCTTTTTAATGAACAGTGCATTTTGAGGAAACAAAAAGCAGGAAGCCCGAAAACTTCCTGCTTTGCTCACGCGGACAAAAACCGCGGCTGTTACACGTTGTATCTGAGCGGAAAGTATTTCGGAATCAGGGCGCGGCAAGACATGCACATGTACATCTCGCACATGGGCATGCACATATCCATCATGAAAACGGCCTGGCCCGGATTTTTCAAAATGCTTCCCCTTTCGTAGGTTTTTTAGATATGTTAACACCCATCATCTCCCATGTCAAGTCAAAATCACTATTTTTTTCAACGCGGGCTTGTCCATATTTCGGGGGGAAATGCCAAAAAGCATCAAAAAAACAGAACGCCCGCCTTAAAACCGGCGGGCGCTCCGTTTTCCAGCCTGAGTATCGGTATGCATTCCGGCAATGCCGGGGATCGGCCGGGAATATTCCCAAACCGACCGGTGCGCCGGCAATTAAGCGCTTCCGGCTACCAGCAGGCCCATAATGATGCCGTATATGACTGAAATATAGGGGTTGGCCGTTATCGGGCAGGCTCCGGTGGAGCAGCCGATGAGCCTGTACAGCACCAAATATCCGACGACGCCGCCTATTAAGGCTCCCAGAACGTATTTCATCACGTAATCCCCCTTTGATTTTGATTTTATTATACAGCCTTTGGGGGGAATAACCGTGACGATATCACACATTGTAAAGTACGGCGCGGGCCTGTCCAAACCCCGGGGTTTACCGGGCGGCTCAGGGGATTTCGGCGGCGCCTTCGGTATTCACGGAAAGAAGCTCGCCTTTTGTCAGGGAGATATGGCCCGAAGTATAAGGGCTGCCGTCCACCGTCAGGATAATTCCGTCCGTACCGTAGTATGAGCCGAAGGTGTTGGCGACGCATTGAAGGATCATGGCCTCCAGCCCGGAGCCGGCGTTCATCTCGGTGAGAAATTCGCCGCTCAAATCCAGATAAACCGAGCCGTCGTCGTTCAGATACAGGCTGTTTATCTTCGTGTTTTCGGTCAGGACGGGATGCAGCGTGTCCGGGACGTCCGTCCTGTAGGCCTCCTCCAGGGAGAGCCTGGTGATTTCATTTGTCTTGAAGCCCAGCTCCTTGTCTTTGTAATAAATCTTGCCGTCTTGGGCATTGGGATAATAAAAGCGGACGGTCTGAACAAAGGGCGTTTCCTTGCGGATCTCGGAAAGGACGGAGAGTACCTCGTATCCCTCCTCTCCGCTGGAAACGGTTTTGACCAGGCCGACGCCCTTGGCGTAGTACCAGGTGGTTTTCCCCCCGTCGTATTCAGTTTCAACGGCAACGGCGGAATAAGTCCCCGAGGGGGTCTCGACCTCTGCGGAAACATCGGTTATGGTTCTTTTGAGGCCGTCTTCAAGGACCCAGGATGCGCCCGCCTCTATGGGCGCCATCAGAAGGACGTCTTGGATGCCGTCTGTTTTATTCAGGTGGTTTTCACGGAAATAGCTCTCCTCCCGGCGATAGACGCAGACAGCCTGTTCGTCCGTTACCGCAATGACCCGGCTGACCACGGTGCCGCCGTTGTTCAGCCGCTGCTGGATTTTCGTATCATCCGTATAATCGATAAAAACGTCGTAGCCGGCATACTCGTTGCCTTCCCCCTGATAAATATACTGGACGTTTTCGAGAATGGGAAAATAGTCCGAAACGGTATTCCCGGCAGAGGGGGTGGCCGACGGGACGGCGGTCATAGACGGGGTTGCGGGGGCGGGCGTTTGCGTCGTGTTCGGATTTTTGTTGCCGCCGCAGCCGGAAAGGGCTGAAAGCAGGACGGCGAAGCATATCGGCATAATTAGTTTTTTCAAAGGGATGCCTCCTTATCGTCGGGTTTTGCCGCGGCGCCATTACTGCGGCGCGGGCACGGTATAAGCGTGTTTTTCAATTCTCGCATGGGGTGGGGAAAAGGCACAGGTCAAAGTATGGCGTGTATTGTTTATTATGAACCAAGTCGGCAGATGAAATACGGTTTTTTGCCGGAACGGTAAAGAGCACAGGCGTTTATCCGCATATTTCCGGCAGAAAATTGGAAGATATTTAAGGACTTGAAAAGCGGGTAAAAAACAGGTATTATAAAAATCGTCTGTTTACGTCCAAGGGCCGGGGCCTATTGGGGTCGCGGTAACTTTGTGAAGAATAGAAATAGAATTTGTTTGGGAGGAAATATGAGAGGCGTTCCGTCATTAATTACCGATACAAGGAAAAAGGTGTTTACCGAGGTGGCGCGGCTGGCGTACGAGGGTGAGGATTATACCCGCATTGGGGAGCTTCCGTATAAGATTGTGCCGGGCGATCAGGCGGTTCATCGCACGTCGATTTTTCTTGAAAGGGCAATAGTTGGGGAGCGTATCCGCCTGGCCATGGGGCTGCCGCTTCAGCCCGTTCATGAGCATATGCTGATTTCAGATAATGTGGAGGACAGCGCGGTAGCCGAAAAATATTATGAGCCGCCGCTGATCAATATTATTCCGTATGCCTGCAATGCCTGCCCCACGAAGCAATACAAGGTAACCGAGCACTGTCAGAACTGTCTGGCGCAGTCTTGCAAAAAGGTTTGCCCGAAGAACGCGATTTCCACGATTAACGGCAGATCCTATATAGATCCCCAGAAGTGCATCCGCTGCGGGAAATGTGAGGCCGCATGCCCGTACAATGCCATTGTGTTCCTTGAAAGGCCTTGTCAGAAGGCCTGCGGAATGGACGCCATCGGCATGGACGAGCATGGCCGGGCCGAGATCGACTACGACAAGTGCGTATCCTGCGGAATGTGCCTGGTGGAGTGCCCCTTCGGCGCGATCGTCGATAAGGGACAGATCTTCCAGGTGATTCAGGCCATCAAGAATAAGGGAAAAGTTATCGCGATCGTAGCGCCGGCCTTTGTGGGCCAGTTCGGCCCGGCCGCCACGCCGGAAAAGCTGGCCAGTGCCATGGAGGTGCTGGGGTTTGACCGGACGGTGGAGGTCGCCATCGGCGCGGATATGTGCACCATTGACGAGGCGGAGGATTTTATCCGCAAGGTGCCTGCTGAACAGCCATTTATGGCCACCTCCTGCTGCCCGTCCTGGGCGGTAATGGTGAAAAAGCTGTTTCCGGAATACGCCGGCTGCATTTCCATGGCGCTTACGCCTATGGTTTACACGGCCCGGCTAATGAAAAAAGAATACCCTGACTGCAAAGTCGTGTTCATCGGACCCTGCGCCGCGAAAAAGCTTGAGGCCAGCCGCAGGAGAATCCGAAGCGACGTGGATTTTGTCCTGACATTTGAGGAGCTTCAGGGGATGTTTGAGGCAAAAGATATCCGTTTCAGCGAGCTTCCGGACGGCAAGCCGTTTTCAGACGCTACAGCGGGCGGCAGGGGCTTTGCCGTGGGCGGCGGCGTTGCCGAAGCCGTCAAGGACGTTATCGCGCGGATGGACCCCGACCGGGAGGTCAAGATGGTTTTCGCAGACGGCCTGAGAGAGTGCCGGAAGATGATGACCCTGGCCAAGGCGGGGAAATACGATGGATATCTTCTGGAGGGCATGAACTGTCCCGGAGGATGCGTTGCCGGCGCCGGGACGATCATTCCGCCGGAAAAGGCCAAGGCCATCGTTGCCCGATATAAGGCGGAGGCGCCGCTGCAAAATTCCCAGGACAGCGAATACCGCGAAATTATAGAAAAGCTTGACTGACCGGCCAGGCGGCCCAGCCGCCGTTCCGGACGGAGCAGCCCTCCCGCCTCGCTGAAGGCGGGAGGGTTGTTTTATAGTTCAATCAGCGTATATTCGTCGCTGCCCAGACCCAGCTTCACAGCATGGTCTATCGACACCCGCCAGTCGGTATCGGGGTGGACATCCCGGAAATGATCGTGATGTATGCAGCCCTGCTTATCTAGCCGGCTGCCTTGGATCACGGGCTGGCGGTTTACCGCGTCGACGCAGGCCAGATCAAGAGCCACCGGATCGAAGGAGGCGAACATGCCCACATCCGGCACGATGGGGATATCGTTTCCGGCGAGGCAGTCGCAATTGGGCGATACGTCCACAACAAGGCTGATATGGAAGTGGGGGCGGCCATGGATGACGGCAAAGGCGTATTCAGCTATCTTCCGGTTCAGGATGTCGTTGGATTCGTCCGAAGCCGGGTGCACGGCGTCCATTGGACAGACGCCGATGCACCGGCCGCAGCCGACGCACCTGTCATGGTTGATGCTCGCCTTCCCGTCTGTGATCGTAATGGCGCTGTGAGCGCAGTTTTTTGCACAGCAGCCGCAGCCGATACATTTTTTCTGTTTGACGGAGGGTTTTCCGCTGCTGTGCATTTCCATCTTGCCTGCCCGCGAACCGCAGCCCATGCCGATGTTTTTCAGCGTGCCGCCGAAGCCGGTGGATTGATGGCCCTTGAAATGGGTCAGGGAGATGAACACGTCGGCGTCCATAATCGCGCGGCCGATCTTCGCCGTTTTTACATATTCGCCGCGTTCAACGGGGACAAGGGCCTCGTCGGTTCCCTTGAGCCCGTCGGCGATAATGACGTGGCAGCCGGTACTCAGCGGAGAAAACCCGTTTCCATAGGCGGCGTCGATATGATCCAGGGCGTTTTTTCTGCCGCCCACATAAAGGGTGTTGCAATCGGTCAGAAAGGGCTTGCCGTTACGTTCCCGAACCACGTCGGCCACGACCCTGGCGTAGTTGGGGCGAAGAAAGGCCAGGTTCCCCGGTTCGCCGAAATGCAGCTTGATGGCGGTATATTTTCTTTCGAATTCGATCTGTTCGATGCCGGCTGACAGGATGAGGCGCCTGAGTTTTTGCGGCAGATTTTCCTGTAGGGTCGTGTGCATATTGGTAAAGAATACTTTTGATTTTTCCATTCTTAGTCCTCCCTGAAATCACCCATATCGCGTGGTTTTATCTTTTTGTATGATCATATCATATTTGTCGGAATAAAAAAAGTCACAGGTACCCCTTTTGGGGGAAACTGTGACTTTTTAGCGTCCTGGCCGAGTCAAATCGTTTTCTCGGGCGCGGGCCCGGCGCAGCGGGCCGCGGCCAAGTTCAGCCGTTCCAGCATATTTGATTTATGGACTCCGCCGGCCAATCACTGGTGATCACTGCAGGCAGAGTATTCTGGACTTGACACCACTAAGAGCCCCACAAAGACGACCATCAAACCGTCCCCGTGGGGGGAGCGACACTGGCTGCTGTATCTGGTCGAGTTTGCCGACTGATTTCAATCCACGCCCACCATGCGGGGAGCGACTAAAAGTCATTGATTTTCCTAGACTTTTTAAGCATATTTCAATCCACGCTCCCCATGCGGGGAGCGACTACCGCAACAATAGCCGTCCAAAGGATCGTTGTATTTCAATCCACGCTCCCCATGCGGGGAGCGACTTTATAAATCTGGATCTTCTTATAACTTTCAGGCTATTTCAATCCACGCCCACCATGCGGGGAGCGACTCCAGCATCTTGACGTTGGCGATCTCCCAGGCATAATTTCAATCCACGCCCACCATGCGGGGAGCGACCATGATCATCCGGCTTCTAAAAATAATTAAGTAGATTTCAATCCACGCCCACCATGCGGGGAGCGACGCTGATGTTTTCCGCGCCCTGTTCGGCGTCAAAGGATTTCAATCCACGCTCCCCATGCGGGGAGCGACTCGTCGCTGAAAACGTCTACTTCGGGGACAGCAAATTTCAATCCACGCTCCCCATGCGGGGAGCGACTACACGCCATAGTTCACTAGATAACCCCCCTTATATTTCAATCCACGCTCCCCATG
>DIRC01000049.1:0-215 GCA_002427465.1 Clostridiales bacterium UBA5446 | reverse complement strand
ACGCTCCCCATGCGGGGAGCGACGACGGTTACTACGGCCATGCAGACGGGTTTCACGGATTTCAATCCACGCTCCCCATGCGGGGAGCGACAGCCAAATACCCATGTCATCCGCGCCATCAAAATATTTCAATCCACGCTCCCCATGCGGGGAGCGACCTGGCCTATGTCGACCCCTTGCGCAGGGGAGAATCATTTCAATCCACGCTCCCCATG
>DIRC01000053.1 GCA_002427465.1 Clostridiales bacterium UBA5446 | reverse complement strand
ATCGGCGTGATTACGGAGCATTTCGGCGGCGCTTTCCCCACATGGCTCGCCCCGGTGCAGGTTAAGGTAATGCCGATTACGGACCGCACGGCAGACTATGCAATGCAGCTTACGCAAGCGCTTACCGAAGCTGGCATACGCGCCGAGACCGATTTGCGCAACGAAAAGATCGGCTATAAGATCAGGGAAGCCCAGAATATGAAGATCCCCTATATGCTTGTTCTGGGGGATAAAGAAGCGGAAGCCGGAAACGTATCCGTACGCACCCGCTCCGGCGGCGATATGGGGAGCATGGCGTTTTCCGCGTTCATGGCCGATATTATCGAAGAGATCAAGTTACGGAAAGGCTGAAGACCCTGTGAATATCATCATGAAAAAGACAATTTCCATCATGGCCGCCGTGCTGATGCTGATGGCATTTGCCGCCTGCGGCAATAAAAACGATCTGCCCAACACCTCTCCAACGGACGTTTCAGGGCCGACAGCGACTCCGGACAATGGAGTTCTGCCGGACCCCCAGCCGGTTTCTGAGCTTTCGATATGCGGGATACCCGTGGTGACAAACAGCCAGCCCACCGGCCTTCTGTACAAGGGTTCGGACTATAAGGACGGCGTGCTGACCCTGGACAACACGGCTATCCTTGCGGATTACGGCTCGTCCAACGCCATTTATTTTGTCGGTGAGCTGGAGATCGTGATTCATGGGGAAAGTACCATTGAGGCCATGAACGGGATGTCCGCCATTGCGGGCGTTGAGGCGGAGGATGGGACACAGGCTAACCTGACCATAAGCGGAGACGGGCGCTTGACCGTTAGTGCGGCGGGGGCCTATGGAATCAGTTGCTCGGGGACGATCACAGTCAATGGCGGAACGCTGGAAATCAGCGGAGAGGAAGCCGCTGTTGAACGGGGGGCCGAAAGCCTGACCCTTGAAAACGGCCTGACGGTGATTGAGGATACGGGCGTCCGCATCGTTGTCGGCCCGGCGGAATGACAAATTTTTTAACTCATAACTTTGGTCGCTCCTTCGTATGCTAAATACGAAGGAGCGATTTTAATGGAAAACAAACGGAAACTCATTTTGGCTCTTGTTGTCGTCTTTACAGTGAATATCCTGATTATAGCCTTGGCTCAGTCAGTGGACGCTGTGTCATATAAACGCGGGTCTACGGGGAATACGGTAAAAGAAATCCAAATACGCCTGCGCGACTGGGGATATTATAATGGAAGCATTGACGGCATTTTCGGCAGCCGCACCGAAGCGGCCGTGAAGGCATTCCAGAAGGCAAATAAGCTCACTGTGGATGGCAAAGCGGGGCCGGCAACCCTGGAGGCAATCGGCCTGCCCACCGGACAAGCCTCCCAAAGCAGCGAGGGTTCCGGTAATTTGGACCTGCTTGCACGCCTTATCTCGGCGGAGGCAAGGGGTGAACCATATACCGGCCAGGTGGCCGTGGGCGCGGTGGTGCTCAACCGGGTGGAGCATCCATCTTTCCCCAATACGATTTCCGGGGTGATCTACCAATCCGGCGCGTTTACCTGCCTGACCGACGGGCAATGGAACCAGCCGGTGTCGAGCAGCGCATATAATGCTGCAAGGGATGCCATCAACGGCTGGGATCCGTCCGGAGGCGCCATCTATTACTTCAACCCATCCACGGCCACAAGCAGCTGGATATGGTCCCGCCCGCTGCTGCTGCAAATCGGCAGCCATAACTTTTGCTCATAGGGAACGGTCCGCCGCCGTTCCCTATTATTGTTGCAAACCTCCTTTAAATGCGGTATAATTAAAACAATTACTCTGCGCAGGGGGCAGGAAAATGAGCTATTGCAGGAAATGCGGCGCCTATATACCGGACGGGGACGTCTCATGCCCGGCCTGCGGCGCCGGAACAGGCGAGAACGAGGGTGCGGCCAAGGCCCGGGAGACCGCGCGTAAGGATTACAAGGAATATAAGGTCAGCGGAGAGTACAGGAGCCAGGATAACCGATACGGCGACAGGGAACAAACTCGGGAATACGGCGGGCCCGGCGCCAATGCGGGGGTGTACAGCGGCCAATACGATGCGGATGCCGACATGAACCGCAGCATGGGCTATTTGTGCTATCTTGGCCTGCTGTTTCTGATCCCGTTTTTCACCCGCCCCGATTCTCAATTTTTGAAGTATCACTGTAATCAGGGGCTTGTCCTCACGCTGTTTTGCGTGCTAGTAAGCGCCTGTTCCGCGATCCCGATTTTAGGCTGGCTGGGGGGTGCGGCAGGCTCGGTGTTTGCGTTTTACTGCCTCGTAAAAGGACTGGCGAACGTCTCGAAAGGAAAGCGCAGCCCGCTGCCGCTGATTGGCAATATTACGCTTATTAAGTGAGGATTGCGATATGAAGCTTGTTACATGTAAGGTTAATGGAAGAACCTTTGCCGGCGTTTCCGACGGAGAAAAGGTCTTTGAAGCCGCGGCGGATATGTATGAGCTGATAGGAAAGATCATGTCGGTTCCGGCCGACACCCTGGCGGTTGGCGAAGGAACACCCCTTTCCGAAGTCAGGCTGCTTTCACCGATACCCGAGCCGCGGCAGGACGTGATCTGCCTCGGTATGAACTATAATGACCACAGCGAGGAAGCCGCCCGTTGGGGAAAAGAAAACTTTGTCCGCAACGAGGGTAAGGCCGTGTACTTCAGCAAGCGGGCTGCGCGGATCATCGGGCCGGGAGAGGGCATAGACGGGCATTTCGATATTGTGGACAGCCTTGACTATGAGGCGGAGCTGGCTGTGATTCTGGGAAAGGACGCTTATGGCGTTTCATATGAGGAGGCGCCCAACTACGTTTTAGGGTATTGCGTCCTCAACGATATATCAGCCCGAAACCTCCAGAAGGACCATAAGCAGTTCTATTTTGGCAAAAGCCTGGATACGCATACGGCAATGGGACCCTGGATTGTTTTGAGGGACGAGCTGCCCTGGCCTCCGGAGTACAATATTCGCTGCCTTGTGAATGGGCAGACGCGTCAGAACAGCAATACCGCAAATATGATATTTGATGTGGCGTATGTGATCAGCGAGCTTTCCCGGGGAATGACGCTGAAGGCCGGGACAATCATTGCAATGGGGACGCCTGCAGGCGTGGGCATGGGATTTGAGCCGCCGCAATACCTAAAATCAGGCGATGTGATCCTCTGCGAAATAGACGGCGTGGGCCGGATTGAGAACCGGGTGAAATAAGAGCGAAATTTTTAAAAAAAGGCTTGACACGGCCCGGGGTTAGTGTTATATTAGCAAAGCGCCTGAG
>DIRC01000004.1:55398-65525 GCA_002427465.1 Clostridiales bacterium UBA5446 | reverse complement strand
TGTTGGTTTTCAGGTGAAAAAACCTATTGCAAACGTAAATGAATTATGCTAACATATTATGGCCTGCGCCATTGAGCGCAGTATCTAGACGGTCCGCTGCCGATGCATGGCTCTGTCCACCGGTATGAACGCCTGACAGAAAGAGGGATATACTATGGATTTGGTCAAAACCCTGACCGAACAGTACATGAAGCCTGAGCTGCCCGCTATGAACGTCGGCGACACCGTACGTGTCACCGTCCGGGTTAAGGAAGGCAGCCGTGTGCGTAATCAGGCCTTTGACGGCACCATCATTGCCAAGAAGCATGGCGGCATCAACGAGACGATCACCGTCCGCCGTATCAGCTACGGCGTCGGCTGCGAGAAAGTTTTTCCGGTGCATTCTCCTACGATCGTATCCGTGGAGACCATCAGGCACGGCAAGGTGCGCAGAGCAAAGCTCTACTATCTGCGCGATCGTGTAGGCAAAAAGGCGAAGGTCAAAGAGCGTATATGACGCTGAAGATAAAATATCCCGCTTTTTCTGCTGGAAAAGCGGGATATTTTATATTGATTGCAATATGGATAATATAGTATAATAATAAAATAGTCTTTAAATAATTGCAGGACCGAGGTATCAGGATGAAGGAAAATTTGCCCAAAATCCATGAGACACAGAACGAACCGTCCGGGCTGGGAGAGCCCGGCAGCCTGCCCAAACGCTCGGAGGTATACGACTGGATACAGTGCGTTGTGGCAGCGCTTGTGTTTTGCGTTTTGCTGTTCTCATTTTTTGTGCGCCTTGTGGACGTGATAGGTTCCTCCATGTACCCCACATTGGAGGATGCGGATAAAATCGTAATATCCAGGCTGTTCTATACCCCCGAGCAGGGCGACATTGTGGTTTTCCGGAAGGGGTCATTCAAGGATGAACCTCTGGTCAAGCGTATTATTGCGGTTGCGGGGCAGACGGTTGATATTGATTTTGAAAACGGCATTGTCTATGTGGACGGCGAGATCCTGGATGAGCCTTATATTGCGGAGCTGACAAAGGAGCGGGAGGATTTTTACGGCCCGGTCACGGTGCCGGAGGGCTGCATTTTTGTCATGGGTGATAACCGGATGAAATCCAACGACAGCCGGGATGAGCGAATCGGCTTTGTGGACGAAAGAAGTATTATGGGCAAGGTTTATGTGACGGTTTTCCCGCTGAAAAATTTTGGGAGCGTGTATCGGAACTGAACTTTGCGCAGGGAGAAAAAATGCAGGATAATGGAATTGAAAAACTGAATATCCAATGGTTTCCCGGCCATATGACCAAGGCCGGGCGGATGATAGAGGACAATGTGAAGCTGGTGGACGCCGTATGCGAGCTGCTGGACGCCCGGATACCCGCCGCCAGCCGCAACCCGGATATCGACCGGATGGCCGGCGGCAGACCGCGGCTCATTATCCTCAACAGGATCGATCAGGCCGATCCCGCCGCCACCGCAAAATGGCGGGAGCATTTCAAAAAGCTGGGATACTCCGTTCTTGAAACGGACTGCAGGAGCGGGAAAGGCGTATCGGGCTTTCCGACCGCCGTCCGTTCGCTGCTTAAGGATAAGCTGGAAGCTTACGCGCAAAAGGGGCAGACCGGCCGTCCGGTAAGGGCAATGGTGCTGGGCATCCCCAACGTGGGCAAATCCACCTTTATCAACAAAGTGGCGGGACGGAAAGTCGCCGCCGCATCAGACCGTCCCGGCGTGACCAGGGGCCGCCAGTGGATTACCGTGGACAGGGGGCTGGAGCTTCTTGACACGCCGGGGATTCTTTGGCCCCGGTTTGACAATCAGGAGGTGGGAGAACTTCTGGCCGTCACGGGTGCGATAAAAGACGAGGTTCTGGACAGGGAAACCCTCGCGGCAAACTTTCTGGTCAGGCTGCGGCGGGATTACCCGCAGGCTCTGGAGAAGCGGTACGGCATTGTCGGGGATGGCGCGGGCGGCTTTGATCTGCTGATGGCGGCGGCAAAAAGGCGCGGCTTTCTGCTTTCGGGCGCGGAACCCGATACCGAACGGATGTCGGCCGTCCTTCTGGACGAATTTCGCGGCGGCAAGCTGGGCAGGCTCACACTTGAGCTGCCGGAGGCGGAGTCGTGACGGGGCTTTGGGCACTGGAGACGGCGCTTCTGGACGACGGAATTTCGCCGATATGCGGCGTGGACGAGGCCGGCCGAGGCCCCTTGGCCGGTCCCGTATGCGCCGCCGCGGTGATTTTGCCCCGCAATCTTGAGATAGCGGGGCTGAACGATTCCAAGAAGCTTACGCCCAAGCGCCGGGACGCGCTTTACGACATCATCGTCAGCCGGGCCGTCGCTTACGGAGTGGCCTTTGCAACGGTGGCGGAAATCGAAACGCTTAATATCCTGCAGGCTACATATCTGGCCATGAACCGTGCCATCGAAAAACTCTCCGTTATGCCGGCGCTGGCCCTGATCGACGGCAACTGCAACGCGGGAATCGGCATATCCAGCCGCTGCGTCATAGGTGGAGACGGCAAATGCGCCTCCATTGCCGCCGCTTCGATAATCGCCAAGGTCACCAGGGACAGGTATATGCTGGAAATGGCGGAAAAATATCCGGAATACGGATTCGACAGGCATAAAGGCTACGGTACGGCGGAGCATTACCTGGTCTTACGCAAAATTGGGCCAAGTGAAATTCACCGGATGTCTTTTCTGAAAAAGATCCATTGAGGGGCGGAACTGTGGACAGAACAAAGCTGCAGGGGCGCGAGGGCGAGGCCGAGGCGGCCAGGTATTTGAGGAAAAAGGGCTTCAGGGTCGTGGGAATGAATTATTCCTGCCGATTCGGGGAAATCGATATCATTGCCGAGGATCGGGGCTGTATTGTGTTTGTCGAAGTAAAGCTCAGGAAGGATGCGCGCTTTGCCGAGGCACGGGAATATGTAACCGAAGCGAAGCGGGAAAAAATCCGAAAAACGGCGCTGATTTGGCTGGCCGCCAATGAGACCGGCCTTCAGCCGCGCTTTGACGTGATTGAAATCTATTACGGCAAAGGCCGCATTGAAATGAACCATATTGAAAATGCATTTGAATGAGGGGGCAGCATGGAGTATTTCAGCACAAGAAACGCAGCGGTGCGAATCGGCGCGCCGCAGGCTGTGATAAACGGCCTTGCGCCGGATGGGGGGCTTTATGTTCCTGCCAAAATTCCGACGATAGGGCGCGAAACGCTCGCGGCAATGTGCCGGATGGACTATCGGGGTCGCTCCGAACAGATCATCGGAAGATATCTCTCCGAATATACGGCGGAGGAAATCCGGACCATCGTGGCCGCCGCTTATGGCGACAATTTTAATGACGCCGCCATCGCGCCAATACGCTTTATCGACCCGGCGACAGGCTTTTTGGAACTATGGCACGGGCCAACATGCGCATTCAAGGATATGGCCCTGCAAATGCTGCCGCACCTAATGACCTCCTCCTTGGAAAAGTGCGGGGAAAACCGGAAAGTCTGCATTCTTGTGGCTACCTCCGGCGATACGGGAAAGGCCGCTCTGGAGGGCTTTGCGGATGTGCCCGGCACAAAAATATTAGTTTTTTATCCACGGGACGGCGTTTCCGACGTACAGCGACTGCAAATGCTCACCCAGACGGGTGAAAATGTCCTTGTCTGCGCTGTGGATGGAAATTTTGACGACGCCCAGAGCGGCGTGAAAACCATATTCGGCGATAAAGCCCTGGCGGAACAGCTTTCGGAGAGAGGATGGTTCCTATCCTCGGCCAATTCGATTAACTGGGGGCGGCTGCTGCCGCAGATCGTCTACTATTTCTCGGCATATTGCGATTTTGTAAACGCGGGACGGATCGCCCCGGGAGCACCGCTGAACTTCTCGGTGCCTACAGGCAATTTCGGCAACATTCTCGCCGGCTGGTACGCCAAGCGGATGGGGCTCCCGGTAAACCGTTTTATCTGCGCGTCCAACGAAAACAATGTGCTGACGGAATTTATTACCACCGGCGTGTACGATAGAAACAGGCCGTTCCACACCACGATTTCCCCGTCTATGGACATTCTGATCTCATCTAATCTGGAGCGGCTGCTTTATGCGATTACCGGCAGCGACGTCCAGGTGGCGGACTGCATGCGAGCCCTTAAGGAATCAGGCAGGTATGAAGTATCGGCGCAGGTTCAGGAAATGATACGAAAAGATTTTGCCGCGGGTTTCTGCAGCGATGGGGAAACCAAGGCCGAAATCGCGAAAGTCTGGTCGGAGAAGGGTTATCTCATGGATACTCATACCGCCGTGGGGCACAAAGTGCTGGCGGATTACCGCGCAGCATCGAAAGACGAAACGCCGGCCGTGGTGGTTTCCACGGCAAGTCCATTTAAATTCTGCGACAGCGTACTGTCGGCCCTGGGGGAGGATGTCTCGGCGCCCGGCACGGAGCTGATCAGAAGACTGGAAACCAAAACCGGTATTTCAGCGCCGGCGGCTTTACGCGGGCTTGCGGGCAGGCCCGTCAGATTCGGCGGCTGTGTGAAAAAAGAGGCTATGCAGGACATCGTTATGGATTTTCTTCGCTGATACATGTAAAAAGGCGACCGTTTAGGCCGCCGGGGGTTAATGACTTTTGTGCTTGAAGGTGTTGCAGCAGGTCTCGCCGGTGGTTTCGGCAGAGTGTCCGCAGACGTCAATGTGGTCTGCGCTGCAGCTTTCGCCATCGGGGTTGTACGTGCAGTTTTTCGCGCTGCAGCCAATCGAGCTGCGCTTAGTGTTGTATCTCTTCGTGTCGTTCATATCTATACCTCCGCAAAATATTATTTATTCGATCATGCCGATTCCGGAGCGTCATGCGCGTTTCCGGGACGCTGACCGTCACACTTAGTATTTGCCCGCGCCGACAAACATATACGGAGGGATGTAATGGCTCTCTATGCAATTGGCGATCTTCATCTTTCCTTTGGCACAGACAAATCCATGGACGTTTTCGGGGGAAGATGGGAAAACTATACCGAAAAGATTCTGGAAGGGTTTTCGATGGTTGGGGATGAGGATACCTGCGTGATCTGCGGGGATTTGTCTTGGGGCACGACGCTGGCGCAGTCACAGGAGGATTTCCTTTTCATCGACAGGCTTCCGGGAAAGAAAATTATTCTAAAGGGAAATCACGACTACTGGTGGACCACCGCCAGAAAAACCTGCGGGTTTTTTGAAGAAAACGGCATTACGACGATTTCCATCCTTAATAATAATTGCTATTTTTACGGCGAAACGGCGATTTGCGGAACCCGGGGCTGGTTTTTCGAGGAAGAAAAAGGTGAAGCTCACGACCGAAAAATCATGCTCAGGGAGATCATTCGGCTTGAAACCTCCCTTAAATGCGCGGGAGACAGTCCAAGGCTTGTGTTTTTGCATTATCCCCCGAAATACAGGGACTATGAGTGCCCGGAGATTTTGGATCTTTTTGAAAAATACGAAGTTGGCGTCTGCTGCTACGGCCATATACACAGCCATGGCTGCGCTTACGCTTTTACCGGTATGCACAGGGGTACGGATTACCATCTTATATCGGCGGATTACATGAATTTCCGGCCGCTGAAGATATTGGACTGAAGACGGCAATATCCGAGAATAAAAAATTATTTGTAAACTCCGGTCCCGCCATGTTACTATACTACTAATGGCTGTTGCTTTTAAAACGGCAATCTGCTATAATTTACCGCACTTGACGTAAATGAACAGATGTTTTATGACTTGCTGCATTCATACTACCGATATATTGTTTAGGAGGAGCATTATCCCATGATTGTTAAAAATACAGAAAAAAAAGAGAACAGCACAACGGTATTTCAGGTCGAAATAGACGCCGAAACTTTTGAGGCCGCGATTAATAAAGCGTACAGGCGGAACAAGGGCAGCATTTTTGTCGCCGGGTTCCGCAAAGGAAAGGCTCCACGAGCGGTAATTGAGGGCATGTACGGCGCCGACGTCTTTTATGACGACGCTGCGCAGATTCTGGCCCCCGAGGCTTTCGATTTCGGCGTTGCAGAGGCCAATCTGGATAATGTGGGAATGCCTTCTTTTATTAACTACACCATGGATGACGGCAAGGCCGTTACCCTGACCTTTTCCACCGAGGTTTACCCCGAAGTCGTTCTGGGCGATTATTTGGAACTGGACGCGGTGTACAGCGAAGCCGAAATCACAGACGCGGATATTGAAAAAGAGCTTCACGAGCTGCGCAAGCGCAACGCCCGCATGGTGGATGTTGAACGCCCCGTGCAGAACGGAGATACGGTCACCCTCGATTTTGAAGGGTTTGTCGACGGCGTGGCCTTTGAGGGCGGCAAGGGCGAAAACTATTCCCTTGAAATTGGCTCCGGCAGTTTTATACCAGGTTTTGAGGATCAACTGATCGGAATGACGGCCGGAAAAGAGGGAAAGGTAGAGGTAACTTTCCCTGAAAAATATGCCGAGGATCTGGCCGGGAAGGCCGCCGTGTTCATGGTGAAGATCCATGGCGTCCGCGAACCCCAGTATCCAGAGCTTGACGATGAATTTGCCAAGGATATTTCCGAGTTCGATACTCTGGAGGAATACAAAAACGACCTGCGCGCGAAGAAAACGCAGGAAGCCAAGGATAGGGCCGAGAGCGAATTCAGATCCGGGCTGCTGTACAAGGCTGTCCAGAATATCACCTGCGACGTGCCGGAGTGCATGATCAAGGAGAAGATTGAGGAGTTCTTCCGCAGTTACGCGGAAAGCGTCGGCATCCGCGGAAACATATCCAAGGAAGACATCGTGAAGATGATGGGCATCGACGAAAACAGATTTTCCGATATGATGCGCCCCAATGCGATCCTGCAAGTGAAGACGGATCTTTTGGTCGACAAGATTATCGAGGTTGAAAACATCACCGTCGGCCAGGAGGAGAAGGACGAATTTTACAAGAAGCTGGAAGAAGATTACGGCGAAGAATTTGATAAAATCAAGGCTATGATCGACGAGAAGCTGATGATTCGCGATATCTCCCGCAGAAAAGCTTTAGAGCTGATTTACAACAGCGGAATCAAAAAAGCCAAGGAGGAGGCCGAGGCGGCTTCCGACGCTGCGCCTGCTGAAACCGCGGAAGAAATACAGGACTAACCGGCTTAAATACCGGTTATGCTCTCAAGGATAAACGAAAGGAGTGTTAATATGAGTTTAGTGCCATATGTGGTTGAACAGACCTCCCGCGGGGAGCGTTCATATGATATTTTTTCAAGGCTTCTCAACGACCGTATCGTCATGCTGTCCGAAGAGGTCAACGACACAACCGCCAGCCTGATCGTGGCCCAGCTTCTTTATCTGGAAGCTCAGGACCCGGATAAGGATATTCAGTTCTATATTAACAGCCCCGGGGGAAGCGTGACCAGCGGGTTTGCCATATACGATACCATGCAATATGTAAAATGCGATGTATCCACGATCTGCATCGGAATGGCCGCGTCAATGGGCGCGTTCCTGCTGTCCTCAGGGGCCAAGGGAAAGCGCCTTGCGCTGCCGAATTCGGAGATCATGATCCATCAGCCCTCCGGCGGCACGAAGGGCCAGGCGTCGGATATTAAAATTCAGGCCGAATGGATGCTGCGCACCCGGGAGAAACTTAATAAAATATTATCCGAGAATACGGGTAAATCCATCGAACAGATTGCCTTTGACACCGAGCGGGATCATTTCATGCCGGCGGAGGAGGCCCGTGAATATGGACTTGTGGACAGAGTCATCTATAAGCGGTAACCGCTTAAACTAAAATGAAACGGAGCAGGCGATGACAAAAAACGAAGAAAAAAAGTCAATACGCTGTTCATTCTGCGGGAAGCCGCAGGCCTTGGTTAATCGGCTCATTGCCGGGAACGGTTCCTATATCTGCGACGAATGTGTTAAGCTTTGCATGAGCATTATCGACGAGGGGTTTAACACCAACGAGTGTGCTGAAGGGTCTAATATTGAAATCTCTATTGACAATATCCCCAAGCCCGCGGATATCCGTACCCATCTTGACGAATATATTATTGGTCAGGAAAGGGCGAAAATCATGCTTTCCGTGGCCGTTTACAACCATTATAAGCGGATTTCACACGTAGGCAAAGACGAGATCGAGCTGCAGAAGAGCAACATCCTTTTAATAGGGCCCACAGGAAGCGGCAAGACCCTGTTTGCGCAGACGCTGGCCAGAATGCTCAACGTGCCCTTTGCGATCGCCGACGCGACCACGCTGACGGAGGCAGGGTATGTGGGGGAAGATGTGGAGAACATCCTTCTCAAGCTCCTGCAGGCCGCCGATTTTGATGTGGAGCGGGCTGAGCGCGGAATCATCTATATTGACGAAATTGATAAGATTGCGAGAAAAAGCGAGAACACTTCCATTACCCGCGACGTATCCGGCGAGGGTGTTCAGCAGGCTTTGCTGAAGCTCCTGGAAGGCACCGTCGCCAGCGTGCCGCCCCAGGGCGGGCGCAAGCATCCGCATCAGGAATTCATCCATGTGGACACGAAAAACATCCTGTTCATATGCGGCGGCGCGTTTGACGGGCTGGATAAGATCATTGAAAAACGCCTTGACCGGAAGGCCATAGGCTTTGAGGCTGAGATCAAGTCGTCGAAGGAGCGGAATGTGGGCGATATTTTTAAGAACGTTCAGTCCCACGACCTGCTTAAATTCGGCATGATCCCGGAACTGATCGGCCGGCTGCCGGTGCTGTCAAGCCTTGACGCCCTTAGTAAGGCCGATCTGATACGGATACTCACGGAGCCTAAAAACGCCATTACGAAACAATACCAAACGCTGATGTCTTACGATGGGGTTCGGCTGGAGTTTGAGGACGACGCCCTTGACGCCATCGCGGATAAGGCGATTAATATGCAGATAGGAGCCAGAGGGCTTAGAGGCGTGACAGAAAATGTCATGACGGATATCATGTATAGCGTTCCGTCCGATCCGAGCATTATAAAGGTTGTGATTACGGCGGACTGTGTAAAAAACGGTATCGAGCCGCTCGTTATCCGCAAGAACAGCGCCGAGGATATCGTATCCTGACAATTCAGGGGGCGGAGGTTTCTCCGCCCCCTTATCCTCCAAGGAAAGGAGTGTGCCAAATGAGCGATAACGAATTAGAATTTACCGCGCGCAGATCCATGCCGATTCTGCCTTTGCGCGGGCTGTCGGTCTTTCCGGGGATGCTTTTGAACTTTGACGTGGAACGCCCAATGTCGGTTTCGGCTTTGAATTTTGCCATGGGAGACGATCAGATTATCTTCCTTACGGCTCAAAAGGATATTACGAAAGACATCCCGTTTGGGGAGGACATTTACCAGGTAGGCACGGTGTGCAGAATCCGCCAGCTGCTGAGGCAGCCGGGGAACCGTTCCATCCGCTTGATGGCGGAGGGGATTGCCAGGGGCCGGATAGTGGATATGTCCGTTGATAAGCCGTGCCTTTATGCTGAGATTGATCCGTTGCCGGACGAGGCGGAGAAGCCCTCTCTGAAGACGGAAGCGCTGTGCCGCCGGGCCTGCTCGCTGTTTGCGGAGTATTCCGAGGCTTCGGGAAATATCCCCCCCAGCATTGTGATTAATATCATGACGAGCAGCGATCCGGCCTATGTCTGCGACTATGTGGCTCAGAATATTTATCTTAAGCCTGCGGAAAAGCAGCGGCTTCTGGAGGAGCTTCGCCCTACGCGTCGGCTTGCGGAGCTATGCCGCATGCTTGCCCGGGAGCTTGCGCTGCTGGGAGTTGAACACGACCTGAACGAACGCACCCAGGAGCAGATCAGCCATTCACAGCGCGAATATTACCTGCGGGAGCAGCTGAAAGTCATTCAGGCCGAGCTTGGAGAGGGCGGAGATCAGCCCAATGAATTCGAGGAGTACAAAAGGCGCATCACGGCCCTCAAGCTGCCGGAGGAAACGAAAAAAAAGCTGATAAAAGAGGTTGCGCGTCTTTCGCGGCAGGCATTTGGCTCCGCCGAGTCCTCGGTGATCCGCACCTATCTCGACACATGCCTTGAAGTGCCCTGGAATAAAAAAACGAAAGAAACCCTGGACCTGAAGAAGGCGAGAAAGATCCTTGACGCCGATCATTATGGTTTGGATAA
>DIRC01000004.1:18159-55082 GCA_002427465.1 Clostridiales bacterium UBA5446 | reverse complement strand
TGCCGGGTGGCTCTCGGCGGCGTCCATGACGAGGCGGAAATCCGGGGCCACCGGAAAACCTATATCGGCGCTATGCCCGGCCGCATCGCCTCCGGCATCATACAGGCCGGGAGCATGAACCCCCTAATGGTGCTCGACGAGATCGACAAGCTGGGGGCGGATTATCGCGGGGACCCCTCGGCGGCGCTTCTGGAAGCGTTGGACGGGGAGCAGAACTATCATTTCCGGGACAATTTTCTGGAAATTCCGATAGACCTCTCGGATGTTTTTTTCATCACCACGGCCAATACAACCGGGTCGATTCCCCGTCCGCTTCTGGACCGGATGGAGATCATAGAGCTGACCAGCTATACGGACGAAGAAAAGCTCCAGATCGCCAGGCGGCATATTCTGCCAAAGCAAAGAAAAAAACACGGCCTGAATGGCAGTATGCTGAAGATAAGCGACGACGCCATTAGGGAAGTTATCTCCCTTTATACCCGGGAATCCGGCGTCCGTATTCTTGAGCGGCAGCTTGCCGCCATATGCCGGAAATGCGCCTCGGGCGTGGCTGCCGGCGAGTTTAAAACCCTAAGCGTCCGTTCCGGCTCTTTGGAGCCTCTGCTGGGCGTTCCCAAATATAAGCCCGACCCCGTGCACCTGCGGGACGAGATCGGCCTTGTGCGCGGCCTGGCCTGGACGGCGGTAGGCGGCGAGGTTCTGGACGTGGAAGTCAATGTAGTTGAGGGCGGCGGAAGAATCGACATGACGGGAAACCTGGGCGACGTGATGAAAGAGTCGGCCAAGGCCGCCATCACCTATATCCGCAGCCGCGCCGTTAAGCTGGGAATAGACCCCGATTTTAATAAAAACCGGGATATTCATATCCATTTTCCGGAGGGTGCCGTGCCGAAGGACGGTCCGTCGGCCGGTATTACGATATGCGTTGGCGTCGTCTCTGCCCTTACCGGCATCCCGGTCAGAAGGGACCTTGCCATGACGGGGGAGATCACCCTTCGCGGCCGCATACTGCCCATAGGCGGGCTCAAGGAAAAAACAATGGCCGCCTTACGCGCAGGGATTTCCACCGTGGTCATTCCGGCGGCAAATGAGCCGGATTTGGAAGAAATTGATCAAAGCGTCAGAAAGGCCCTTAAATTTATCACGGCAGATCATGTAGACGCGATTTTGGATGTTGCCCTGAATCGGCGGATAGTGATTGAACCCCATCAGGCTCAGACTGCGGAAAAGACGCTGATCCCTTCCGGTGGAAGGGAAAAGGGCGTCAGAATTGGGCAGTGATCATGCCGGAAGTGAATATCCATAGGGCCGAGTTCATCAAATCGGCGGCAACGGCCAAAGATTTTATCCGGGACGGCCTGCCCAGAGTCGTGTTTTCCGGAAAATCCAACGTGGGCAAATCATCGGTGCTCAACCGCCTGCTTAACCGCAAAAATTTTGCCCGTGTCGGGGATAGGCCGGGCAAGACCATCCATATTAATTATTTCCGGATAGACGACAAGATGTATTTTGTCGACCTTCCTGGATACGGCTATGCCGCAGTGTCCAGATCCGAGAAGGAACGATGGGGACGGCTGATGGAGACCTTTTTCGCCGATCCGGAGCAGATCGCCATGGGGGTGATGATCGTGGATTCACGGCACAAGCCCACGGCGGACGATGTGATGATGGCAGACTGGTTTAAGGCTGCCGGCTGCCGCCTGGCAGTTGCAGCCAACAAGTGCGACAAGCTGAAAAAAAGCGAGATGTCATCCCAGCTTGCGCTGATACGGGAAACGCTTGCCATGCCGGACGAAACGCCCTATATCCTGTTTTCCGCGGAAAAAGGTGTAGGAAGGGATAATTTGTTGGGTGAAATTGTAAAAGTTTTGTGATAATTGCGGGATGCAGCGGATATGATTGCGTCCCGCTCTTGTTTTTTTATCCTGTTATTGGTATAATCCTCACAATTGGAGGTGGGCGTATCGGCACTTTTAGCGCAATCTGGAGAGGACTGGACTGGTCTGTATTGACCGATATTTTACTGTCGATTATCCCGGCGCTGGTGTGCATTACCCTGCACGAGCTGGCCCACGGGTTTGTAGCATATAAGCTTGGCGACAACACCGCAAAGCTGGCGGGACGCATGACCCTGAATCCCCTGAAGCATATCGACGCCATGGGGCTGCTGATGATGGTGGTGTTTAAATTCGGCTGGGCAAAGCCCGTGCCGGTGGATATGCGAAAATTCAGCAATCCCAAGAAAGGCATGGCGATTACCGCCTTGGCGGGGCCCGTCGCTAATCTGCTGATCGGCGTCGCGGTGCTTTTTCTTTACGGACTTTTGGCTATCCCACTGAGCGGGCTCGGCGGTGTAGGCGATTATATTGCGCGTATGCTGTTAATCACGGCGTACCTCAGTATCGCTTTGGCGATTTTTAATCTTATTCCAATCCCGCCGCTGGATGGAAGCAAGGTGCTTTACGCCCTTCTTCCGGACCCGGCGTATTGGAAGCTTATGCGATATGAGCGTTATGGGATGCTGTTTCTGGTGGCGCTGCTTTTCCTTATGAACAATCTTGACATCAATCCGCTGGGGAATGCGGCGTCCTATGTGTTTGACAAGCTGTTTTATGTGGCCCTGTGGGGCTTTGATCTCGTGAGCAGATTTGCTCGGTAGGCGGTTGCATGAATGCAGAACCCAACATTTTTTCTTGAGGGCGTCGTTAAAAACCACAATGAAATGACGGATTTTGAGGGGCCTCTCAGCCTGATTCTGATGCTCCTTTCAAAGAATAAAATCGAGATCAGGGATATCAGGATATCCGAGATCCTGGATCAGTACCTGGCGTATATCGAGCGGATGCAGGAGTTGGATTTGGAGGTAGCCAGCGAGTTTGTCCAAATGGCCTCGCACCTGCTTTATATTAAAACCAAAACCATCCTCGCCGGGGAGGAGGAGGAGGTTACGGAGCTTCAGCAGCTTATGACTTCCCTGGAGCAGCTCAGATGCCGGGATCTGCGCGAGGCGGTGAAGTCTGTCGTCCCGGAGTTTGCTGCCGCCTGCGAAGCGGGGATGCAGACATATACCCGGCCACAGGAGCAGATACCTAGGCGGGCGGAGGAATATGAATATCATCATGATCCCGCCGATCTTTTTAAATCACTTTTTGCCGTTTTTTCGCGAGCCGGGGCCAGAGCGCCGGCTCCCCGGGAGATGCGCAGGATTGCGCCACAGCGCATCATCTACGGCATCCGGGAAAAATGCCGTGAAATCATCAGCTTACTGAAGGACGGGAGAGTTATCCCACTCAGGACACTTTTCGCGGCAGCGAAAAGCCGGTCTGAGGTTGTGGCAACATTCATTTCCGTCCTGGAGCTGTGTGCGGCGGGCACCCTGCTGCTCGGCGAAAAAGACGGCGAAATCGACGTGGCCTTCACCGGCGAAGACACGGACGCAGACGAAATCATAGAAGCCATTGAGGAATAGACGTATATGGAAATGGACGAACTGAAGGCCCGGCTTGAAGCGATCCTCTTTGCGTCGGGAGAGCCTGTGCCGGCGGGGCGAATATCTCTGGTGCTGGGGATTTCCGAGGAAGATGTTTTTTGCTGTGCCGAGGAATTGGCCGGGGAATATATCGCCGGTATGCGCGGCTTAAGGCTGCTGAGACTGGAAAACGCCCTTCAGCTTTGCTCGGCGCCGGAATATGCCCGGGAAATTTCCCGGGTCATCGAGCACAGGGCGCCGCCGAAGCTTTCCCAGCCGGCGCTGGAAGCCCTGGCGATCATCGCGTATTTTCAGCCGGTTACCCGGGCGTATGTTGAGCAGATCCGGGGTGTTGACAGCTCGTACACCGTGAGCTCCCTGGCGGAAAAGGGCCTGATAGAGCCGTGCGGGAAGCTTGAAGCTCCGGGCAGGCCAACATTATTCCGAACCACCAAAGCATTTTTGCGGGTTATGGGCGTAACCGACCTGGACGAGCTTCCAAAATTGCCGGACATATCCTCGGCAGACGGCCTCGAAAAGCTTCAGGGGGCCATTGACGAGCTGAAATGCCGCGGCGATCAGATGGTACTGGATATCTCCTGAAAAGGCTATAATTTTTTTGCGGGGGGCGATGCATATTGACTGTTCTGCTTATAGTTCTGGCAATAATAGTAATTGTCCTGATCATACCATTTGGCGTCAGCGCCGCTTATAATGCCGGCGTTTTCACGCTTGCCGCCCGGGCAGCCGGTCTGGAATTCAGGCTTTTTCCTAAAAAACCGAAAAAGGAAAGGCTGAAGAAAGCTCGGAAGGCCAAAGCGAAGAAGCCCAAAAAGCCCAGGAAGCGGCGGCCGGAGGACGATCCGGAGGCCCGGAAGAAAGAGAAGCTGGAAAAGCTTTTCCGGTTTGCCAAGGTCGGTCTTGAGGCCATGGGGCGGTTCAGAAAAAAGCTGACAGTCAACAGGCTGATGCTGCACGTGGTGTTAGCCTCCGATGATCCCTATGCCGCCGCGATCCTGTACGGCGGCGTCAATTCGGCGCTGCCGGCGCTGATGGCGATCGCTGAACAGACCTTAAACATCAGGGACAGCGACATCAGGACAGAAGTCTCCTTTGAATCCACGGAACCGGTCATCGCTTTTGAGATCACGCTCACCATCAGCCTGGCCCGGATTTTAGGCATCGTGCTGGCGGCGGCGTATGCATATGCAAAGCTGACAATTCACGCAAGAAGAGAAAAGCGCCGCGAGATGCTCGCGGAAGAAAGGACGGATAGAGATGGAACAGCTGAACCCAATGTCTGAAATGATGCGCGTAAGTATGACCAAAATCAAGGAAATGATCGACGTCAATACTGTCGTGGGGGAGCCTATTACGACGCCCGAAGGGATAACGCTTATTCCGGTGTCCAGGGTCAGCTTCGGCTTTGGCAGCGGCGGCAGCGATCTGCCCATAAAAAGCCGCGCAGGCTTTGGCGGCGGAACAGGGGCCGGCATACGTATTGATCCCATCGGTTTTTTGATTATCAAGGATGGGAGCGTCAGAATGCTGAACATCATGCCGCCTCCGAACACCACGCTTGACCGGGTGCTGGACATGCTGCCGACGCTTATGGATAAGGCTGAGTCCATCAATGAAAAACGGAAAGCAGGCAAGGAGGAGTAAGGCAAAAGAGGATACTTTTCTCATTACCTGTCAATAATAGCACCGCCCAATATTTAACCCGGGTGGTGTTTTTAATGAAAAAGATCAGGATGTTTATGTTTGCGGGAGCCTTGATGTTCTGCCTTGCAATTCCGGCGCTGGCGGCGCCGTCCGTCTCAGCGCAGTCCTTCATACTTATGCATGCGGACACCGGCGTTGTGCTTTGCGAAAGCAATGCCGACGAGAAGATGCTCGTTGCCAGTACCACAAAGATTATGACCGCCATTGTGGCAATCGAGAACTGCGATCTGGACGAACAGGTTGAGATAAGCGCTGAAAGCGCCGGGATTGAAGGGTCTTCCATGTACCTTCGCGCCGGTGAAACCTATACCGTGGAGCAGCTGCTTTACGGCATGATGCTGGTTTCCGGAAACGACGCGGCCACGGCGCTGGCTCTGCATGTGGCGGGGAGCGTAGAGGGCTTTGCCGAGTGTATGAACGAGAGGGCGGCGGCGCTGGGCATGGATAACTCCAGTTTTAAAAATCCCCACGGACTGGACGAGGACGGGCATTATTCCACTGCGCGGGACATGGCCGTGCTTGCCTGCCACTGCATGGCTAACGACACGTTCCGGAAAATAGTGTCCGCCCGCAGCTATCAGGTGGGGGATCAGACCTTTGTCAATCACAACAGGCTGCTTTGGACGCTTGACGGCGCCTTGGGCCTGAAGACCGGGTATACCCGGGCGGCAGGGAGGAGCCTGGTCTCATGCGTGGAGCGGGATGGGCTGCGGTTCATATGTGTTACCCTTTCCGACCCCGACGACTGGGCAGATCATACCTCGCTATATGACTGGGCCTTTGCGGAATGCCAATATAAGACTATTGCTTCCGACGAGATGAGCTTTACGCTTCCCGTCATATCAGGGACGGCGGAAGACGTAACGGTTTATCCGGAAATGAAGCTGCAGGTGCTGGCGATCAACAACCAGGAGCCGGAGCTTTCGGTAGATCTGCCGCGTTTTGTCTTTGCGCCGGTAGAGGCGGGGGATATTGCCGGCAGCATCATGATTATGCAAAACGGGATTATCGTAGGAAGCCGCGACCTGGTGTATTCGGAGAGCATCTCCCTCAAGCCGGGGATAGAGCTAACCCCCTGGGAACGGTTCAAACGCGTCTGGACCATGGCTGGGCGCTACTGCGGATATTCGTATTACCTCACAGGAGAGAACAGATGACGGAAAGGCTGCAGAAAATCATATCGTCGGCAGGGATTACCTCCAGACGCCGCGCGGAAGAGCTGATTGCCGCCGGACGCGTCACGGTTAACGGGGCGCGGGCGGTTCTTGGGCAGCGGGCCGACCCGGACAGCGACGCTATTGCCGTGGATGGGATTCCGCTCCGCATTGATGCGGAGCGGACATACATAATGCTCAACAAACCCCGCGGCTACGTCACAACACTGTCGGACGAAAAGGGCAGGCCCGGCGTCAACGCGCTTGTGGCCGGTGCGGGTAAACGCCTTTATCCTGTCGGCAGGCTGGACATGTACTCGGAAGGGCTGCTTATTATGACTGACGACGGCGCCGCCGCCAACGCGCTGATGCACCCTTCCCATCGGGTCGTAAAAACCTATCATGCGTGGGTGCGCGGGCCGGATGTCAGCGTCTCCGTTGCGAGGCTCCGGCAGCCGATGACCATAGACGGATACAGGATATGGCCTGTGGATGCGGTCCTGCTGTCGGAAACGGGCGGCGACGCTTTGCTGGCGATCAGCATCTCCGAAGGGCGGAACCGTCAGGTAAGAAAAATGTGCGCGGCTGTTGATCTTCGTGTAGTCAGGCTCCTTCGCGTTGCGCAGGGCAGCCTGAAGCTTGGAGACCTGCCTTCCGGAAAATGGCGGTATCTGACGCCGGAGGAAACGGCTTATATCCGCAGCATTGGCTGAAATCCTGCATTTCTTGCAGGATTATCAAGTAGTTAATGCAAAAATGCTTGTTTTTTTTCTTGGGACTGTGTAAAATACTAAAAGTCTATTAACGGCGGCGGGGCCGAAAGCGCGGAGGAACGGATATGGATAAAGATATTCTTTCGGTGATTTCCAGGGAGAATTCCGGTTTTTCAAAAGGGCAGCGGTTGATTTCAAAGTACATTACTGAAAATTACGATAAGGCGGCTTTCATGACGGCGGGGAAACTCGGCAAGGCTGTGGGCGTGAGCGAGTCGACTGTGGTCCGTTTTGCCGCGGAGCTGGGATACGGCGGTTATCCGGGGATGCGCAAGGCGCTTCAGGAGATGATCAGGAACCGGCTGACTTCCGTCCAGCGCATTGAGGCGGCAAAGGACCTGATCGACGACAGGAATGTGCTGAAGTCCGTCCTCAGCGACGATATCGAAAAGCTCCAGGCAACGCTGGAGGAAATCGATCAGGACAGCTTCAACCGGGCGGTGGAGATGGTGATTAACGCAAGGCGCGTTTACATTTCAGCCATGCGCACTTCAAAATATCTGGCCGAATTCTTTGGCTTTTATTTGAATATGATGCGGGACAACGTTCATGTCGCCTGCGAATCCGGGGCGGCGGAAGTGTATGAGGAACTGCTTCGAATCGAAGCCGGAGACGTATTTATCGGTTTTACCTTTCCCAGATATTCATCCCGGGCAATCAAGGCGATGCGCTATGCGAAAGCTCACGGCGCGCATACCATCGGCATCACAGATTCGGAAGCGTCCCCATTTTTTGGCGTTGCCGACATCTGCCTGTTTGCAAAAAGCGACATGGTCTCGTTTTTGGATTCGCTGGTTGCGCCAATGAGCCTGGTCAACGCCCTTGTTGCCGCGATAGGCGTCCGATCACGGGACGCCCTTTCCGACACTTTCAAGCGCCTGGAAAACGTCTGGGCGGAATATGAGGTCTACGAAAAAAGTGAAGGCTGATGCTGTAGTCATCGGGGGCGGGGCCTCGGGGATGCTCTGTGCGGCGGTGGCCGCCGAGCGCGGCCTGAACGTGACGCTGCTCGAGCCGAACAAAATGCTGGGACGAAAACTGCGGCTGACTGGCAAGGGCCGCTGCAATGTGACCAATAACTGCGATCCCAAAACAGTGATTGCCAATATCGCCGGGGACGGGCGGTTTATGTACAGCGCCATTCATAGGTTTTCGCCGGAGCGGGTGATGGCGCTTTTCGAAGGCCTTGGCGTGCCCCTTAAAACTGAGCGTGGCGGGCGGGTTTTCCCAGAGTCGGACAGATCGCACGATATTGCCGACGCCCTCATCAAATATATGAAACGCGGCGGTGTCCGCGTGGTGCATTCCCGCGCAAAGGCGATCCTTACCGACAGCGGCGGCGTGTGCGCCGTAGTCACTGAGGATGGGGAAATCGGCTGCGCCGCCGCCGTGGTCTGCACGGGCGGGCTGTCCTACCCGGCCACCGGCTCCACAGGGGACGGATACCGGCTGGCCGCAAGCCTCGGGCACACTATTGTGCCGACCAGGCAGTCCCTTGTGCCGCTGGAGTCGCCCGACGACTGGTGCGCGGAGCTTCAGGGCTTCTCCCTGAAAAATGTGTCGCTCTCGGCATATGAAGATGACAGTCTCGTGTACAGGGCGCTGGGGGAGATGCTCTTTACGCATTTCGGCGTTTCCGGGCCGCTTGTGCTGTCTGCCAGCGCCAATATGCGGGATTTCGGGCATAAAAAATATCGCCTGTCCATAGACCTGAAGCCCGGGCTAGACGAAAAGCGGCTTGACGCACGATTGCTGCGGGATTTTGACAAATACAGCAACCGTGAGTTTCGAAACGCCCTCTCCGACCTTGCGGGACAGGCTATGATCCCGGTTCTCGTCAGGCTTTCAAAAATCCCGGGCGACACCCGGGTTAATGCGATAACCAGGGCGCAGCGGATGTCGCTGTTATCGCTGTTGAAAGATTTTCCGGTCTCTGTTTCAGGCCCCAGACCAATAGCGGAAGCGGTGATCACGGCGGGCGGCGTTTCAACCGGGGAGATTGACCCGCGGACTATGAGTTCGAAGCTTGTGCCCGGCCTGTATTTTGCCGGCGAGGTTCTGGATCTGGATGCCTATACGGGAGGGTACAACCTGCAAATAGCCTGGTCAACCGGGTTTGCCGCGGGCAATTCAATATGTCACTGAGAGGAATTATAAAAATTGGATAAGCATTTCTCCATCGCCATAGACGGCCCCTCCGGCGCGGGAAAAAGTACTCTGGCGCAGGCCGCCGCGGCACGCTTTGGATTTATACATGTGGATACGGGCGCAATTTACAGAACCGTCGGGCTTGCTGCCAGGCGGGAAGGGATCTCCCCGGGGGATGTTGAGCGGGTCACATCCCTTCTCCCGGGGCTTAAAATCGAAATGGGACATGATGCGTCCGGCGTGCAGCGGATGTATCTGAACGGGGACGACGTGTCTGAGCTGATCCGCATGCCGGAGATATCGCGCTATGCGTCGGAAATTTCCGCCATGCCCGCGGTTCGGGCATTTCTTATGGATATGCAGCGTGTGATGGCCGATACCCATGACGTGATTATGGACGGTCGGGACATCGGCACGGTGGTTCTGCCGGGAGCCGACCTGAAGGTGTTTTTGACGGCAGGTGTGGAAAAACGCGCCCAACGCAGGCTTGACGAGCTGATTGGAAAAGGCGTGGAAACCACCTTTGACGAAGTGCTGCGGGATATGAACTGTCGTGATTTCAACGACAGCACCAGAGCGTCGTCTCCCCTCAGGGCTGCCGAAGACGCCAAAATACTCGATACGAGCGGGCTGACGCTGGCCGAAAGCATTGAATCCCTCTGCGGGATGATCGCCGCCGGGCTGAAAGTGAGGGAACGCTAATGGACGAAGCGAAGGCGAGGATCAAGAGGGCTTACAGCGCGGTTTATTCCGCAATCAAGCCTCTGGCGTCGTTTTTGTATCCGCTTCGGTATACGGGGCGGGAAAACATTCCCCAGGGCCCCGCGATAGTCTGCGCCAACCACTCGAACTATATTGACCCCATCCTGGTGGCATTCTCATTCGGCCGTGAAAACCTTATTCATTTCATGGCAAAAAAGGAGCTTTTATCCATACCTATCCTGGGGCCGATCCTGAAAAAATGCGGCGTATTTCCCGTGGACAGGAAAAACAGCGATATCGACGCGGTGCGAACCGCTATGAAATGCCTCAAAACCGGGGAGAAAATTCTCATTTTTCCGGAGGGTACCAGAAAGAATACGGATAACGCCGTGGAGGCTAAAACCGGGGCCATACGCATAGCCAGCAGGATGGGAGTACCGATTATTCCTGTCCACATTCCGCGCAGGAAGAAGATATTCAGCCGGGTCAGGGTGAATATCGGCAGGCCGTATTATGTGGAAGCCACGACTCATGACGATTATTTGCGGATGGCGGACGAGCTTATGGAGAGAATAAAGCAGTGCGGGGATTGACGGAATGAAGAAAATTGTGATAGCGGAAAGCGCCGGATTCTGCTTTGGGGTATCCCGTTCTGTAAGAATGGCTGAGGACGCGCTTGAATCCGGGCGCTGCTGGTGCCTTGGGCAATTGATTCATAATGGCGACGTGATGGGCGAACTTTCTGCCAAGGGGCTTCAGGTGATCTATTCTCCGGAAGAACTGCCTTGCGGAGAGAGGGTACTGATACGCGCCCATGGCGCCTCTGAAGCGGATTATGCGGCGCTGTCACGCCGCGGCGGTGAAATCATCGACGCTACATGCCCTTATGTGGGGCAGATACACAAGATCGTCCGTAAGGCGGAGTTGGCCGGCCGGCAGACTGTGGTGATCGGCGACGCAAGTCACCCGGAGGTGATTGCCATATGCGGCTGGTGCCGAAACGCACTGGTCTTTTCCGACGCCTCCCAGTTGGGCGAATGGCTGTCGGCCGACCCTAAAAATCCGGCGCTTCCCCTCACTATAGTGGCGCAGACCACTCAAACCGCCGATAATATCGATAAATGCAAGAATAAAATAAAAAAGATGTGTACAAACGCGGAAATATTTGATACAATATGCTGTGCTACGTCCACACGGCAGGAAGAGGCTGCCAGGCTTGCGGCAGAATGTTCCGCTATGGTCGTTATCGGCGGCAGGAACAGCGCCAATAGCGTTCATCTGGCGGAATTATGCTTGGAAAAATGCCCGAATACTCAGTTTATTGAGAAGGCATCCGAGCTTGATGCCGAGCGTCTCGAAAATGCTGAGACCATTGGCGTCACAGCAGGGGCCTCGGTGCCGGGGTGGATAATCAAGGAGGTATTGGAAACGATGAGCGACGAAGTAATCATTAAAGAAAATCCCGCTGAAGAGATCGCGACTGCCGAGCAGAACGAGGAAGCTGTTGCTGTCTTTAAGGCAGAAGAGCCCGCGGCTGCGGAAAAAGCAGAGCCGACTTTTGACGAGATGCTTGAGGATTCCCTTAAGACAATATATAATGGGGAGAAGGTAAGCGGTGTAGTCGTTGCAATCACGCCGACAGAAGTCAGCGTAGACATCGGAACCAAATACTCAGGATTTATTCCAGCGTCCGAGTTTGAAGAATCCGGCGCTGCTGACGCTGAAAACGCTGTTCGCGTAGGCGATTCGATAGAAGCGATTGTCGTTCGTGTAAACGATGTCGAGGGGACTGCGCAGCTTTCGAAGAAGCGCCTTGACAGCATAAAGAACTGGGCCGACATTGAATCCGCCCAGGAAGACGGCACCGTGGTCGAAGGTACGGTGACTGAGGATAACAAGGGCGGGGTTGTCGTATCCGTAAGGGGCATCCGCGTGTTTGTTCCCGCATCTCAGTCCGGCCTGCCAAAGGACGCGGATATGTCCAAGCTTGTTAAGCAGAAGGTCCGGCTTAAGATTACCGAGGTCAACCGCAGCCGCCGCCGCGTCGTCGGCTCGATCCGCGCGGTACTTCAGCAGGAGCGCCGTGAAAAAGCCGAGGCCGTTTGGGCGGGCATGGAGGTAGGAAAGCACTATAAAGGCGTTGTCAGAAGCCTGACGTCCTACGGGGCCTTTGTGGATATCGGCGGTGTGGAGGGAATGGTGCATGTTTCCGAACTGTCCTGGAACCGGATCAGGCAGCCGTCGGACGTTGTTTCGGTAAATGACGAGCTGGAAGTGTATATCCTCAGCTTTGATAAAGACGCCCGCCGCATCTCCCTGGGCTATAAAAAGGAAGAGGACAATCCCTGGAACCAGTTTCTTGCCGGCTATGAAGTTGGCAGCGTTGCCAGCGTGAAGATCGTCAAGCTGATGCCGTTCGGCGCTTTTGCCGAGGTTATTCCGGGTGTTGACGGGCTGATCCATATTTCGCAGATCGCCAGCCGGCGCATCGGCAAGCCGGATGAGGTTCTTACCGTCGGCGATGTGGTGGATGCGAAGATCACGGCTATAGATAACGATAAGCAGAAAATTTCTCTGTCTATCCGCGCTCTGTCCGAGCCGGAACCGGCTCCGAGAAGAAAGACCGGAGATAACTTCAGGACAGGCCCTCAGGCCGACGCGCTGGTTTATGAGATATCCGCCAGCGGCGAGGTCACGGGAAATCTGCCCACCGACGATATAGAGCCGTAGGTTTAAACGTTATACGCAAAGCGCCCGCCGCAAGCAGCCGCGGGCGCTTTTTTATTGGATTGCAAGGATATCGCATTTTCCTTGCTAAAAAAAGGTTGTTGGTGTATAATAATAATGTATAGTGAAGTGTATATAATACATTGATTGGGGATTAGGAGGTAAAAATGACGTTCCGGGTCGGAGACAAGATTGCACATCCACTGCATGGTGCCGGGGTGATTGATCGAATTGAGCAAAGGAAAATTAATGGAACGGAACGGGAATATTATGTTTTGAAGCTGCCGGTGGGCGAAATGCTTGTAATGATTCCCGTGGAATCCTGCAACGAAATTGGCGTGAGGCCAATCATTTCGGCGGAGGAAGCGGAGAGAATACTCGATAACATTCCCGAGATCGAGATTGAAATGACGCAGAATTGGAACAAGCGGTACAGGGAAAATATGCTCAAGATCAAAAGCGGCGATCTCATGGAAGTGGCCGCTGTGGTGAAGGGGCTTATGGCAAGGGATATGGAGCGCGGGCTATCGACGGGAGAACGTAAGATGCTGCACTCCGCAAAACAGATTCTCATTTCGGAAGTTGTTCTTTCCATCGGCTGCGGCTATGAGGAGATAGAAGAAAGGCTTAACACCGCGGCGATGGCGGACTTCATTAAGAGAGGATAACAAGATTGGGCGGGCGCTGGTGTCCGTCCAATCTCGCTATTAAGGAGGGGCGATATGTCGGCAAGGCGGAAAAGGGGTACACATGGCAGGCTGTTTTGCTCCGCGGTCATTACCGCGGCCGGTTCCTCCGTCAGAATGGGCGAGGATAAGCTGGCTGTGGATCTTGCGGGCTTGCCGGCTATAGCCCGGGCGATATGGGCGTTTCAGGACAGCCCGGATATCGACGAGATCATTCTGGTGACCAAGGGAGAAAAGATACCGGACATGGCTCAGCTTTGCCGGGAGTATGGGTTTTCAAAGGTCAGGCAGCTCACGGCGGGGGCGGACAATCGCACCGGATCAACCCTGGCTGGGGTTCGGCTATGTGACGAGGGCGCCGACCTTATCGCGATACATGACGGCGGCCGCCCGCTGGTTACGGCGGAGGTTATTGAGCGCGCGGTGAAGGCAGCCGCGGAATATGGTGCGGCCGCGCCGGCGGTCAGGGTGAAGGATACCGTGCGCCAGGCGCGGGGAGGCGTGGTTCTTAAAACACTGGAGCGGGAGGAACTGTATCTGATGCAAACGCCTCAGGTGTTTAAGGCGGAGCTGATACGAAAGGCCCTGGGCGACGCCGTCAGGCTGGGGTTATCACTGTCGGACGATTGCGAGGCGGTCATGTTGATGGGCGCCCAGGTACATATTGTGGACGGCTCCGATGAAAACATCAAGCTTACCACGCCTGCCGATGTTAGTGTGGCGAGAGCAATACTGGAATCCGGAGGAGAATGGATATGAGGATCGGTCAGGGATATGACGTGCACCGGTTCGCGCCACAGGCCGACAAAAGGCCGCTGATTCTCGGAGGGACACACATCCCTTACGGGTGCGGGCTTGCGGGTCATTCGGACGCGGACGTGCTGGCCCACGCAATTTCTGATGCGCTTCTGGGCGCGGCGGCCCTTGGGGATATCGGCGGGCATTTTCCCGATACCGAAGCGGCATATAAGGACGCGGACAGCCTTGTCCTGCTGTCCAAAGTCTGTGAAATGGTGCGCCGTGCGGGATTTGAAATCTGCAATATAGACGCGACGGTGGTTGCCCAGGCGCCCCGGCTGTCCGGCTTCATCCCGGAGATGCGAAAGCGTCTGGCGGCGGCGGTTGGAACAGACGCCGGCCGCGTCAGTGTAAAGGCCACTACCGAGGAAGGGCTGGGGTTTACCGGCGAGGGACTTGGCATCTCCGCCCACGCGGTCGTGCTTCTGGACGAATAAACAAATGAAATCCTCTTGCATAGAATAACACAGGATCGAGCAGGAGGGTTATACGATGCATCAATATTTAATTATGTGCCGCTCTTTGACTTATGCGCAGCGGGCAGCGGTCGCATTGGAAAGAGCCGGAATTACCGTGGCTACCGCCCGGGCTCCCCAGGAGCTTACGGATGGCGGCTGCGGTTATTGCATCAAAGTCTCGGAAAGACGATTTCATGAAGCGCTGAAAGTATTGGAAAAATTTAATCTGCCATGTGGCCGGATTTATCGGAAAGGGCCGGGAGAAGCGTATACGGAGGTCCTGAGATGATCTATCTGGATTCTGCGGCTACTAGCCTTTTAAAGCCTTCAGAGGTCCATTCGGCGGTGCTAGATGCGATGAAGACTATGGCCAGCCCGGGCAGGGGAAGCCATGCGCCCGCTGAAAAAGCGGCTGAAACGGCATTTGAGTGCCGGTGTCTGCTTGCCGATCTGTTCCATGTTCCTGAGCCGGAGCAGGTGGTTTTCACAATGAATGCCACCCATGGCCTGAATATTGCCATTTTATCCATGATAAAGCCGGGGGACAGGGTGGTTGTGTCGGGATATGAACACAACGCCGTTATGCGCCCGCTGCAGCTTGCCGGCGCTCAGGTCGATGTGGCTGCTTCCCCGCTTTTCGACGCGGAGGCGGCTGTGGAGGCTTTCGCAAAGCGCATACCGGGGGCGGCTGCCGTGGTATGCAACCATGTTTCCAATGTTTTCGGATTTATTCTTCCCATTGATGCGATTGCGGCGCTTTGCCGGGAGCACGGCGTACCCTTGATCATCGACGCCTCCCAGTCGGCGGGGGTGATCGGGATTGATTTTACCTCCCTGGGCGCCCGCTTCATGGCTATGCCGGGACACAAGGGGCTGATGGGGCCTCAGGGTACCGGCGTGCTGATTTGCTCGGGCCAGGTGCGGCCTCTTATGGCCGGCGGCACCGGATCAAACAGCCGCAGCGCCGATATGCCCGATTTTCTGCCGGACCGCCTTGAGGCCGGAACTCATAACATCACGGGAATCGCGGGGCTAATGGCCGGGGCAAAATACATTAAGCGCCTTGGAACCGTCAGAATCGAGGAATATGAGCGCAAGCTTATGGGGCTGATGCGCGATGCGCTTTCGAAAATACCCGACCTAACGGTCTATGCGGCGCAAAATCCGGAAATGCAGACGGGCGTGCTGTCCGTAAAGCACGAAAAACATGGCTGCGAGGCAGTGGCTGAGGCCTTGGGCGCGAGAGGTGTCGCGGTCAGGGCCGGGATGCACTGCGCCCCCTCGGCGCATGAGAGCGCCGGCACCCTGGCGGAAGGGACGGTACGCTTCAGCTTTTCACCATTTAATACCCAGGCGGAGGTAAGCACTGCCGCAGCCATAACAAACCGAATTCTGAAAACGCTGTAGTGCCGATAATTTGAGTTTGCTATTTGTGCATCAGTATTGTATAATATTATGAAAGTTTTACAGACGCCCGCTGCATGTTTGCGCGGGCGTGCCTCCGCTTAAATTGAGGACAAGTATATGACGGCTATTTCAGAATTTTTAAACAAATCTGTTAATTACCTATTGACCATAGGGTTCAGCGATTTGCTGGACATCCTGATCGTGGCCACTTTGATTTATCACGCCATTGGCCTGATCAGGAAAACGAACTCCTCACGCGTGGCGAGGGGGATCATTATGATCCTTGTCGCCCTGTGGCTGTCCGGTCCCGGTCTGCTCAACCTAACCATGTTCAATATGTTTCTCCGAAAGACCGTGGAGCTGGGGCTGATCGCTATTGTGATCATCTTCCAGCCTGAGCTGCGCAGGGTGCTTGAACGTGTCGGAAGCAGCAAAATTACAGATGTTTTTCTGGCGGAGACCGCGCCGCTTTCCATGGATTCCGCCATTACGCAGACTGTTCTGGCCTGCTCGGACATGTCCAAGACAAGAACAGGCGCCCTGATAATCTTTGAGCGGAATAACCGGCTGAACGATCCCATGAGCACGGGAACCATCATAGGGGCCGAGACCACAGCGGAGCTGCTTAGGAATATTTTCTATCCTAAGGCGCCGCTTCACGATGGGGCGGCCATTATCAGAGAGGGCAGGATCGTGGCGGCGGGATGTATGCTCCCGCTTTCCCACAATGCTAATCTCAGCCGGGATCTGGGCATGCGCCATCGGGCCGGCATCGGAATGAGCGAGCATTCGGACGCCGTGGTGGTGATCGTCTCAGAGGAGACCGGCTCGATTTCCGTAGCCATTGATGGGATGCTGAAGCGTCACCTTTCGGCCGACACCTTCGAGCGGATACTTCGAAGCGAACTTATCCAGGAAGAGGACATCATGCATAAACGCGGATTGGCAGGCTTATTGAGCTTAGTCGGATCGCTGAGGGTAAGAAAAAATGAAAAGTAATCAAGCCGGCAGGATGTTTGACAATAAGGTGTTTCGGGTGGTATTATCCCTTTTTGCGGCGCTGCTGATGTGGATATATATCACGGGAACGCAGGAGGCGCCGATCGACCGGGTGTTTGACAACGTGGAGGTTGTTTTTTCCGGCGCGGAAACTATGAAAGAATCCAAGGGGTTTGTTGTCACTGATGTGGATACCGAGCGGGTAACGGTCAGAATAACGGGTACGAGAAAGAATATCGGAAAGCTAGGCTCATCCGACCTCAAGGCCATGATCGACCTCTCCAAGGTGACCAGAATCGGCAACAACCTCTTTCGGTATGATATAGAATATCCGGATACTGTGGATAAGTCCTCGGTGTCGGTTATAAGTTATTCCCCGGAGAACATTCAATTCTATGTGGCGAAGCTGTCCACCAAGGTCGTTCCGGTCAAAGGGGCGTTTTTGGGTGGAACTGCGGAAGGGCATGTGGCGGAGGATTTGGAGTTTGACCCTGAAACTGTGACGCTTTCCGGGCCGGACTCGGAGCTGGAGCATATTGAGTATGTCTGGGTGACTTTGGGCGGAGACAACGTTTCCAAGACTAAGACCGCCGAAGTGACGTTCACTTATATGGACAAGGACGGCAACCAGCTTGACTATACGGATATCACGGCCGACTACGACAAGGTGAGCGTGACCCTGCCCATCAAGCTGAAGAAGGATGTGCCGTTGAGCGTCGCTCTTGTTGAGGGCTCAGGCGCGACAAAAGACAATACCATCATCACGATAGAGCCGGCGATAATCACAATACAGGGCGAAGCCGCTCTGGTGGAGGGAATTAATAAGATCGTGCTTGAAACCATAGATCTGACGGACTTCTCGGACACTCTGGAGGGGGCGTATCCTATTGTCCTCGACAATGAGGTGCAGAATGTTACGGGGATTACGGAAGCCAAGGTGAAGGTGGAAATTGTCGGCCTTAAGACGAAGAAGCTAACCGTGAGGAATATGTCTTATATTAATCTGCCGGAAGGCTATACGGCCGAGATTCTGACGGAAAGCCGCGAGGTCATCATCCGGGCGCCCGAGGACGTGCTGGACGAGATCACCTCGGCTAATCTCCGGGCAGTGGCCGATCTGTCGGGTTACGCTTCAAAGGGGGACGTATCCGTTCCCGTTAAGATTTATGTGGGTGGGTATTCAGATGCCGGCGCCGTCGGTGACTATCAGGTCACCGTCCATATCAAATGATGAAGAGGGAATACTATTGACACAGGAAGCCATTATCAGAAAAAAGATTTCACCGGAAAAGGCTGAGGCAGAGGTCATACGCGGAACATCCTGCGGAGATGACTGCGCATCCTGCGGGGTGTGTAAATACGCGTCGAAAATCAGGGTTGAGGTAATTAACGACCTGTGCGCGCAGATCGGCGACAGGGTTCAGATTGAAACCCAGTCATCCAGAATCCTGGGCGCGGTTACCCTGGTGTATATTATGCCGTTCATCCTCTTCTTCGTAGGCTATGCGGTGGCGTGGCGATTGGGCATGGGCGAGGGCGGTGCGGTGCTGATGAGCTTTGCTTTTCTTGCCGTGGGGTTGGTAGCCGCGGCGGTCATCAGCCGCCTTAGAAAAAACAGCCCGATTACGTATAGGATAACGAAGATTATCGGGCGTGAGGACAGTGTATGATAAAGAGCATGACCGGATATGGCGGCGCCAAGGGTGAAACCGAAGGCTTTAGGATTACGATTGAACTGAAAAGCGTTAACAACCGTTATCTGGATACGGCGGTAAGGCTTCCAAGAAGCTTTATTTTCGTGGAGGACGCTGTGAAAACCGCCGTCGGGCGCCATATTTCCCGAGGGAAAGTGGATGTGTTCATCACGGTGGACAGCTCGGCCGCGGAGGATACGGAAATTCGGATCAACGAGCCGCTGCTTCAAAACTATCTCAAGGTTTTCGATTTTCTGGCCGAGACGTACGGCATGCCTAACGACGCCGGCGTAATGTCGGTATGCAGGCTGCCGGACGTTCTGACGGTGGAAAAGAAAGAGGCCGACAGGCAGTCGTTGGAGCAGGGTCTGCTGGCAATTCTTGAGGAGGCTCTTGCCGAATTCGACGCCATGCGCCTGAGGGAAGGCGGAAAGCTGCGGGACGACGTGCTTGTACGCATTGTGGAGCTTGGCCGCCTCACCGGAATTGTGGAGGCGGAGGCGCCCCGGACACTGACGGATTACCGGGTGCGTCTGGCGCAGAAAATGCAGGAGGTGCTTGGCGGCGCCGGTGTGGACGAGAGCCGTATCCTGGCGGAAGCGGCGATATATGCAGACCGGGTCGCGGTGGACGAAGAGACCGTCAGGCTACGCAGCCACCTGTCGCAGCTGGAGGGCATGATAAACGGAGATTCGCCGGCGGGCAGAAAGATCGATTTTTTGATCCAGGAGCTGAACCGGGAGGCGAACACCATCGGCTCAAAATGCCAGTCGTCCGGGATCGCCTATGTAGTGGTGGACATGAAGTCCGAAATCGAGAAAATACGCGAGCAGATTCAAAATGTGGAGTGACTTGGATTGAAGCTGATCAACATCGGGTTCGGCAGTATGGTTTCCGCGGAGCGGCTTATTGCCGTGATCGCGCCGGATTCCGCGCCGATCAAGCGAATTATTCAGGACGTCCGCGACAGGGGGCAGCTTGTGGATGCCAGCTATGGGCGGAAGACACGGGCCGTCGTCATCACCGACAGCGGCCATGTGTTCCTGTCGGCGCTCACGCCGGAGGCGATTGCATCCCGCGCGGAAGAAAAAATAGATATGACAGCCGGAGGAGAGGCGGATGGCGCAGAATGAAAAGGGAAAGCTGATTATTATTTCCGGGCCGTCCGGAGTTGGAAAGAGCACCGTGATTTCGCGGATAATGTCCATGCGGGATGACGTTTGCTTTTCAATTTCGGTCACTACCAGGAAGCCGAGAAAGGGTGAAACGGAGGGGCGCGACTATTTTTTCGTCACACCCGAGAGATTTTCGGAGATGGTTGCCGGAAACCTTCTGCTTGAACATGCCGAATATGTGGGCAACAGCTACGGGACCCCTTTTGAATACGTTGAATGCAAAAGAAATGAGGGCTATCATGTGGTTCTCGATATCGAGGTGAATGGGGCCGCCCAAGTCAGGGCCTGCGCCCCGGAATCCATTATGGTGTTTATTTTGCCACCTGGAGCCAAAGAGCTTGAACGCAGGCTGCGCAGCAGAAAAACCGACTCTGAGGAGAAAATTCAGGAGCGCCTGAGGCAGGCGAAAGACGAATGCGCCGAGGCGCATGTATATGATTATATCGTGATCAACGACGATCCCGATATGGCGGCAAAGGAGCTGGATTCTATTATTACCGCCGAGGAATGTCGTGCCGCGGAAAGATTAAAATATGTTAAAGAGGTGCTTATATCATGATGCTTTACCCGCCGTTGATGGAACTGATCGATAAAGTCGGCAGCCGTTATCTTCTTGTGAACCTTGTCGCCAGACGGGCCCGGAACCTTTCGACAATTGCCGAGGAAGAAGGAGAGGTTCTTGAAAGGAAGCCGGTTTCCATGGCGATTGACGAGGTTTATACAGGCAAGCTTACAATAAAAACGTGATGCCGTCGGGGTAGTTGCCTGCCCCGAATATGTATTTATCTGGCAGGTGTGGATTATGGGGTGATGCGGTGACGGATATGACCATTGCAAAAATTGCCGTTTCAGGCATCACATACAGCCTGGATCGTCCATACGATTACAGCATTCCCAGGGAGCTTCTGGGCGCTGTCGAGCCTGGAAAACGGGTGATTGTGCCCTTTTCCCGGGGTAACCGGCCGGCAGAAGGCATTGTCCTGGCATTGGCTCGGGAAAGCGCCTTTGAAAAGCTCAAGCCGGTGACGGCGGTCATGGACGAGGAGTCCCTGCTCTCACCTGAGGCGCTGAAGCTGGCCGTATGGATGCACGAGCGTTTTTTCTGTACTGTATTTGAAGCGGTCAAGGCCATGCTGCCGGCGGGGCTGTGGTATAAAAACGGAAAGCGCCGGGTGGGTGATAAGACTATCGACATGGTCGCCCTGGCAATTCCCGCCGAGGAAGCCATGGAAGAGTCCGCCCGGAAGGCCAGGAAAGCGCCCCAGCAGGCGGAGCTTTTGCGTGTGCTTGGGGAGGTGGGCCGGGTATCCGCAAAGGAGCTGCGCGATTTTACCGGGGCTTCCGCCCAATCGCTGAAGGCGCTTGAGAAGGCCGGGCTCGTTTCAGTGGAGGCCGAAACGGTTTTCCGAAAGCCGGAGCGGTACGAGGAAGAAAGACTCCCTTCGCCAGAGCTGACTGAGGATCAGCAGGCAGCTTTCGAGGGATTAAAAAGGCTCTCGGGCGAAGGCGTCGGGGCCGCGCTGCTTTTCGGCGTCACCGGCAGCGGCAAGACCACGGTTTATATCAGGCTCATAGAGGAGCTGCTTAAGGAAGGGAAGTCTTCTATTCTGCTGGTGCCGGAAATCGCCCTGACGCCCCAGATGCTCCGCACCTTTTCATCACATTTCGGCGACGATATCGCCGTTATGCACAGCAGCCTGTCCATGGGTGAGCGGTATGACGAATGGAAGCGCATCCGGCAGGGCATGGCACGGGTGGTGATCGGCACACGCAGCGCGGTGTTTGCGCCTGTGCATAATCTGGGCATAATCATCATTGACGAGGAGCAGGAGGACACTTATAAGTCGGAAAATTCGCCGAGATACCACGCCAGGGACATTGCCAAATATCGCTGTGCCCAGGCTAAGGCGCGCCTTCTTCTGGGCTCCGCTACGCCGGACGTTGAAAGCCGGTATTTTGCCGGGATCGGGAAATATGACTTTTTTACCCTTCCGGCGCGGTTTAACGACCAGGCTCTTCCGGCTGTGGAGATTGTCGATATGAAGCGTGAGCTTCGCCGGGGCAACGGCGGATCGATCAGCGAATTTCTCCGCTGCGAGCTGGAGAAGAACATCGCCGCTTCAGAGCAGAGCATTCTTTTTCTGAACAGACGGGGGACAAATAAGCTGATCACCTGCGTCGAATGCGGGTATACATACAGGTGCCCCCGGTGCAGCGTGAGCCTGACCTATCACAGCTACAGCCGAAAGCTGATGTGTCATTACTGCGGATACACCCGCCCACTGGATGAGAACTGCCCGGAATGCGGCGGAATCCTGAATTATATAGGGGCGGGTACCCAAAAAATTGAAGAAGAGCTTTCCGCCCTGTTTCCGGGCGTGGGCATCCTGCGGATGGATACGGACACGGTAGGGCCGGCCGGCGGGCACGACGCCCTTCTGTGCCGGTTCAGGGATGAGAATATTCCGATTATGGTCGGAACCCAGATGGTCACGAAGGGGCTGAATTTTGAAAACGTGACGCTTGTCGGGGTGATCTCCGCGGATCAGAGCCTTTATACCGGCGATTACCGTTCGGGCGAAAGGACATTTTCCCTCATTACTCAGGTGATCGGGCGTTCCGGGCGTTTCGTGCGCCCGGGCCGGGCGGTCATCCAGACCTTTACCCCGGATAATCAGGTGATCCGTCAGGCTGCCGCCCAGGATTACGAAAGCTTCTATGCCTCGGAAATCGCCCTTCGCAGGCTGCAGGACACGCCGCCGTTTACGGAGCTTCTGACGGTGACCGTTTCGGGAACCGACGAATCCCATGTCCTAAAATGCGCGTCGGACGTCCGGTTCGCGCTGTCTTCGGGGCTTCGCGGAAAAGGCGACATCAGGATTCTCGGCCCGGCGCCCCTGGCGGTGGTCAAGGTCAATAACCGTTACCGTTACAGAGTGATCCTGTGCGCGCCGCCCGGAAGCCGGCTTCGCCGCCTGGTTTCGGACGTCGTTATCAGCTTCTCATCAGATAAACAATACAGGGATGTTTCCATTTATGCGGACAGTAATCCCTCGGATTAGGTGGTATACCATATGGCTATCAGAAAAATTGTTACCAAGGAAGACCCCGCGCTGTATAAACACTGCCGGGAGGTTACCGATTTCAGCCCGCGCCTGCACCAGCTTCTTGACGATATGAAAGAGACGCTGGCGGAGGTAAACGGCGCCGGACTGGCGGCGCCTCAGGTCGGCGTGCTCCGCCGGGCGGTGATCGTTCTGGAGACGAACGTCCCGGATGGGGAAAGCGAATATATGATCGAGCTGATCAACCCGGAAATCGTGGAAACCTCGGGCGAACAGGATGGGCCGGAGGGCTGCCTCAGCGTTCCGGGGGAATATGGCATCGTCAACCGGCCTCTGCATGTGCGCGTCAAGGCCATGGACAGGTTTGGCAAGCCTTTTGAGGTCAGCGGGGAAGGGTTTACAGCCCGCGCTTTCTGCCATGAAATTGACCATTTGGAGGGCGTGATCTTCACCAGCCTTGCCGAACGCATGCTGACCGACGAGGAGCTTGAGAGCGGTCGGTACGCGGACAATGAGGCGGGCTGACCATGCGCGTGGTGTTTATGGGCACGCCGGATTTCGCGGCAGCCTCGCTGAAAGCGGTCATCGCGGCCGGATATGAGATTGCAGGGGTATTTACCCAGCCGGACAGGCCCAGGGACAGGGGCATGAAATCCTCCGTGTCCCCGGTGAAGGCGGTTGCCGAGGCTCATGGACTGCCGGTATATCAGCCGGAAAACCTGCGCGACGGCTCGGTGCCGGCCCTGATGCGCCGGCTGGCGCCCGATATTCTCGTGGTGGTTGCCTATGGCAGGATTCTGCCCGACGCGCTGCTGGCGGTTCCGCCCATGGGGGCGATAAACGTCCACGGCTCCATGCTGCCGAAATACCGGGGCGCAGCGCCGATACAGTGGGCCGTCCTGAACGGAGACAGCGTCACCGGCGTCACCACCATGTACCTTGCGCACGATATGGACGCCGGCGATATCATTTATACCAACGAAACGCCGATTGGTGAATTTGAAACGTCAGGCGCGCTTTTTGAAAGGCTCTCGGACATGGGGGCCCGTCTGCTTATCAGAACGCTTCGGGATATTGAGGCGGGAACGGCGCCCAGAATCAAGCAGGACGAAACGCAGGCGACCTATGTGCGGCAGCTGGGTAAAAGTATCTCGCCGATAGATTGGAACAGAACGCCCCGGGAGATCGTCAAACATATATGCGGGCTGGACCCTTGGCCGGTGGCCACCATGACACTGGGCGGCGCTGCCGTCCGCGTGTTCGGGGCGGAATATACCGATACGATCACGGACAGGCCGCCGGGGACGATTATGTCCGCCGGAAAGCGCGGGATAGAGGTTGTCTGCGGCAGCGGCGCAACGCTTCTGATCACCGAGCTTCAGCCGCCGGGGAAAAAGCGCATGAAAGCCTCGGACTATCTGCTTGGGCATCCGGTGGAGGTGGACTGATGGTAACCGGAAGGCAGGCGGCGCTGTTCGCCCTTTCCAAATGCCGCCGCGCCGGGGCCTGGTCGGAAATGGCCGCCGACATTGTGATCAGGGAACACGATCTCAGCAGGAGAGAGGCCGCGCTGTGCTCCCGCATCGTGTACGGCGTACTTCAGAACCGGACTCTGCTGGATTTTTATATTGACTGCTATTCGGGTATTTCTACCGGCAGGCTGGAACCGAAAGTGCTTGACATCCTGCGCCTCTCGGCGTATCAGATCCTGTTTATGGACAGGATTCCGGCTTCGGCCGCAGTAAGCGAAGGGGTCGAGCTATGCAAATCCGGCAACAGCAAAAAAGCGGTGGGACTTGTCAACGCCGTTCTGCGGCGCATTGCGGAAAACCGGGACGGGCTTCCAGAAATCCCCGGCAGGGGGACCTCTGGATATCTTTCGGTGCGCTATAGCCATCCTTTGTGGCTGGCGCAGGAGCTGACGGCTCGCCATGGATACGACTTTGCCGAGTCGTTCTTTTCCGCCAATAATATCCAGCCGCCGCTGTCCGTTCAGACAAATACGCTGAACATTGCGGCCGAAGCCCTGGCCGCGCGCTTGGCGGAGGGGGAAATGGCGGTTTCTCCGGGCATGACGCCGGATTCATTTGCCATATCGGATGCCGGGCGGGTAACCGGCATTCCGGAATTTACCGAGGGCCTGTTTTATGTTCAGGATGACGCTGCACGGCGCGCGGTCATTATTTCCGGAGCGGCTCCGGGGATGAATGTGCTTGATGCCTGCGCCGCGCCGGGGGGCAAGAGCTTTGCCGCCGCAATCCAGATGGGAAACGCGGGAACGCTCATTTCCTGTGATCTGCACGCGAAGAAGCTGCACCGCATCAGTGAGGGCGCCCAGCGCCTTGGGATTGATATTATCCATACCCGGGCCATGGACGCGGGCAAACCGGATTCCGACCTGATGGGCTGGGCAGATGTCGTTCTGGCCGATGTGCCCTGCTCCGGGCTGGGCGTTATCAGGAAAAAGCCGGAAATCCGGTATAAAAACCCCGCGGAGCTGGAGCGGCTGCCTCAAGTGCAGGCGGCGATTCTGGACGGGCTGGCGGGCTGCGTCAAGCCGGGAGGGGTACTGCTGTATTCGACCTGCACCATCAGAAAATGCGAAAACGAGGACGTTATTTGCAGGTTTACCGGCAGCCGGGGGGATTTCACGGTGGCGGAGATGGAGACACTTTGGCCCCACATTCACGGAACGGACGGTTTTTTCATATGCAAGCTGATAAAATCGATATAAAATCGCTGCTTCCCGACGAATTGGCGGCCGCGCTGTCGGACATAGGCGAGCCGAAGTACCGGGCAAAGCAGATATTTACGTGGCTTTCCAGGGGAGCGGAGTCTTTTGACGAGATGACAAATCTCCCAATTGCGCTGCGGGCAAGGCTCCGGGAAACATTCCTTCTTACCCCTCCAAAGCTGCTGCGCAAGCAGGTTTCCTGCCAGGACGGCACGATAAAATACCTTTGGGCGCTGAGGGACGAAAACGCCGTGGAGACTGTGGTGATGCAGTATGTCCATGGGAATACGGTCTGCATCTCAACCCAGATCGGCTGCCGTCAGGGCTGTGCCTTCTGCGCCTCCACCGTAGGCGGCCTGATCCGGAGCCTTGAACCTTCTGAAATGCTGGATGAGGTGATTTTTTCCGAGAAGGAATCTGGAAAGGCCATCTCCAATATCGTGCTGATGGGGATTGGCGAGCCTTTGGATAACTTCGAAAACGTGACGAAATTTCTCAGTCTCGTAAACCATCCGGAGGGGATGAATATCGGAATGCGCCATATTTCTCTGTCTACCTGCGGGCTGACAGAAAAATTTGACAAACTGGCGGCGCTTAATTTACAATTGACTTTATCGGTATCCCTTCACGCGCCGGACGACGAGACGCGGTCGCAGCTCATGCCGGCCAACCGGGGAAGAGGCGTGGAGGCGCTGACGGAAGCTTGCCTGAGATATTTTGAGAAAACGGGAAGGCGCATATCCTTTGAATACGCCATGATAGACGGTGTCAACGACTCTCCATATCATGCGGGCCTGCTGGCGCAGCTGGCCAAAAGGGTGGGCGCGCATGTAAATCTGATCGCGCTCAACCATGTGGAGGAGAGCCGGTTTCTGCCGTCTCCCCCGGGGCGGATCAGGGAATTTGAGTCAATGCTGAGCAAATCCGGCGTCACGGCGACTGTCAGGAGGAGACTTGGCGGAGATATAGACGCGGCCTGCGGGCAGCTTAGAAAAAAAGCGGCGGAGAGCAGGTAGCGCGGGCGGAGGACTATGAACAGTTTTGGCATTACCGACAGAGGAAAGGTAAGACGAGAGAATCAGGACAGCTTTCTTATTGAGCGCATCGATGAAAGAGGCTGTCTTATCGCCGTGCTCTGTGACGGTATGGGCGGAGAACGGGCGGGCAATATCGCCAGCGATCTGGCGGCGAAGGCCTTTGTCGCGTACGTTTCCGAAAAGCTTTCGGCCTCCAAGGCAGAGCGGCCGGATATCCGGTCTATGATGACAAAGGCCTGTAACGAGGCAAACAATATGGTATACGGATATTCGTGCTTTGACAGCAACTATACCGGCATGGGAACAACGCTGGTTGCCGCCGTTGTCGAAGAAAACAGGGTGTTCGTGCTCAATGTGGGAGACAGCCGCGCTTACAGGATTTCGAAAAATAAGCTCACGCAGATCACCAAGGATCACTCTTTGGTGCAGGAGATGCTGGACAGGGGAGAACTGACGCCGGAGGAGGCCTATCGCCACCCGCGTAAAAATGTGATTACCCGGGCCCTGGGCGTGGATGAAAATGTCCCCAGCGACATATTTGTGCCGAGGCTCCTCAAGGGAGATTTGCTGATGCTTTGTTCCGATGGCCTGACCAATATGCTGACCGAAAAGGATATTCTTGAATTTGCGAAAATTTACCGTGACCCGCTTTCCCTTGGGCGCGTGCTTATGGACGAAGCCCTAAGGCGCGGCGCGCGTGATAATGTCACAATCGTAATCATCTCTAAATAAACCCCATGGAGGCGGCTATGGACAACAGTATGGATAAATATCTGGGCACGTACCTGGATGAAAGATATGAAATACTTGAAACGATCGGAACCGGCGGCATGGCTGTTGTCTATAAAGCCATGTGCCACAGGCTGAACCGGTATGTCGCCGTAAAGATCCTTCGGGACGATCTGTCCGCCGACAAGGAGTTTAGGGACCGTTTTCAGAAGGAGTCCCAGGCTGTTGCCATGCTTTCCCATCCCAATATCGTCTCCGTCTACGATGTGAGCCACTCGGACAATGTGGAGTATATCGTCATGGAGCTGATTGAAGGCATCACCCTGAAGCAGTATATGAAGAAAAAAGGCGCCTTTGGCTGGAAGGAAGCCATGCACTTCTCCGTCCAGATAGCCAAGGCTATGGAACATGCCCACGCAAAGGGCATCATACACAGGGACATCAAGCCCCAGAATATCATGATACTGAAGGACGGAACAATCAAGGTCGCCGATTTTGGGATCGCCGCCCTGGAGAGCGCCCACGAAAAGCGCTCCGGCCAGGCGTTGGGCTCCGTCAATTATATCGCCCCGGAGCAGGCGAAGGGCGACGTGCCCGACGCCAGAAGTGATATCTATTCCCTGGGCGTGGTCATGTATGAGATGCTGACCGGAGAGCTGCCGTACAGCGGCGAAACGGAAAACGAGATTGCCATGCAGCATATCACTGGCACTCCGGTGCCTCCCTCCCAGAAGAACAGAGAAATTCCCGCGGAGCTTGAGCGGATCACCATGCGCGCCATGGCCCAGGACATCGACGAGCGGTATCAGTCCGCCACAGAGCTTCTTGACGATCTTGAAGGCTTCCGGAAGCTTCAGGCGGCGGCTCTGGCAAAATCCATGCAGCCGGAGGACGTCCCGATATATGAAAGCAGTATTATCCCGGATGTTATGCCCATCAGCCGGGACGGGGAGATCCCCAGGGATAAATATTTGCAAAGGAGACATCGGTCACGAAAGGTGAGCATTCTCACCGGCGCTTTCGGGGTGCTGCTTTTCATGGTTGCGGCGTTCGTTTTTCTCTGGAATTTCTGGCTTGAGGATATTTTCCGCGTGGCGGAAAGAGTTGACGTTCCGGATTTTATTGGCTCCAATTATAACAGCATTATCAATAACAAGGAGTTTTCCATATTTAACTTTAAGGTGGTATACGCAATAGATCCCGAGGTGGCGGAGGGCATCATAATAAGCCAGGACCCCGAGGGCGGAAGAAGCCTTATGGTCGTTTCGGAGGGGATAGATGTGGAGCTGACTGTCAGCACGGGCGTAATGATGACCGAAATACCCGATGTGATCAACTGGCAGTATCAGGAGGCCACGCTGGCCCTTCAGCGGGCCGGATTTGTTGTGGAATCCGCCATTACGGCCTCTGACACGGTCACGGAGGACTACGTGATCGGGACAAATCCCGCCGCCGGGGAAGAATTGCCGGCAGGTTCCACGGTGTACATCACCGTCAGCGGCGGCCCCAGCATTAAATCGGTCACCATGCCGAACCTTGTCGGCCTGGATGAGCAGACGGCGGTCACGCGCATCAACAGCTCCAACCTCAGCTACGGCTCCACCAACTATGCCCACAGCGACCATGAGGCGGGCGTCGTCTTTAAGCAGAGTACCCCCGCGTATACCGAAGTGGATGAGCATACGAAGATATATATCTGGGTATCACTGGGGCCGGAGGAAACTCCATCGCCGTCACCAACGGCTACACAGCCACCGGAAAGCCCGGATATCACGCCGCCAAATGCCATAACGGAGGTCGGCTGATGCCTGAAGGCGTGATAATTAAGGCGCTGAGCGGCTTCTATTATGTCAGATCCGGAGATGAGACGATTGAGTGCCGGGCACGCGGACGTTTCCGGCTGGACGGGTCATCACCACTGGTAGGCGACAGAGTCATTTTTTCCATCGGGCAGCAGGGAAAGGGCAGAGTGGACGAAATTTTGCCCAGGAAGAACTTCTTCGTGCGGCCTGCCGTGGCGAATATTGACGTTCTCGCCGCTGTGAGTTCTGAGGTTAACCCAGTTACCGACCCCTTCCTGATCGACAGGATAGCCGGCATCGCGGAAAACAACGGCTGCCGAGTGATCATCTGCATAAACAAAGCGGACCTCAGCAGAAGCGACAGGCTGTTTTCCATCTATTCAAAGACGGGGTATAAGGTAATATACACCAGCGCCGTTACCGGCGAAGGGCTTGAGACCCTTTGCGCCCAGTTGAAGGGGTGCGTCTGTGCTTTTTCGGGGAATTCCGGCGTTGGAAAATCCAGCCTGCTGAACGCGATCGCGCCCGGACTTAAAATTCAAACCGGGGAAGTCAGTGCCAAGCTGGGCAGGGGAAGGCACACCACCCGCCATGTGGAGCTGTTCGATATCGGAATGGCCTACCTGGCTGATACGCCGGGGTTTGCATCATTTGACGTTGAGGCGATGCCGCCCATCCCCAAGGACGCGCTTCAATATGCCTTTCCCGAGTTTAGACCTCATATCGGCCGGTGCCGCTTTGATAATTGCGCCCATCTGAAGGAACCCGACTGTGCCGTCACAGCCGCCGTGAAAGCGGGAGAGATCAGCCAATCCCGTTATCATAGCTATGTCCGCCTTTATGAGATCTCCGCCCAATACAAAGACTGGGAAAAATGAATAGCACAATGGACAGCCCCTCCGCGTATAATGTATTGATATACATACGCGGGGGGTGTTGTTTTGCGAAGACGTCGGTGCGGGAGCGGTGGCAATATCGGCTGTTTTGTTGTGCTGGCCGGCATAGTTATTATTCTGGCGCTCATCCTGCCCGCCGGGTTCTGGTGGTTTGCTCTCGCGGTGGCGCTTATCGTGATCGGTATCGGGATGATATGCCGTAAATAACGGGAGGTGGCTATGAAAATACTTATCATAAAAATACCCGCGTTTATATCGAGGCTTTTCAAGAAGCATAGAAACAGCGGCAACTGAGATATACAAGCCGTCATATATTCCACGCCGTGCTCATATTATGTAGAGAAATTGCAGCAAGGAGAGGTATATATGGACGTGACAATGGGGAAGAAAACCGTCGTCTGCTATCATAAAGTGTTTGAATACGCAAACTTGAGCGAAAGTGCCGTTGAGTCGGTGGTTCCGGACACGATGCCGGATATAGAGCGGATACTCTGCGCCGACGGCACGCTGGTAATAAGGAGCAAGGAGGTGTCGGAAGGGTCGGTATCGGTTACCGCGGGTATCGCCGCCTCGGTCCTCTATGTGCCGGACGGTAAGGCGGGGGTTTGCTGCCTGAAGGCGGCGATACCGTTTTCGTACAGCACAGACGCGCCTGGCGTGACCACGGATTCCATACCGGTTGCCATGTTTACGCTGATGTCTGTCGAGGCTCATATGCTCAACCCGAGGAAGGTAGTTGTCCGGGCGACCGTGGAGGTAAAAATCACGTGCTACGACCGGGCCGAGGCAGACTATTGCTGCGAGGTAAGCGGAGGGAATGAAGAAGATATCCAGCTGCTGGTGGATAAACTGGCAATCAGCCACGACGTCTGCGTAAAGGAAAAAACTTTTGTCGTAACGGATGAACTGCGTCTTCCGGCGGGAAAGCCCGGAGTTGGGGAGCTGCTGCGGGATACGGTGGAGCTTTCCGCTGAGGACATTAGAACCGTGGGCAGTAAGGTTGTGATTAACGGGACGGCGAAGATCGGGCTGACCTATACTGTGGCCGGCGGCTCGGATATCGCCTTTGCGGAATTTGAAACGGCTTTTTCACAGCTTATCGAAGCTGATTCTGAACTGGGAGCCCCGGAATTCAAAGTGTGGCTGTTGCTGACTGCCGTATTTATCGAGCCGCACACTTATGTGGGCGGAGAGCAGGGATTTACCTGCGAGCTGCATATTGTGGCTCAGACGGTGTGTTCAGACAGCGTTGGCGTAGAGTATATTTCAGACTGCTACAGCAACCGGCGCCGGATAGAAGCGGAGAGCCGGGCGTCGCGGGTGATGTGCGACGTGGGCAGAATGCAGCAGCGCTGCAACTTCCACGATCAGCTGGAGACGGCTCAGGACGTTTGCGAGGTAAAGGCGGTTTCGTGCAGCGCCGCTGATTTTAAGATTGAGAACGGGAGCATCAAGAGCAAGCTGGCGGTGACGGTCTTGTACTCGGATGAAGCCGGAGAGCTGTTTTGCGTCACGAGACGGTTTCCCATGGAGTGCCCCTCGGGAATAGAGGCGGGGATGTGCGGCGCCGTGCTGTCGGCAAGCTGCGCTCAGGTATACGCGGTGCCGGCGCAGAACGCGATTGACCTGCGCGCCCAGGTAACCTTTGACCTGATGTGTTGGCGCGAGGTGGAGATCACGCAGATTACCGGCGTGGACTTTATCGAAGAGGAGGAAGTAAAAACCGAGCGGCCATCCCTGGTCGTGGTAAGAGCGGGGGAAGATGCCAGCCTGTGGCTACTTGCAAAGCGTTACCGCTCCACGCGGGAAATGATCAGGACGGCAAACAGCCTGGAGGAAGGCGAGCCGATTATAGGAAAAATACTTCTGATACCGACGGCAAAATAAAAGGAATCACGGCAGGCGGGAAACCGCCTGCTTTTTTTGCCGGAGCCGTTATTGATTTGCCCTTGCCTTAATACATCAAAAGTGCTAGAATGGACAGGCAAATAAGTCATAGGAGCTGTTATTATGTCGGGACATTCCAAATGGCATAACATACAAAAGACAAAAGGAGCGGCTGACGCGAAGCGCGCCCAGATTTTTACCAAGATTGCCAGGGAAATGATCGTAGCGGCCAGGGAGGGCGGCAGCGGCGACCCTGTCAACAATTCCCGCCTTGCAGCGGTCATTACCAAGGCGAAAGCCGCAAACATGCCCAACGACAATATTAAGCGCACAATCGAAAAGGCGCTGGGAAGCGGCAATACGGACAGTTATGAAACTATAATCTACGAGGGTTACGGCCCCAGCGGCGTGGCTCTAATCGTAGAGACGATGACGGACAACAGAAACCGCACGGCTTCGGATGTCCGGCATTATTTTGATAAATACGGCGGCAACATGGGGACTACCGGCTGCGTATCCTGGTCATTCGACAAAAAGGGCGTTATTGTTATTAATAATGAAGACGAAGAGCTGGACGCGGACAAGGTGCTGGAAGATGCCCTGGAGGCCGGAGCGGCGGATTTTGAGGCGGACGGGCAGGTGTTTCAGGTATTCACTGAGCCGGACGGCGTGACGGAGGTGGCGGATTACCTGACAGCTCATGGTTATGCGCTGCTTTCCGCTCAGATCGAGATGGTTCCGCAGAACTATATCGCCCTGTCTGACGAGGGGGATATCAAAAATATGCAGAAGATGCTGGAAATGTTCGAGGATAATGACGACGTGCAAAACGTCTGGCATAACTGGGAAGAATAATTTAAAGGCCGCATCAATGCGGCCTTTTGCTTTTATGCCGCGCCCGGCAGAAGTCGGGCGCGGATTTTTTTGCATATCCCGATATGATATCGGAGAAAATCTGTGTGAGCAGTTTATGGCATGACTTTTTATTTTTTGCATAAAAAAGTGCGGGCATTTTCATGAATTTTTGGGTTTGCAAAAAAAAATAAGCCGGATGCAAATTGCGGAGTTGACGACTGACAACTTATGTTATAAAATGAGGTTGTCGCTTTTGGCGCCGGAAAGAAGGAGTTATATGATCAAATTTCAGCAAGTCAGCAAGAGCTACGGCAAGGCGCTGATTCTGGATAATCTCAGCTTTGAAATAAAAAAAGGAGAGTTTGTGGTCCTCATCGGGCCCAGCGGCTGTGGGAAAACAACGACTCTGCGTACCATAAACAGACTCATCGAGCCGGATAAGGGAGAAGTTTATATCGACGGCAAAAACATAAAGGAGCAGGACCCGGTGGCGCTGCGCCGAACGATAGGTTACGTTATTCAGCAAATCGGGTTGTTTCCCAACATGACGGTAGAGCAGAATATCCTGGTCGTACCAAAGCTTCTCAAATATCCAAAGGAAAAATGTGATGAAATTGTCCGCGAGTTGCTGAACCTCGTCAACATGCCTTATGAAGAAAACGCGCACAAGTATCCCTCGGAGCTTTCGGGCGGACAACAGCAGCGAATCGGCGTTTTGAGGGCGCTGGCCGCGTCGCCGCCCATCGTGCTGATGGATGAGCCTTTCGGCGCCCTTGACCCGATTACCCGGGACGCCCTTCAGGAGGAAGTCAAGCGAATCCAGAGAAAACTGAAGAAAACGATCGTATTCGTCACACATGATATGGAAGAAGCCCTGCGCATGGCAGATACGATTGTGTTCATGAACAATGGGAAAATTGTTCAAATGGCTTCGCCGGAGGAGATGCTCCGTAATCCCGCGGACGACCTCATCAAGAGCTTCATGGGCAGGCACATCAGCAACGGAAACGGCGCGGAGGGGCTTCTGGCTGAAGATTTTATGCGCACCAAGGTGCTCAAGGCCCATAAGACGGCTCATATTCTGGCGTGCATCGACATGATGAGCCGGCGCGACGTGAACTCAATGATCGTGCTCAACGAAGACGATACCTTTGCCGGGACCGTCTCCATCGAGGCAATCAAGGAGCATGGCAAGGCGGGAAGTGAGATCGGCGATCTGATATCCACAGAATTCATTACGATCGGCAGAAAATCCCCCGCCCGCGAAGCCTTTGAAAAACTCCTGTCTTCGCCCTATAACTATATTGTAATTCTCAATGAGAACAATACCGTGGCCGGCCTCATTACCCGGACGGGAATGGCAAAAGCGATGGGCGAGGCGCTGTGGGGTGAGCTGCCGTCATGAAATTTCTGGATTTTATTGCCGCAAACCGCGCGCTGATTTTGGAATGCCTGTGGCGGCATATTTTGCTTGTAGTGATCTCTGTGGCAGTGGGAATAATCATTGCCATTCCACTGGGTGTTCTGCTCACACGGCATAAGCGGGCGGCAGGGCCGGTTCTGGGCGTCGTCGGCGTAGTGCAGACGATTCCGGGGCTTGTGATGCTTGGGTTCGCCCTTCTCCTGTTCGGCATTGGCCTGAAGCCGGCCCTTATCGTCCTGTCCATATATTCGGTCCTGCCGATCCTACGCAATGCCTATACCGGGATAACGGATGTTGAAGTCAGCTATGTGGACGCCGCCCGCGGAATCGGCATGACCGGGGGACAGATCCTGCGCAAGGTGGAACTGCCGCTGGCCATGCCGTCCATCATCAGCGGAATCAGAATATCGACGGTGTATATAGTAAGCTGGGCCACCCTTGCCGGACTGATCGGAGCAGGCGGGCTGGGCGATCTGATCTGGACGGGACTTTCCACCTATAACACAAACTATATCCTGGCCGGAGCCGTTCCCTCGGCAATACTGGCGTTTGCATTCAGCGGGCTGATCGGCCTGTTTCAGCGCGTGCTTACACCGCGCGGATTGAGGAGGCGCGGCACATGAGTATTAATAATCTGATGACGATGATTTTTGAGCATTTGATGATTGTTGCCATTGCAACGGTAATCTCGGTTGCTGTTGGCGTTATTCTCGGTGTGATCGCCTATTGGGCCCGCCGGCCGGGAATGGTGATTCTCTGGCTGGCAGAGGCTATACAGACCATACCGTCTCTGGCGCTGCTGGCGCTGCTGATGATCCTTTTCGGCCTGGGCAACCGCACGATCATTGCGGGGCTTGTGCTGTACGCCCTGCTGCCCATTGTACGCAATACACACACCGGGCTTGAAGCCATTCCGCCCCATGTCCGGGATGCCGCGCAGGGGATGGGGATGTCAAAGCTGCAGCGTCTGGTAAAGGTGGAGCTGCCCATGGCGTTTCCGATGGTTTTCTCGGGCATTAAAATTGCCGTCGTCAACTCCCTGTCCATCGCGGTGATGGGGGTGCTAATCGGCGCCGGCGGCTTAGGTTACCCGATCTACCGGGGCGTGCAGACGCAAAATTTAGGCAGAATCCTGTCAGGCGCGATTCCCGTCATGGTGATGGCCGTCTTATTCGATTTTGTAATGACCAAATTCGAAAAACGCTTGGTTAAACAAGCAAAATAATTTTTGGAGGCAATATAATGAAACGATTCAAGATATGCCGGATGACCGGCGTTCTCTCCCTGGTACTGATCATGGCCCTTTTGATGGCCGGCTGCGGAGGGGCCGATAAAATCGTTGTCGGCTCAAAGGACTTCGGCGAAAGCATTGTGCTGAGTGAAATTTTTGCACAGCTGATTGAAGCCAAAACCGATCTGACCGTCGACCGCAAGCTGAACATGGGCGGAACCTTCGTCTGCTTTGAAGCCATCAAAAACGGCGATATCGACATTTATCCGGAATATACCGGCACCGCGCTGACCGCCCAGCTGGGCATGGATGTGATCACCGATCCGGACGAAGCCTACCGGACGGTTTCCAATGCGTTTGACGAGCAATTCGGTATAAGGTGGCTGGAGCCGCTGGGACTGAACAACACATACACCATTTCGGTAAGCGATGCGGTCTATCAGGAATACGGCATAGAGACGTTCAGCGACCTTGCCGAAATTTCCGAAAATCTGATTTTTGGCGCGGAGCATGAATTTTTTGACCGGCAGGATGGATACGACGGCCTGACGGCAGCCTATAACATGACCTTCAAGGGTGATCCCCAGAAAATGAATATCTCTCTGAAGTATCAGGCCATCGGCAACGGGGATATCGACGTGACGGACTCGTTTGCCACAGATGGCGAGATCATCCAGTACAATCTCCACGTGCTTAAGGATGACAAGGGATTTTTCCCACCGTATTACGCGTCGCCCATAATCCGGAACGACACGCTGGAAGCCCATCCCGAGCTTGAAGAGATTCTGAATCTTCTTGCAGGCATGATTGACGACGATACGATGATTGAGCTGAACTACAAGGTCAGCGTCCAGGGCCAGGAGGCGGACGCTGTGGCAGCGGCTTTCCTTCAGGAGCGCGGCCTGATCTAGTCCCGGCCCCTTAGCGGCGACAAAAAGAAGAGCCGACCGGATTTCCGGTCGGCTCTCCATATCTTTTGCGAGTAAGTCTGTAAGCCGGATTCTGTCTTGAACGACCATCTGTCTAGGCCTGCCGTTGCCGACAGGCTCAAGCCACCTCCTCGGGACGGCCGGGCCGGCCTTCATGTCCCTCCACGGTGTTGCTCCGAATAGAGTTTACAGCACCAATCTGTCTCCAGTTGATGGGTGAGCTCTTACCTCGCCTTTCCACCCTTACCGCGTCGTCGCAAGCTCCATATCGTTCGCTTTGCCGCAAGCGGCAAAGCTTACTCATTTCGCTGCTCCTCCTCTTTTTTTCAAAACCAAGGTTTTGAAAAAATTCGGGACGGACGCGCGGCGGTATATCTCTGTTGCACTTGTCCTGAAGTCGCCTTCGGCGGGCGTTACCCG
>DIRC01000004.1:832-18005 GCA_002427465.1 Clostridiales bacterium UBA5446 | reverse complement strand
GTCGCCTTCGGCGGGCGTTACCCGTTATTCCTGCCCTATGGAGCCCGGACTTTCCTCACGCACAGGCTTTCGCCTTATGCCTGCGGTCGTTTGGCTTACTCGCACAGATTATATTACACCACAGTCGACATTATAGTCAACAAAAACATTGTATTTGCCGGTATCTGGATATATAATCAGTAAGAATGAGGTGAGATAATGACTTTATATGGATATGTGGATGCGATAAAATCAAAGCGTGTCGCCATTGTGGGGATCGGAATCAGCAACACGCCTCTCATAGATATACTGATCAATCAGGGGGTTTCGGTTACGCTTTGCGACAGGCGCACCGCCGAAGATATTGGGGTGCCGGCCGCGCGTTTTGCCGCCATGGGCGCGGAGATGCGCCTCGGTGAGCATTATCTTGACGGGCTTGATTTCGATATTATTTTCAGAACGCCGGGACTGCTTCCGACCGATCCCTTGCTGGAGCTGGCAAAAGCAAACGGAGCGGTTATTACCTCGGAAATGGAGGTCTTTTTTGCTCTTTGCCCATGCAGGACGATCGCTGTAACGGGATCTGACGGCAAGACGACCACAGCTTCCATTATTGCAGAGCTTCTCCAGGCCGGGGGAAAGCGGGTGCATCTCGGCGGAAATATCGGAAGGCCGCTTTTGACGGCCGTACCCGATATGATGCCGGAGGACATTGCGGTGCTGGAGCTTTCTTCATTTCAGCTGCACAGCATTACAATACGCCCGGATATTGCGGTCATAACCAATATCTCGCCCAACCATCTGGATGTGCATCCGAATTTTCAGGATTATGTTTCTGCCAAACGCCGGATATTTGAAAATCAGACCCCGGAAGATTTGCTGATCCTGAACTGCGACAACCCGTATACGGCGCGTTTTGCGGATGAAAGCCGGGCGCGGGTTAAGTTTTTCAGCCGGCGGGAGACCCTTAAAAACGGTGTTTTCTGCCGGGACGATATGATTTATTTCTCCAGGGATTACGAGGTGGAGTCAATCATTCCGGCGTCGGAGATTCTGCTGCCCGGTGTGCATAATATCGAAAATTATATGGCCGCTTTCGCGGCTGTGGACGGGATGACATCGCCGGAAGAATGCCGGAGCGTGGCCAGAACCTACGGCGGCGTCGCCCACAGGCTTGAACTGGTCAGGAAGATCGGGGGCGTGTCATATATCAACGACTCCATTGCGTCCAGCCCGACCCGCACGATTGCCGGACTGCGCGCCATGCGCCAGAAACCGATATTGATCGCGGGGGGACATGATAAAAACATTCCCTTCGATAAGCTGGCCGATGAGATAGCCGAGAGGGTCAAGGCGCTCTACCTGACCGGGGACACGGCGGAAAAGATCGCGGCCGCCGTCAGGGGCTCGGTATTTTACGATCCTTCGCGGCTGCCGATCACGATTGTGGAGGATCTTAAGGCTGCCGTGCTGGCCGCCAGGGCGTCGGCGGCGGATGGGGATATCGTGCTGCTGTCTCCGGCGTGTTCCTCCTTTGACCGGTTCAGGAATTTTGCGGAGCGCGGCGATCTGTTCAGAAATATTGTAATGGGATTTGAAGATAAATGAGATTAAGCGAGATACCGGAGCGCGTATTCAGGCTGGCGGAAGACTGTGAAAGGGCGCTCGCTCCCCGTTTTGCCGAGATTGACAGGGTATCCGGGCAAAACACTTTGCGCGTGATGGACGCGTTCCATGAATACCGGGTATCGGACGCCTGTTTTGCCGGAACCACCGGATACGGCTACGACGACCTGGGCAGGGAAACTCTGGATAAAATTTATGCGCGGGTATTCGGCGCATCCTCCGCCCTGGTGCGGATTGGCTTTGTAAACGGCACCCACGCCATTATGTCCGCGGTTTTTGCGGCAGTCCGGCCGGGGGATACGCTTTTGGCCGTGATGGGTCCGCCGTACGACACACTTAGAACGGCGATTGGCGCGTCAAAGGATGTTTTCGGCTCCCTGTCCTTTTATGGCGTTAACTATGCCGAGGTGCCGGCGGCAGAGGACGGCGGCCCGGATTATAAAGCGATTTTGGCAGCGGTGCGGGAGGTTTCTCCTGCCGCCGTGCTGATTCAGCGCTCCCGGGGTTATGCCGCCCGCCGGGCGCTGTTTATTGATGAGATTGAAAAGCTGTGCCGCCTGATTAGGAGTGAAAAGCCGGATATCCGCATTGTGGTGGATAACTGCTACGGCGAGTTTGTGGAGGATCGAGAGCCTGCGGCGGCAGGCGCGGATCTGATTGCCGGATCTCTGATCAAAAACCCGGGCGGAGGGCTGGCGCCCACGGGTGGGTATATTGCCGGCAGGGAGGACCTGGTGGAACGCGCGGCCTGCCGGATGACGGTGCCCGGAATCGGCGGGGAATGCGGTCCCACACTTGGAAACAACAGGCTGCTGTTCCAGGGACTGTTCATGGCGCCCCACATTGTCGCCCAGTCGCTGAAAACCGCCGCGCTGTGCGCCGCCATGCTCGAGAGGCTCAATTACCAAACCTCGCCCGGCTCTCTGGAGAAACGGGCCGACATTATCCAGACGATAACTCTTGAGACTCCGGAAAACCTGAAAAAATTCTGTCTGGGCATCCAGAGAGGCGCGCCTGTGGATTCGTATGTCACACCCGAACCCTGGGCGATGCCGGGATACGATTGCGATGTGATTATGGCCGCCGGGGCGTTTATTCAGGGGGCTTCGATCGAATTGTCCGCGGATGGCCCGATGCTGCCGCCCTATCGCGCTTATCTCCAGGGCGGTCTTACCTATGAGTCCGGGCGCCTTGGCATCTTGCTGGCAATTTCTGAAATGTTGGACAAATAATCCGCATATACATAGCATGGGGGTGATCTCCATGCTGTTCAGACACCGCAGGCGCCGGCCCATCTATATCGGTCTGCATCTGCGTCCGCTTTCAAAAAAAATGCGGGTTCGGCTGACACTGTTTGTGGTTCTGGCTGCGGTGACGGCCTTTTTCACCCAAGCCTCACTTTACCTGCGGGAGCTGTCCTGCGACATTGCGCTGTCCAATGCCGAGGATGCGATGATCCTGCGCATCAACGAGACGATCTATGATGAATTCGCGGAGAAAGATTATGACTATGACTATTTCGTCACTCTGGAGCGGGACAATAACGGGAAAGTCGTGGCCGTATACGCAAACATGGCGCGCATCAATGCCCTCTCCTCCAAGATTCTGAAAAATGTGGTGAACGCTTCAAACAATGGGGATTTGTCCATCGAGATTCCCATCGGGACATTGACGGGGGCCAGCCTGATGATGGGGCGCGGCCCCAAAATCCCCGTGGATATCACGGCGCTCACCTCGTCCCATGTGGACTTCAAAAACGAGCTGATCTCCGCCGGCATCAACCAGACCAAACACCAGATCAAATTCGTCATTGTCATGGATGTGTATATTGCCTTGCCCTGGAGCAAGGTGACCACCCAGGTGCAGAACGAGGTGCTGATCGCCGAGACCGTCATTATCGGCGACGTGCCGCAGACGTATTTAAACATGGAGTAGAAAAATCTATGGACGTACAAAAAGAAATTGAAGCCCTTAGGGAGGAAATCAGGGAGCATAACCGGCACTATTACGAGGAAGACGCGCCGGTTATCTCGGACTTTGAGTACGACGCGCTGATGCGCAGGCTCATTGAGCTGGAGGCGGCGCATCCCGAATACAGCTCGCCGGATTCACCCACGCAGAGAGTAGGCGGCACAGCCCGCAGCACCTTCGCGCCGGTAACCCATGAGGTGCCTTTGGAGAGTCTTGCAGATGTGTTTTCCCGGGATGAGCTTGGAGCTTTCGGGGATCGCATGGCGGCGCTCCTGCCGGAGGGCCGCGATTACTGTGTAGAGCCAAAGATAGACGGCCTGTCCATGTCGCTGGAGTATGAAAACGGCGTCTTTGTCCGGGGGGCAACCCGGGGCGACGGCATTACCGGCGAGGATGTGACGGAAAATCTAAGGACAGTGCGCAGTCTGCCCAAAAAGCTGTCCGGCGCTCCGCCGAAGCTGATCGTCCGGGGCGAGGTATATATGTCCAGAACCGTTTTTTCCCAGCTTAATGCCAAGCGGGAAATTGCCGGGGAGTCCCTTCTGGCCAATCCCCGGAACGCGGCCGCAGGCTCCATGCGGCAGATTGATCCCCAGGTTGCCGCTGCTCGGAAGCTGGATATCATCGTGTTCAACATCCAGAGGGCCGAAGGGGCGCGGTTCAGTACACATGCCGAGACTCTGGATGCCCTGCGCGGGTACGGCTTTAATACGGTGCCATATACGCTCTGCGGCGGTATTGACGCCTGCTGCGAGCAGATTGAACGGATTGGCGAGGACAGGGAAAGCTTTCCTTATGACATTGACGGAGCGGTAATCAAGATCAATGCCCTAGCCCAGCGGAAAAAGCTGGGCAGCACCTCCAAGGCGCCCAGATGGGCGGTGGCCTATAAATATCCGCCTGAAAAGAAAGAGAGCGTTGTGGAGGCCATCACGGTGCAGGTGGGCCGTACCGGCGTTCTGACGCCGAAGGCGGTGATCGCCCCCGTCAAGCTCGCGGGGACCACGGTGACGAATGCAACGCTGCATAATCAGGACTTTATCGACAAGCTGGATCTGCGGGTGGGCGATACGGTAATTGTCAGAAAAGCCGGGGAAATCATTCCGGAGGTTCTGGAGGTGGTGAAGTCCAAGCGCCCGAAATCCACCGTACCATTCAGTATGCCGGAATTCTGCCCCGAATGCGCGTCTCCCATTGTCAGGGACGCGGACGGTGTGGCGCTGCGCTGCACGGGAGCGGAGTGCCCGGCCCAAAGGCTGAGGAATATTGTCCATTTTGCCTCCCGGGAGGGTATGGATATCGAGGGGCTGGGGATTTCCGTGGCGGAATCCCTGATCAGGGCCGGTCTGCTGGCATCGCCCGCCGGTATTTATTACCTGGAACCCCAGTCTGTGGCGAGGCTTGATCGGATGGGGGAAAAGTCGGCGGAAAACCTGATGAAAGCGATAGAAAAGAGCAAGGGCGCAGGACTGGCGCGGCTTCTGTGTGCTTTCGGCATCCGTCAGGTGGGGCAGAAAGCGGCCAAGGTGCTGTCGGCGAACTTCGGAACGCTGGACGCCCTGATGGCTGCGGAGTCCCAGGCGCTTACCGCCGTGCCGGATATCGGCGAGATTACGGCGAACTTTATAACCGAGTGGTTTTCGAACCCCCAGTCCCAGCATCAGATAAGGCTGCTGCGGGAAGCCGGAGTCAGCTTTGAGAGCAGGGAGGAAAAGCGGGACAACCGGTTCCTTGGCAAGACATTTGTGCTGACCGGCGCCCTTGAGAACTTCACTAGGGACGAGGCGGCGGAGATCATTGAAAGCTACGGTGGCAAAGCCTCCGGCTCGGTGTCCAGGAAAACCGCATATGTTCTGGCCGGCGAAAACGCCGGTTCCAAGCTGAATAAAGCACGGGAGTTGGGCGTGGAAATACTCAATGAATCCCAGTTCATGGAACTGATTAAGTAATCTCCGTAAACAAACAGCCGCCGCAGTTTTGCTGCGGCGGCTGTTTGTTTCTTTTTATTTTCTTCTCCATATTGAGGGGGAAGCAAGCAGTAAAAGGGGAAATACCTCAAGCCTTCCGATAAGCATACAAAGGGAGAGCACAATCGTTGAAAGATCCGAGAATATTGAAAAGTTACCGGACGGGCTGACAAGCCCGATTCCGGGGCCGACGTTGGAGATGCACGTGACCACAGCCGAGAAACTGGTAGAAAAATCGAAGTTATCCAGCGACACAATGAGACAGGCAATAAAGGTGGTAACCATATAAAGCGCGAAAAACACCTGCGTAGAACGTATGGTCGCGGCATCGATTTGCTGCCCGTCCATTGTGATGGCGGTCACCTTTCTGGGATTGATCAATTTAACGATCTCATCTTTTGTCGATTTGGCCAGGAGGACCAAGCGGGAAACTTTGATTCCGCCGCCCGTACTCCCCGAGCAGGCGCCGATAAACATCAGCAAAATGAGCATACACTGGGAGTAAGACGGCCAAAGCCCAAAATCGGCCGTAGCGAATCCGGTGGTGGTTATGGTGGATGCCACCTGGAAAAAAGAAAACCGCAGCGCCCTGCCCGGCGTGCCGTAAATGCCAAGAATATTTATAGCGATCGTGATCGTTGAGAACGCCACAATACCAATATAACAAAGCAGCTCGGAATTGGAGAACGCTTTTTTAAATTTCCTCATGAGCAGAAGGAAATAAATACTGAAGTTCACGCCAAAGAGCAGGACAAAGATACCGATCACGATATCAATATACGCGCTGTCATAATACCCCACACTGAGATTTTTCAGGCTATATCCGCCGGTGCCCGCGGCACTCATGGCGTGTATCAGGGAATCAAACACGGGCATTCCGCCGCAGCAGAGCAGGATGACCAGCATGGCTGTGAGGCAGATGTATATCAGGTAGGTGATGGTGGTGCTGCTCCGGATATGGGGTACCAGCTTGTCCACCAGGGGCCCGGGAACCTCCGCGCGCATGATATACATGGAGTGCTCTTCGGCCAGGGGCAGCACCGCCATGATAAAGACGAGGACTCCCATTCCGCCGATCCATTGGGTAAGGCTGCGCCAGAAAAGAAGGCCGCGGCTCATGGCCTCAACGTTCGTCAGTATGGTGGCGCCCGTTGTGGTAAAGCCGGATACGGTTTCAAACACCGCGTTGACATAGCTTGGAATCGCTCCGGAAAAGAAAAACGGCAGGGCGCCCACAAGGGACATGAGTATCCAGGACAGGGAAACGCTGACAAAGCCTTCCCGGGCATATAGGTCTTTGCGCCTTGGCTTCAGCAAAGACAACAGATAAGCCAAAGCGCCCGCAATCAGCATGGTTAAAAGGAAGCAGACGATGCTTTCGCCATAAATCAGAGCTGTTATGACAGGGAGAATCATCAGCAGGGCTTCAATGGTCATGACCCGGCTGAGAATTTTAGCTATAATTCTGTAGTTCATGTCTACTCCTCGAACAGGTCGTCAAAACGCTGGACGCCGAATCTGGTAGTGACGGCAATCACGCTGTCTCCGGGCCTGACGAAGTCATCGCCGCCGGGAATGATGCAGCTGTTATTGCGGATAATTGCCGCAAGCAGGGTGTCGGAGCCGATGTTGAGGTCTTTAAGGGCCTTTCCGCTATGCTTGTCCTTTTCGGTGATCAAAAACTCAAGGGCCTCGGCGTTTCCGCCGGCGATTTTATGAAGGGCCTCTATTCCGCTGCTTTCTATAGAATTGTGGATTGCCCGGACATACTGCACAATGAGGTCGGCGGCAATGGTTTTGGGCGTGACGCAGCTTTCAAGGGTGTGCGTGCCGATCATCGTGCGGTAATGCTCTTCATTAATCTTTGTAATCACTTTTTTGGCGCCGGATTTTTTGGCGAATATTGAGGTAATAATATTGTTTTGGTCGCTGCCGGTCAGTGCGACGAAAGCATCCGCATTCCGGATACCCTCTTCCTCAAGAAGTTTTGGGTCGCCTCCGTCGCCGTGGATGATTTCGGCCTTGCGCAGCAGATGATTAAGCTCGGTGCAGTTTTCCTGCTTCTGTTCGATGATTTTAACGTGTATTCCCATGTTGAGCAGAATATTAGAAAGATAAATGGCCGTCCGGCTTCCGCCGAGGAGGATTACGTCACGGACGCCTTTTTTATAAATACCGGCAGACTTGAAAAAGGCGGTGATTTCCGCCGGTGCGCCAACCAGATGGATTATGTCCCCCTCCGCAATGACATAATCTCCCTTGGGAATCGTGATTTTGTTTTCGTGGTTGACGGCGCAAACCAGGATTCCCGAGCCGAATTGGCTGCCGAACTTGCGCAGGGGCAATCCGATCAGGCTGCTTCCCGGCCAGACGGTGAACTCCACCAGCTCCGCGCGCCCCTTGGCAAAGGAGTCCACTTTTTCGGCGGAGGGAAAACGGAGTATGCGGGAAATTTCTTCCGCGGCATACATCTCGGGGTTAAATACCAGAGAAAGGCCCAGCTCGTCTTTAAGAAAGACCATCTGACGATAATATTCCATTGTGCGTACACGCGCAACGGTGTTCTTGACGCCCAGCTTCTTGCCCGTCAGGCAGCAGAGCATATTCACAGCGTCGTTGTTTGTGACGGCAATAAGCAGATCCGCGGAACCTACCTCCGCCCGGGTCTGGGTATAATAATCCGCGCCGTTTCCAAGCACGGTCATTACGTCGAGGTTGTTCGAGGCGTATGATAAGCGCGCTTCATTTTTATCAATGAGCGTAATGCTGTGGCCTTCTGCTGTCAAGCGTTCCGCAAGGGTGGTTCCGATGCGGCCCGCGCCGATAACAGCGATATCCATATAAACACACCTGCTTATAAAATTATATTTTTTTTACCCTGGATCTGCGTTTTCCCCGGTGTCCGGGCTGGGAGGCCTTTTTTCCGTAAAAGCGCTCCAGGCTCTCGTCCGCCGGGTATATGATTCTTGTGACTGAGTAAGCACCGTCGTCTCCGCGGCGAAATTTAAGCCTTACCAGATCCTTGCCGTGCTCCGGGCATTCAGCAAGATTCATATATCGCTGGTCACCTTGATTTACCCATTTTTTCAACGTCATCTCCCGATCGCAGATGGGACAGGACGGGGCAACGAGATTCTTATCCGCGAAGGCCTCGCCTTTCGAGGAAAAGGGGGCAAAAGACATATGCTGAAGTGGATCCGGGCCGTTGTTTTCGGCCTTTTTTTCTTTGGGAGGCTTGGCAGCCATCGCTTTTACGGCGTCGGTATACTGCGCCAGCCCCAGACCCAAGTCCAGTTGAGAGCAGACGAGTCCGGTGTTGTATGCGTCGCCAAGCGCGTCATGAGCGACTCGGGTCTGCTCAATACCGAAATGAGCCATGGCGGTTGACAGGGCTTTTTGGTTTTTGTCCCCGCCTGTCTGAAGGTTATAGATTAGTTGCAGATTGACCCAGTCGGTTATCCAGTCCCAGTCCAGATCATGGATAATAATGTTCTGCTCCATGATATAGCGGTCGTCATAGCCCCAGGTGAGGAAAGTGACATTCTCACCGCACCATGTGCGTAGTCTTTCCAGCGCTTCGGGAAAACTTGCGCCAAGGGCGAGCCGCTCTTTGTCGAATCCGGTCAGCTTCTTCACCTTGTAATGCATACGTTTGAAGTAGATGGGTTTGACGTCTATCTGGAATTCTTCGCCGGGAGTCATGTCATCCTTGAGCTTAACGGCTCCGATTTGAATGATCTCCCCGCCCAGATGTATTGGCAGCTTGTTAAAAACGGAGGACTTGGAGCTCATCGCCTGATTCCACTCCAGATCCACCACGACATAATTCATGCTTTCCGCCGTTCCTTTCATTTCATAGCCGTTGTATTATAGCATATAGTTTATATAATGGCAAACAAATATCTTTTAAACACCAGGCTAATGTGTTATACTTTTTTAAAATTGCGGTGACTTTCGCGGAGGTGTAAAAATGAAGATCGTTGTATTATGCGGAGGGCTGAGTCCGGAGCGAAATGTGTCGCTGTCCAGCGGCACAAAAATCGCCGGCGCGCTGATGGCGCGGGGGCACAGTGTGGTTCTGGCCGACATGTTTTTCGGGCTTGAGAACTGGAACGGCGAACTAAAGGACATTTTTGATTTTCCGCCGGAACTGGGCGGGACCGGAATAGACGTCAACGCCCCGGATCTTCAGGCGGTAAAAACCTCCCGGAGGCTCAGCGGCCCCAGTCTGTTCGGCGACAGAGTCCTGGAACTTTGCCAGATGGCGGACATCGTCTTCATGGCGCTGCACGGCCAGTGCGGCGAGGACGGCAGGGTGCAGGCCGCTTTCGATCTGTTGGGAATCCGGTATACGGGCAGCGGTTTTCTGGGCAGTGCTATCGCCATGGATAAGGACCTGACAAAGCGGATCGTGGCGCCCTATGGGGTGCTCACGCCCGAGTGGAACATACACGACTGCGGAATTATTGATATATCCGCCGTTGCAGCCAAAACAGATTTGCCCTGCGTTGTGAAGCCCGTGGACTCCGGTTCCAGTATCGGCGTGTCCATCGCTCGGACGAAACAGGCTCTGGAGGATGCGCTGCGGGGACTGGCGGGCACTGGCAGCCGCGCCGTGGTGGAGCGATACATCGAGGGCAGGGAAATCCAGATCGGCATTCTTGACGGAAAAGCCCTTCCGAGTATAGAGATCAGACCTCGGGAGGGTTTTTACGATTATAAAAACAAATATCAGCCCGGAGCGGCGGAGGAAATAACGCCGGCTCCGATTCCCCGGGAGGCTGAGGAACGCCTGGCCGTTTCCGCCATGACGGTGTTTAACGTCCTGGGGCTGCACGCCTATTCCCGGGCCGACTATATCTACGACAAGGAAGGCCGTTTCTGGTTCCTTGAGATCAACACGCTTCCCGGCATGACCCCCACAAGCCTTGTGCCGCAGGAAGCGGCGGTTGTGGGTATCGGATATGGGGAACTTTGCGAGCGCATTATTGAAATATCTCTGGAGAAATACAGATGAACGGACTGACCGTGACCGACATCGCCCGCATCACCGGGGGAGAGACCCATGGCGGCAGCGGGACGCAGGACGTTTCATCAGTGGTGATAGACAGCCGCGCCGTGACGCCGGGCGCCATGTTCGCGGCTCTGCCCGGCGAACGGGCTGACGGACACGATTACATCGGCAGGGCCTTGGATGCCGGCGCGGCCTGCTGCCTGGCGCGGCGCGTGCCGGAAGGGGAGGGGCGCTGCGTCATCACCGTTCCGGACGTTGCCGCCGCCCTCTGCGCCCTGGCGGCGGACTACCGCGCCCGGTTTTCTATTCCCGTAGTGGGCATAACCGGCAGCGTGGGGAAGACCACCACGAAAGAAATGGTGGCCTGCGTGCTGTCCCAGCGGTTCAGAACCCTGAAGACCGAAAAGAATCTGAATAACGCCCTGGGCGTTCCGCTCACCCTGTTCCGGCTGGCGCCGGAGCACGAGGCGGCGGTTGTGGAGATGGGCATATCCGACTTTGGAGAAATGCGGAAGCTGGCCGAAATGGCCAGGCCCACAATGGCGGTCTACACCATGATCGGCCGCGCGCATCTGGAGTTTCTCGGTGACCGCAAGGGTGTGCTCAGAGCCAAAAGCGAAATGCTGGACGTGATCCCTGAGGATGGGGGAGTCTTTGTAAACGGGGACGACGACCTGCTGGCAGAACTCTCCTGCGGACGGCGGATCATTTCCTTCGGGTTGGGCAGCCATTGCCAGGTGCGCGGGGAAAACGTATCGGCTTTCAGCGAAGGCGGGATCACCTGCGACGTGGTTATGGGAGAAAGACGCATCCCCATCGCCATACCCGCATACGGCCGGCACCTGGTCTGGGCCGCACTGGCGGCCGCTGCCGTAGGAGCGCAGCTGGGGCTTGACGATGGGGAGATTGCCGCCGGCATCGCTTCCTATGCCCCTGTAGGCCGGCGGGCAAACATCACGCGGACGCCTTATTTGACGGTGATCGACGACTGTTATAACGCAAACCCGGACTCAGCTGCCGCGGCCATTGAGTCGGCGGCAGAACTTGGAGGCAGGCTGGTCTGCATTTTGGGAGATATGCTGGAGCTGGGCGGGGATTCGGAAGAGCTCCATAGGCAGACCGGAGCGCTGGCGCGAAAAAAGGGCGCGGTTCTCCTGACGGCCGGCGAAATTTCACGTGCCATGGGCGGTCGGCATTTCGGGGATAAGAAGACGCTTATCGACGCGCTGCCGACTGTGCTGAAAGCGGGGGATACCGTATTGGTGAAGGCTTCCCACAGCATGGCTTTTGAGGAGATATCGGAAGCCCTCAGGGAACTGCGCCTGTAATCAAGAAGTTTAATCAACAAAAAACCTCCCGCCGAAGCTTAGGCGGGAGGTTTTATATGTATCAGATGAAAAGCTTGACAAGCACCAGCAGGATGACTCCGGGGATGCCCAGGATTCCCGCAATCAGGGCGTTCACGGCGTTCACACCAAGGGTGAAATTGAAGATCCCGCCGATAAAATTGAACACAAACAGCATGATCAGCCCCGAAATCATATTCAGTACCAGTTTCAACGCCCACTTTAGCGGTGTTTTAAGCAGCTTAATCAGCAGCAGGACGAGTAAAACACATATGACTATGAATACAAGTGTCACGGTGGACTGCATCTGTGGTCCCTCCTATAGATATAATGATTTGATGTTTCTGACGGCACAGTCATATCTGGACTTCAGAGCGCTTATTTCAAAAATGCACGCATCCATGATATAAGGGTCGGTGATGCTGTCGAAACGGGTGTAGGCGTCATCCAGCGAGCAGCGGATACTGCCCAGCTCTTCCACTGCCTTTTGGTATTCGTCTTTCTGCATTTTGGCCTGTTTTGATTTTTTGGACACGGCAATCACTCCTTGTCCTTATATTCTATTCAGTCCATGCAGAATTTAACCGAAAATCCGTAAATTTCATGTGATAGATCGTGGCGCGCTGGTCATACTAGATTCGGACTAAAAAACCGTCGGTCAGCAGGGTGATAAAGAGAATCCAAGACCGGTGCCGAGCTTAAAAGCTTTAGGTAAATGGTCGTCGTCATGCAAGGTGTGTGTCGGCTGCAGGCTGAAACGAAGCAACTTATCCGGATGATAAGGAAACGTTGATGACGGAAATAGTCAAGTACGCGAAAATTTGAAAGAGTTTTTGTCGTGCGCGGGAGTTGTGCTTGATGCAGCTCCCGTTTTTTGCTTGATTTTTTACTTTACATAAGATATACTATATAAGTAAAAATATGCATATTATCAACACAATATCTTGTGACACGAGAGGAAAACCAATAGATGTCTACAGCATCCCCAGAGAAATACGGAAACGAAAGCATATCCCAGCTCAAGGGCGAGGATAGGGTGAGAAAGCGCCCCGCGGTCATATTTGGGTCAGATGGGATCGCGGGCTGCCAGCACGCCGTTTTTGAAATTCTTTCCAACGCCATTGATGAAGCGCGCGCCGGAAACGGTAATATTATAACACTTACCAGGTATGAAGACAAGAGCATTGCCGTGGAGGACTTCGGCCGCGGCTGCCCTGTGGACTGGAACCCGGTGGAGAAACGGTATAACTGGGAGCTGGTGTTCTGCGAGCTTTATGCCGGTGGAAAATATAAGAACAACGAGGGCGGGGACTACGAATATAGTCTGGGCCTCAACGGGCTTGGCTCCTGCGCTACCCAGTACGCCTCGGAATACATGGACGTTACAGTCTGGCGGGACGGGAAAAAATTCAGTCTGCATTTTGAAAAAGGCCGGATTAAAGGAAAGCTTAAGGAAGAGCCGGCGGATCGGAAAAAGACCGGAACCACAATCCGGTGGCGGCCGGATCTGGAGGTTTTTACGGACATCGACATCCCGGAGGAATATTTCCGGGAAACCCTTCGCAGGCAGGCGGTGGTGAACGCGGGGGTAACGTTCCGCTTCCGTAACCAGACGGGCGGCAAATTTGAGACGACGGATTATCTTTATGAAAACGGAATCTTGGATTATGTAGGCGAGATTGCCGATGAAACTCCCCTCTCGGCCCCGGTTTTTATCTCTGCGGAGCGCAAAGGCCGCGATCGGGCTGACAAGCCTGAATATAAGGTCAAACTGTCGGCGGCCTTCTGTTTCAGCAATCGGGTCAGCCGCATCGAGTATTATCACAACAGTTCATTTCTGGAATATGGCGGCGCGCCTGAGAAGGCAGTGAAAAATGCTTTTGTCTATGCGGTGGACTCCTATCTCAAGAAGACCGGCAAATATCAAAAAAACGAGAGCAAGATCAGCTTTCAGGATATTCAGGACTGTCTTGTCCTGATCACAAACTGCTTTTCGACACATACGTCCTATGAAAACCAGACGAAAAAGGCCATTACAAACCGGTTTATCCAAGAGGCGATGACCGAATTTCTCCGGGAGAATCTGGAAATCTTTTTTATTGAGCACAAGACAGAGGCAGACAAAATTGCCGATCAGGTTCTGGTCAATAAGCGCAGCCGTGAACAGGCGGAGAAAGCGCGGCTGAATATCCGGAAGAAGCTGTCCGGAAATGTGGATATTTCCAACCGGGTGTCAAAATTTGTGGACTGCCGCAGCCGGGACATCGGACTGCGGGAGCTGTATATTGTGGAGGGTGATTCCGCTCTGGGCGCCTGCAAGCTGTCCCGGGACGCGGAATTTCAGGGCATCATGCCCGTCAGGGGCAAGATCCTCAACTGCCTGAAGGCGGATTACGGCAGAATATTTAAAAATGAGATCATAACGGATCTTCTTAAGGTGCTGGGCTGCGGGGTAGAGGCTGAAAAGCACGTAAAGGAGCTGTCCACCTTCGATCTGGAAAATCTTCGCTGGAACAAGGTGATCATCTGCACGGACGCGGATGTGGACGGTTTTCAGATCCGCACGCTGATCCTCACCATGATTTACCGCCTGGTACCCACGCTGATACGCGCGGGCTATGTCTATATCGCCGAATCTCCACTTTATGAAATCCATTCGGGAGGGAAAACGTATTTCGCCTATTCGGATAGAGAAAAGACGGATATTCTGGATGCGCTGAACGGGGCAAAGGCCGCGATCAACCGTTCCAAAGGTCTTGGCGAAAACGATCCGGAGATGATGTGGATGACCACCATGAATCCTGAATCACGGCGGCTGATACGGGTCATGCCGGACGATGCGCAGCGTACCGCGGAAGTTTTTGATTTCCTTCTTGGAGACAATCTTGCCGGAAGAAAGCAGCATATTTCCGAATTTGGCAGCCTATATCTGGATATGATCGACATATCGTAAAGGGCGCGGACGTCAGTGTGAAAAAGAAAAAAGCAAAGGCGGAATAAAATAGATGTCTCGTAAAAAACGGGAAGAAAAATCAAAAAACACCAATGAAAACGTTGTTGGGCTGCAGGCGGAGATTTTGGAGCAGCCCATCACGGAGACACTTGAAGTCAACTATATGCCCTATGCCATGAGCGTGATCGTGTCCCGGGCGATACCGGAGATAGACGGCTTTAAACCGTCCCATCGCAAGCTGCTGTATACCATGTTCAAGATGGGGCTGCTGACGGGGGGGCGGACAAAATCCGCCAACATTGTGGGGCAGACCATGCGGCTTAACCCCCACGGGGACGCGGCGATATATGAAACCATGGTGCGCCTTTCCAAAGGGTACGAGGCGCTGCTTACCCCCTTTGTGGATTCCAAGGGCAACTTCGGCAAAACCTATTCCAGGGATATGGCATACGCGGCATCCCGGTATACCGAGGCCAAGCTGGCGCCCATCTGCGCCGAGCTGTTTCAGGATATCGAAAAGGATACCGTTGATTTCAGCGATAATTACGACGGCAGTATGAAAGAGCCCGTGCTGCTGCCGACGGCGTTCCCGAACGTGCTTGTGTCCGCGAACATGGGCATCGCCGTGGGGATGGCAAGCCAGATCTGCGGGTTTAATCTGGCTGAGGTATGCGAGACCGCAATCAGCTACATAAGGGACGAGAACCATCATATTATCTCCACGCTGCCGGCGCCGGATCTGCCCACAGGCGGGGAAATCATCCTGAATGTGCCCGAGATGGAGGAGATATACCGTACCGGCAGGGGAAGCTTTAAGATCCGCTCGCGCTGGCGGTATATCCAAAATGAAAATCTGATAGAAATCTATGAGATCCCCTACACCACCACCGTTGAGGCTATCATCGACAAGGTTGCGGAGCAGATCAAAGCCGGGAAGGTCAGGGAGATCGCCGATATGCGCGACGAGACGGATCTGGGCGGCCTAAAACTCACGATCGACCTGAAGCGCGGCACCGATCCCGAACGGCTGATGCAGAAGCTTTTTAAGATAACGCCGCTTATGGATAGCCTTTCCTGCAATTTTAATATCCTCATCGCGGGCAATCCCCGGGTGATGGGCGTAAGCGAAATTCTGGGCGAATGGACGGCTTGGCGTATGGACTGCGTGAAGCGCCGCGTTTTCTTCGACCTGACGAAAAAAAGAGAAAAGCTGCATTTGCTCCGGGGTCTTGAGGCCATTTTGCTGGATATCGACCGGGCGATATCCCTGATCAGAAACACCGAGCGGGAGGCGGACGTCGTCCCCAATCTGATGGCGGGGTTCGGTATTGATAAGATTCAGGCGGAATTCGTGGCGGAGATTAAACTGCGCAATATTAACCGCGAATATATTCTTAAGCGCATCTCGGAAATCAAGGCTCTCGAAGGAGAAACGGCCGATCTGGAAGCCACCCTCCAGAGCAGGCGCAGAATCCGGAATATTATCATTAAAGAGCTGGAGCAGATCATAAAGCAGTACCCCTCTCCGCGCAGATCGACGATCGTCCATATTGACGAGATAGTGGACCTGCCGGAGGATGACGACGTTGAAAACTATCCGGTTCATGTTTTTATTTCCCGGGAGGGTTACCTGAAGAAAATCACGCCCCAATCCCTGAGGATGAGCGGAGAACAGAAATACAAGGACGGAGACGGCCCGGCCGCTTCCTTTGAAACCACCAATCGCGGTGAACTTCTTGTTTTCACGGACCGTCAGCAGGTATATAAGGCGCGCCTCGCGGACTTTGAAGATACGAAGGCCTCTGTGCTGGGCGATTATTTGCCCGTGAGCCTTGGTATGGACGATGGGGAGCAGGTTGTCTCAGTCATCGATCCGGAAGATTATAAAAAGCATTTGCTTTTATTCTTTGAAAACGGCAAGGCTGCCAGGATCAGGCTGGATTCCTACGAGACAAAAACCAACCGCAGGCGTTTGGTGAACGCATATTCGGATAAAAGCCCACTGGCTGCCCTCATCGTTCTGGAAGAAGAAACGCAGATTGCGCTGTTCTCCAGCGAGGGGCGCGCGCTGATCATCAACTCGTCGCTGCTGGCGCTTAAAAACAGCAGGTCTGCCCAGGGTGTGAACGTCATGTCACTCAAGCCGAAATTCAAATTACAGAATGCCCGGCGCCTTTCGGAAACCAGCATAAAGAATATATCACGCTATCGCGTACGCAGCATACCCGCGGCCGGCGCGCTGCTGCGGGATGAGGACAGAGGGGAAAAGCAGCTTTCTTTTATCGGGGAGGAATGACTCTTGCTCAAAAGAACAGCG
>DIRC01000004.1:0-539 GCA_002427465.1 Clostridiales bacterium UBA5446 | reverse complement strand
GTGGCGATGATCATAAACTACATTACCGGACTGCCCGTGGGCGTCCTGAGCATTCTCATCAATATCCCGCTTTTTGCCGTGGCCTGGAAGCGGTTTGGCCTCCCGTTCATGATCTCGTCGCTGGTAGGCATGCTGCTGTCCTCGTCCCTGGTGGACATTTTTGCTCTGTTGAATTTGGTCGGGGCGAAAGATCTGCTTCTGGCAAGCATATACGGCGGTGTGATAAAGGGGTTTGGACTTGGCCTTGTTTATCAGGCCGCGGCCACCACCGGCGGCGTCGATATCATGGCAAAGTTCGTCAGGCAGCGGTTTCCTTATATCAATTTCGGTACAATCATCCTGATAATGGATGTGATCGTGATCGCCACCTTCGCCATCGTATTTAAAAAATATGAAAGCGCAATGTATGCGATAATCGCCATGTTTATTGTCTCCAGAGCTGTGGATACCGTGCTGTACGGTATCGGCATATCAAAGGTATGCTATATCATCAGCGACAAAAGCGACCTGATCAAGACAGAAATAACCCAACAGCTGCA
>DIRC01000014.1 GCA_002427465.1 Clostridiales bacterium UBA5446 | reverse complement strand
ATATAATAGCCGATTGGCGGCTATTATACCATATAACGCCGACAATTGACAACTGCCCCGGTGGGCGATAAAATAGCCCTATGAAACAGACGAAATTTTGGGGCTTTTTGTTCTCCGCGTTGTTCATCCTGGGCTGCGGAGTGTTCTTATGGCTGAAAAATACGGGAGATGCCGGCTCTGTCGCCGACATCTGGCTGGACGGCGAGCTGATCGAATCCATTGATCTGAACGCCGTTACCATCCCCTACGAATTTGAAGTCAGCAGCGAGTACGGCAGCAACGTCATCCATGTGTCCCACGGCGCCATCGCAGTCACCGAGGCCGACTGCCCCGACCAGATCTGTGTTGCCCAGGGCGCCATTGCCGATTCCGCCATTCCGATCGTATGCATGCCCCACCGGCTGGTGATAGAAATCCGGGGCGAACCATGAGCCGGACAAAACGCCTTGCGCTTATGGCGGCCCTTGCCGCCATAGCCCTCACCATCTTCGTGGCGGAGGCCCAGCTGCCTCCTCCCGTCCCGATTCCGGGCATCAAGCTGGGGCTTTCAAACATCGTCACCCTGGTTGCCATGGCTGTTCTCGGCCGGAGGGAGGCCGGCGCCGTCCTGGCGGTCCGGATTCTGCTGGGCAGCGTTTTCACGGGGAGCGTATCCGCGCTGATATTCAGCGCCGCCGGCGGCCTTTTCGCATACCTGGTCATGTGTCTTACCGTAAACCTCTTTCCCCGAAAACTCCTCTGGGTGGTCAGCACCTTTGCGGCCCTGGCCCACAATGCCGGGCAGCTTGCCGCCGCCGTATGGGTCAGCGGGACGCCCTCAATCCTTGTCTACGCGCCGGCCCTCGTGGCTTCCGGCGTCGTCACCGGCGTATTCACCGGATTTGGCGCCATGTACCTGATACGGGCCCTTGAAAGGCTAAACCGCGGCCCTGCTTCAAAATAAAGCCGCGGGCAGACGGCAGCTTTCGCGGAAAATGCATACCGCCAGACTATAATAAAGGAACCGGCTGAGCCGGTTCCTTTATTATAGTCTGTTATTTTCCCAGCAGTCTCGCCAGGAACGGACGGTATACGGAAATCGCGCCCTTTGGGCAGAACTCCTGGCAGCAGAAGCAGCGTATGCAGATGTCGCGGTTAATCTGAGCCTTGCCGTTCTGGATGACGATGGCCTTCATCGGACATGCCTCCGAACACTTTCCGCAGCCGACGCACACGTCCTTTCCCACCTTTGGCCCGGAGCCGAAGTTCCGTTCCATAAACTTGTTGACGATCGGCGATTTCTTGCGGAACTTGATGTCCTCCCGGACGGGGAGCTTTTCAAAGTCCGGCTGCGCAAATTCCCCGGGATTCCCGTGCACCTTCAGCTTTCCCCAGGAATCCGGGCAAAGCCCCCGCGCGATAGCCGCCCTGATGGTGGGTGCGCTGTCATTTTCAAGGCCGATCAGGTGCGCGCAGAGAAGATCCGCATTGAACGGCGTATCCGCGGCGATCACCGCGCCCATATGCCTGGGGGTCCCCTGGGTCGGGCCGTTGCCTTCCATGCAAAGCACGGCGTCCACAAGGGTCAGGCGGGGCTTGACATAAAGGTTAAGGTCGATCAGCATATTGCAAAAACTATCCACCCGGGGATGCATATAATGAAACTCGGGCTTGCGCGTACCGGGGATCACGCCGAAGAAATTTTTCACGGCGCAGGTCAGTCCCGTGAGCCCGTGAGTCTTAAGCTTTGCGAAATCAATGACGGCGTCGGCATCCCGGAGCCACGCGGTATAGGGAAAGCTTTTTACGGATACGCCCTCCGGAAGCTCCGCCTCGCAGACCGAGAAATCACAGTTGAGCCTGGCCCCCGCCTGCTCCACGGCCCTGATGCCCGTGCCGTTATAGATATTCGAAACCCACACCGACGTGAACGGCCCTCCGGGACTGTCGCCCACGATGACCTCCGCCCCCGCCTCGGAAAGCATCCGGCAAAGCTCCGAGACCAGCGCGGGATGCGTAACCACGGCCGTCTCCGGCTTCATCTTTGACACGAGGTTGGTTTTGATTGCGATTTTCATTCCCGGTTTTACCCAGGAAAGCCCGCCCATCGGCGCCAGCACCTCTGTCAGAGCGGCCCTGACAGTGTCCGCTGAATAGTCTTCACACCGCGCGATCGATACGTTACAGTCCATTTGCCCCTCCATTTTTTTAAAATCTTTTGATATTCTAAATCAAAACAACCGATGATTCAACTATAATCGGCTATATTACGTTCAAAACGCCTAATATGCCCTGTAATGCCTAAAACCTATCGACTTTATCCTTGCAAATTTTTTAATTAGTGATAACATTATTTTAATTTTCCTGCAAAATCTGAGATGAGGAAGGACAGAAAAATGGAAGCTATCAAGATCACCAAGACATCGAATCCTGCAGTAAAACCCGCGGCCGACAAGCTGGGGTTCGGAAAAGTATTTTCCGACCACATGTTCCTCATGAATTACAACGAGGGCCTGGGCTGGCACGATCCGAGGATTGTTCCTTACGGGCCGTTCGAACTGGCTCCCAGTTCTGTAGTCTTCCACTATGCGCAGGAGATCTTCGAGGGGATGAAGGCCTACAGAACCGCGGAGGGGAAAATCCAGCTCTTCCGCCCCGAGGAGAACATTGCCCGAATGAACAGGTCCGGCAAGAAGCTGTGCATTCCCCACATTCCCGAGGATATTTTTATAGAGGCCCTCAAACAGCTCGTCACACTGGATGCCGACTGGGTGCCGGCCGAGCCGGGAACCTCCCTTTATATCCGTCCTTTCGCATTTGCCAGCGATGAAATGCTGGGCGTCCACGCCGGCAAGCAATACCTTTTCTGTATTATTACTTCCCCTTCGGGCAGTTATTACGCCGACGGCATCAATCCCGTCAAAATTATGATTGAGAACCAGGAGGTCCGGGCTGTCCGCGGCGGAACCGGCTTCACCAAGTGCGGCGGCAACTACGCCGCGTCCCTCCACGCCAGCGAATCCGCCGCAAGCATGGGCTTTGCTCAGGTACTCTGGCTGGACGGCGTCCATATGAAATACATCGAGGAAGTCGGCGCCATGAACGTGATGTTCAAGATAGACGGAAAGATTGTCACTCCCGATATCTCGGGCGGTTCCGTACTGCCCGGCATCACACGCAAAAGCTGCATCCAGGTACTCAAGGACTGGGGCTTTGAGGTGGAAGAACGCCTCCTCACTGTGGACGAACTGATCGAAGCCGCCGAAAGCGGCGCCCTGGAGGAAGCTTGGGGCTGCGGCACCGCCGCCGTCGTTTCCCCCATCGGCTTGATCCGTTATCAGGATAAGGATCATATCGTGGCCGGCAACAAAATCGGCCCCCTGACTCAGAAGCTCTATGACGAGCTTACCGGCATCCAATGGGGTTCCCGCCCCGATACCCGCGGCTGGGTCTTCCCCATCTGCTGAATATGAAAAAAGCTTCCGGCGTCAGCCGGAAGCTTTTTTGTATCCTCAATCCGGATAGCCGTCCGGATTCCGGCTTTGAAACGCCCAACTGTCGCGGCACATCTCGTCCAACCCCAGCTGCGCCCGCCAGGAAAGCTCCGATGCGGCCAGGGCGGGGTCCGCCCAGCAGGCTGCAATGTCCCCGCTTCGCCGGCCCACGATCTCATAGGGTATCACGCGGCCGCAGGCCCGCTCGTAGGCGGAGATCACCTCCAGCACTGAATAGCCCTTCCCCGTGCCCAGATTATACGTGGAGACGCCCGGATGGGCTGCCAGCCTGTCCAGGGCGGACAGATGCCCCTTCGCCAGATCCACCACATGGATATAATCCCTGACCCCCGTACCGTCGGGGGTATCATAATCGTTTCCGAAGACCCTCAGCTTTTCCAGCCTGCCGCAGGCCACCTTTGCGATAAACGGCACCAGGTTGTTGGGGATACCGTTGGGGTCCTCGCCGATCAGCCCCGTGGGGTGCGCCCCAATTGGGTTAAAATAGCGCAGCAGCACAAAAGACCATTCCGGATCGGCCTTGGCCGCGTCCCCCATGATCTCCTCGATCATCCGTTTTGTGGACCCGTACGGGTTCGTGGTGCTCACGGGGAAATCCTCGCGAATCGGCAGGGATTTCGGGTTCCCGTATACCGTTGCGCTGGAACTGAACACCAGCTTTTTTACGCCGCTTTTTTCCATTGCCTCCAGCAGATTTATTGAGGAAAAAAGGTTGTTCTCATAGTATTTCAGCGGCATGGCGACAGATTCCCCCACCGCCTTCAGCCCCGCGAAATGGATCACGGCGTCAATGCCCGTTCCTTTGAACAGCGCCTGGGTCGCCGCTTTGTCCCGAAGATCGCAGAAGGAAAAATCCACCCGGCCCGGGCAGAGCATCCGCAGGCGCCGCAGGGCCTCAGGCTTGCTGTTGGAGTAATTGTCCGCAATAAGCACATCATGTCCGGCCTCCGACAGCTCCACAACCGTATGGCTTCCGATATAACCCGTTCCGCCCGTGACAAGAATCTTCATGTGTGATCCTCCGTTCGTTCCCGCCTGATGCCCAGGCTGCCTTTCCTATAGTATACCAAAACCCCGCAAAAAAGTCACCACGCATTTTCAAAGGCCGCGCGGCGGCTTTTCTGTAATGCAAAACCCGCAGTCTGTCACGCCCCGCCGGAAGGCCCCTGCCCATACTCTTTTTTCACCCAGGCGGTTACATAGTCCGAAAAACGCAGGGTGGCCGGGCCGGCCTTGTCGGGGTCCGGTATAGCCAGGCCGATAATCCGGCTCGCCGCCGGCTGCAGCGCCATGGCGCACACGTTCCCCGTCCTCCCCCTGAGCAGCAGTTCCGGCATGATGCTCATTCCCAATCCCTGCTCAACCATGGCAATAATGGCATAATCATCCTTGGTGGTAAATCGGATCTTCGGCCGCACGCCCACGCTTTCCAACGCCCGGCGGACATCCTGATTCGAGCTTTCCAGGAGGCTGATAAACGGTTCGTCCGCCACTTCTTCCAGCGGGAAATTGGGCAATGCGGCCAGCCGGTGATCCTTCGGTACAATGGCGAGGAGCCTGTCCTCAACCAGAGGCGAGACGGTGAAGGCCGGACGCGAGGGGAGGGCCACAAAGCCAATGTCGGCGCTGCCTTCCTCCAGCCACTGCTCCACGTCGTGGTAATCCCCGCTCATCAGCTTAAGCTCCACATTGGGATAATCCCGTTGGAACGCCTTAATCATGCCCGGCAGCCAGTGGACGGCGACAGATGTAAAGGTGCCGATCCGCACGATGCCGGAATCCGCCCCCCGTATGGCCGTGACGATCTGATCCAGCCGCCTGCTGCCGTTGACGATATCCCGTATCGCCGGCAGCACCCTTTCCCCGTCCGCGGTGAGCGCGGCGCCGCTTTTCCCCCGCCGCAGGAGGGAGAAACCGAATTCCCTCTCCATGGAATTGATGATATGGCTGACCGCCGACTGAGTGATGCCCGTGGCTTCCGCCGCCCTGGTCAGGGAGCCCAACTCCACCACCAGGATAAAAGTTTTATATTTATTCAGGCTCATTTCCGCTTCCCTCTTGCATTTTTTCCGCCGGTAACGTATAATCCACCCTAGATTTATTTAGGATCGTAATACATTCCATTATATTTATTCATGTATTGCGTGTCAAGAGGGAGAATGGGAATGACAAACGAGAACATCCTTCATTTGGCTGCGATGGTGGCCTACATGCTGGCCATAATCGTCATAGGCATATTCTTCGCAAAGCGGGCAAACAAAAACTCGGACGCTTATTTTCTCGGCGAGCGGTCCCTTGGCCCCTGGGTCGCTGCCTTCAGCGCCGAAGCCTCGGACATGTCCGGCTGGCTGCTGATGGGTCTGCCCGGGCTGGCATACTGGAGCGGGCTTGCAGACGCCGGATGGACGGCCATCGGCCTTGCCGTCGGTACATATCTCAACTGGCTGATTGTATCCAAGCGGCTTTACCGTTACAGCAAGGCTGTGGACGCCATCACCATACCCGACTTTTTTTCCCGGCGTTTCCATGAGAAAAACAAAGTGCTGATGACCATCGCCTCCTGCATGATCATTGTTTTCTTCACGCCCTATGCGGGCAGCTGCCTCGTCGCCTGCGGCAAGCTATTCAGCCAGCTTTTTGGTTTTTCTTATAACAGCATGGTTATCATCTCGGCAATTTTTGTGTTGATCTATACCTTTATAGGCGGATTTCTTGCCGAAAGCGCCTCCGATTTCATGCAGGCGATCGTCATGGTGGCCGCGCTGGTCTTTGTGCTGGTTCTGGGCGTTTCGGCCGCCGGCGGCATCAGCATGGTCATTGGCAACGCCAAAGAAATCCCCGGCTTTCTGTCGCTTCTGGCGTCGGCCGCGCCCACGGGCGAGTCGGCAAACGGCATGGCCCTGTTCGGCAGCGCCAAGCCTTACGGCGGGCTGTCCATCGCTTCCACACTGGCCTGGGGCCTGGGCTATTTCGGAATGCCCCAGGTGCTGCTGCGGTTTATGGGCATCCGGGCCGAAAAGGAGCTGACCCTTTCCCGCCGGGTGGCCACGACATGGTGCGTCATCTCCCTGGTTTCCGCGGTCTCCATCGGCATCATCGGCCGCATCCTGTTTTCCGACGTGTATCTGGCTTATGGCAGCGGCAACACCGAAAATATATTTATCCTCATGTCCACCTCACTGCTGCCGCCCCTTCTGGCCGGCCTGGTCTGTGCCGGCATACTCGCCGCGTCAATCAGCTCCTCGGATTCCTATCTGCTGATTTCCGCCTCCGCCGTCTCCAAAAACATCTGGCAGGGCATTATCAGGAAAAATGCCTCCGACAGGGAAATCATGACCGTTTCCCGCATCGTCCTGATCATCATCACCATTTTTGCTATATTTGTGGCCGTCGGCAACAACAAAATCATCTTCACGATTGTGGACTTCGCCTGGGCGGGCTTCGGCGCAACTTTCGGACCGCTGATGCTCTTTTCACTGTTCTGGAAGCGCACCACCTACCCCGCGGCAATTGCCGGTATGATCTCGGGCGGGGCCATGGTCTTCATCTGGAACTTTTGGATCTCCGGGCTGGGCGGGATCTGGGGCATATACGAGCTGCTCCCCGCGTTTGTATTTTCCAGTCTGGTCATCGTCCTCGTCTCCCTGCTGACAGGAAAGCCGGCTCCGGAAATACAGACCGAATTCGATGCGGCGAAAGCCTGACAAAACAAAAAGCACGTGCATCTTGCACGTGCTTTTTTTACGTCCGACTATTCCGTTTTCGGGGGAGCGTGCGTAATCAGCACCTTTTCCACACGCAGCCCCTCCATCTTCAGCACGGTGACCATCAGATCCCCGAACAGGAAGCTGTATCCCTCCTCCGGGAAGCCGCCGAACATCTCCAGGGTCCAGCCGCCGACGGTCTCGCTTTCATAATCGAAGGCGTCTTCAGAAATATCCAGCAGCTCGCAGAAATCCGAGATCGACATATCGCCATCCAGCTCATATTCGCCGTTGCCGCGCTGCACCACCTCGTCCTCCACCTCGTCCGTCTCGTCCCAGATATCGCCGACGATCTGCTCCAGTACGTCCTCCATGGAAATCACGCCCAGCGTGCCGCCGTACTCGTCGGTGACGATCGCCAGATGCTTTTTGGCTTTCCGCAGCTCCGTGAGAACCTGGGGAAGCTTAACGGTTTTATAGACATAAAGCGGGGGCATAAGCATCCCGCGGATATCAGGCTTGCCGTTGTCCACCACAGCCTTGAGAAAATGGTTGAGATACAAAAACCCGATGATATTGTCTATGCCGCCCTCATAGACCGGCAGACGGGAAAATGGCGTGCTGTCGATCAGGCTGAGGATTTCATCCATTTCGTCGTCAATGTCAACGGCGACCATATCAACCCTTGCGGTCATGGCTTCGCTGGCGCTGATTTCGGAAAATTCCAGCGCGGCCTGAATCAGCTCTGAGCGGTCCCCGTCCAGTACGGCCTCATCCTCCGCGGTTTCGATGATTGAGTGCAGTTCCTCAACCGCGGCCTCGGCGCCGCTGTCGTCCTGCTTCTCACCCCGCATCGGCAGCGTCAGAATGCGGGTCAGCCCCACCACTACGAACACCACGGGCTTCATGAGGATCATGAGCACGCGTATGAAGTAAGCGAAGCTCAGGGCCAGCCTGTTGGCGTTTTTCTTGGCGATGATCTTCGGCATCGTCTCGCCAAAGACGATGACAAGGATGGTCACAATAAGCGTGGCCAGCCATATCCACTCTTCGCCCGCCAGGAGGATCGCCGCCACTGAGGCGACGGAGGATATGGCGATATTGGCAAGGTTGTTTCCGATCAGGATGGTGGAAAGCGCATCGTCATAGCGCTCCTCGATCAAAACCGCGGCCCGGGCGCGGCGGCTGCCGTTTTCCATGGCGTTTTCAAGCCGCATCAGGTTGGCGGAGGAATAGCTCATCTCCGCCGCAGAGAAAAACGCCGACAGGATAATCAGCCCCGCCACGGCAATCAGATATCCGATCATTCCGCTCCGCCCCCTTCCGCCCCGTCGTCGCAAGGGATTTTGACAATGAGCTTCACAATGCGGTTTTGCCGCATGTCGGATACGGTGACCTCCAGATCCCCGCAACGGAACGTATCCCGCTCCGCGGGTATCCGGTCAAACCGCTCGTAGACCCATTCCCCCATAAGCTTATACTCCAGCTCGGGATCGAATTTCTCAATATCCAGATCGAGGCGGTCGAAGACCTCGCCCACCGTCATATCCGCGAAAACCTCGTATCTGCCTCCGCCAAGAGGTACGAAGTTTTCCTCCACTTCGTCGTCCTCGTCCCAAATCTCGCCCACCAGCTCTTCCAGAATATCCTCCACCGTGACGATACCCAGGGTTCCGCCGTAATTGTCGGTTACAATGGCAAGGTTGAGCTTTTTCGTGCTCATGACGGACAGCAGTTCGTCGATCTTCATGCTGTGGTGAACGAAATACGCCTCGTCCAGCAGCGGTCTCAGGCTTGGGGATTCCCCTTGCCTTAACCGCGCTTTAAGATACTTTCGGATCTGGAGAACACCGATAATATTGTCGATGGTGCCCTCGTAGACCGGCAGCCGGCTGTGCCTCTGGGCTTTGATGAAGGCCATCAGATCCGACGGCTCCCAGTTGACGTCCACGGCGGCCAAATCGACGCGTGCGGTCAGAATCGTATCCGCGGTGACGTCCGCAAATTGCAGGGCGGAGCTGACCAGCTCGCCCCTTTCCGTGTCCAGCGTCCCGTCGTCGGTCATATCCTCGATGATGTCATACAGCTCGTCTTCGGTGACGGATACCTCGGGATCTCCCTTTGTCAGCTTTGCCGCCTGTTTTCCCAAAGCGGTAAGGATGGCCGTCGCAGGCCCAAAAATGGACATAAAAAAGCACAGCGACCCCGCGGTTGACAAAGCCAGCCGCTCGCTGTATTTTTTCGCAATGCTCTTTGGGAGCATTTCACCTATAAAAAAAATTGCAATGGTCATAATAATCGTGCTTATCGTAACGGCTGAAACGCCCCATTTACGTGTCACGAATATCGTAACCAGCGACGCAATTACAATCTGCACGATATTCGTGCCGATAAGTATTGTTGTGATTGCCCTGTCGAAGTTATCCAACACACGCAGGGCCTTTTTGGCTCTCCCGTCTCCCCGGTCCAGGCGGGACTTCAGCTTGACGCGGGAAACCGATGCAAACGCCCCTTCAGCTAACGCAAAGTATGCCGCCAGAAACATGAGGATAATAATAATCGCTAAAAACGATCGACTGCCGTCATCCATTTAGGACTATCACACTCCAGAAATCTATAGTTTTATAAATCTTATCACAGCCACGCCGCCCAGTCAACACCGGCCGGCGTTATTTCATCGTCTCCTGCTTGATCTTGCTGTCCACCACATGCCGGCCGGCCAGCTCCGCCCGGACGTCCTCAGGGACTATGCCGCAATCCGCCATGAGCACAAAAAGGTGATAAACCAGATCGGCGATCTCGAAAATCGTCTCCTCCCGGCTTCCTTTCATGGCGCCGATAATGACCTCGGCGGATTCCTCACCGACCTTCTTGAGAATCTTTTCCCTGCCCTTTTCAAACAGGTAACCGGTGTAAGAGCCTTCCCGCTTCTCCGTTTTCCGGCTCAGGATCAAATTATACAGCTCGTCGGCTGAAAACGCCCCCGGCCGGCCGCCGTCCCAGAGTAAATTGAAAAAGCAGCTTTCCGCGCCGGTGTGGCAGGCCGGCCCGTCCCCGATCACCTCCGCGGTCAGGGCGTCCCCGTCGCAGTCCGCGGTCAGCCTGACCAGGTGCTGGATATTTCCCGAGGTCTCCCCCTTGCGCCAAAGCGCCTTGCGGGACCGGGAGTAAAAGCAGGTGCGCTTTTCCCGGAGAGTGATCTCCAGGCTCTCCCGGTTCATATAGGCCAGAGTGAGCACCCGCCGGGTCGAAAAGTCCTGCACCACTACGGGAATCAGTCCGTTTTGATCGAATTTCAGGGCATCCAAATCCGCATCTATCATTTTATAACCGCCTATTTCAATTATATACGCACAGGTATGCCGTTTTCCGCCAGATACCGCTTCAGCTTTTCTATCTCCACCTGGCGAAAATGGAAAACAGACGCCGCCAGCCCCGCGTCCACTCCCGGAACGCACCGGAACAGCGTGAGGAAGTCACGGGCGCACCCGGCGCCGCCGCTGGCCACAACCGGGACGGACACCGATTCCGATATGGCCTCAAGCATGGGCAAATCAAATCCGTTTTTCACGCCGTCTGTGTCAATGCTGTTCACAACCAACTCCCCGGCTCCGCCGCCCTCGCCCCGGCGGGCCCATTCCAGGGCGTCCAGGCCGGTGTCGTCCCGCCCGCCCCTGGCGAACACCGCGAAGCGGCCGCCCACCCTGCGCACATCCATGGAGAGCACCACGCACTGGTTTCCGTACCGCTTGGCGGCCTCACCAATCAGCGCCGGGTCGGCAAGTGCTCCTGAATTGACGCTGACCTTGTCGGCGCCGCACCTTAATACCCGGTCAAAGTCGCGAAGGCTGCCGATCCCGCCACCCACGGTAAGGGGGATGAACACCTCGCGGGCCACCCGTTCCAGCACGTCCGTAAACAGCCCGCGCTTTTCAACGCTGGCGGTAATGTCATAGAAGACCAGCTCATCCGCCCCGGCCGCGTCATAAAACCGGGCCAGGGCCACTGGGTCTTCCACATCGCGGATATCCTGAAACTTTTGCCCCTTTACCACGCGCCCGTCCCGCACGTCGAGACAGGGAATAATCCTTTTGGTCAGCACGGCACGCCGCCTCCTTTCGCCGCTTTCAGCGCCGCCGGCAGGTCCACCAGCCCTTCGTAAAGGGCCTTGCCCACAATCGCGCCGTAAAGGCCCATCCGGGCCAGCTTCTCAATCTCCGGCAGGGAGGATATACCCCCCGAGGCGATCACATTCAGCCCCGGGATTCCCGACAACGTCTCGTATACCGCCAGATTGGCGCCGCCAAGAGCGCCGTCTCTGGAAATATCGGTATAGATCACGGTGGAAATCCCCATATCCCGCAACTGCCGGCAGAACGCCACGCCGTCGATATCCGTTTGCTCCAGCCATCCGGAAAGGGCCGCCCGGCCGTCCCTGGCATCCACCCCCACGGCAATGCGCTCCCCGTATTCGGCGGCCGCCTTTCGGAGCAGCGCCTGGTCCCGCACCGCGGCGGTGCCGAGTATGACCCTGCCGACCCCCAGGCCGAGATAGCTTTCGATCTTATCCAAAGAGCGGATTCCCCCGCCCACCTGGATAAACAGACCGGGCAGCACAGCAATCCGCCTGATGGTCTCAAAATTAGCGGGCGCCCCGTCCCGGGCGCCGTCCAGATCCACCACGTGCAGGTGGGAAGCCCCCCGGTCCAGAAACGCCGAGGCCACCGCCGCCGCGTCCCGGCCGTACGTCTTCTCGCTGCCGTAATCGCCCCGGGTGAGCCGCACGGCCCGGCCGCGGAGAATATCTATCGCCGGAAATATCGTCATCCAATTTCCTCCCCGCAGAATGCGCGCAGGATCGCAAGTCCCGCGGCGCCGCTTTTTTCCGGATGGAACTGCACGCCCCAGACATTTCCCGCCCGAACTACGGCGGGAACCTGAACCGCGTATTCCGTGGCCGCCACCAAGCCGGCCTCGCAATGCTTGGCGTAATAGGAATGTACAAAGTAGGCAAAAGTCCCCTCCGTCACCCCCCGGAGCAGCGGGTCCCCAGGCTTTTCAAAGTGCAGGGAATTCCAGCCGATCTGGGGAACTTTCATGGTCTCCGGGATGTCCGCCCGCAGACTTTCCACCGTTCCCGAAATCAGCCCTAGCCCCTTGTGCTCGCCGTATTCAAAGCTCTTTTCAAACAGCATCTGCATCCCGAGACAGATCCCCAGAAGGGGTCTGCCCTCCCGGGCCAGGGCCAATACCACCTCTTCAAGCCCGGAAACCCGCAGCTTTGCCATGGCGTCGCCGAAAGCACCCACGCCGGGCAGGATCACCCTGTCCGCGGCTTCCAGCTCCGCCGGGGAGGACGTGACGATGCAGTCCGCGCCGATATGTTTCAGGGATGCGGTCAGGGAAAACAGATTGCCCACGCCGTAGTCAATGATGGCTGCCTTTGTCATATCACAGCATACCTTTCGTGGAAGGCACCGCGCCCCCCAGACTGGGATCAATCGCCGCCGCCTGCCTGAGGGCGCGGCCCAGGCCCTTAAACACCGCCTCAAGAATGTGGTGGGAATTGCTCCCCCGAAGCTGCCGGACATGGAGGGTAATCCCTGCCGTTCTCACGAAGGCCCGGAGAAATTCCTCGCAAAGCTCCGTATCGAAATCGCCCACCTTCTCCGTCGGGCACCTGACGTCCGACGACAGCCATGCTCTGCCGCTGATATCCGCCGTGGTCTCCACCAGGGCCTCGTCCATGGGCAGCATACAAAAGCCGTAACGGTTAATCCCCCCGCAGTTTCCCAGAGCCTGCCGGAAGGCGGAGCCAAGCACAATGCCGATATCCTCGGTGGTGTGGTGGTAATCCACGCGGGCGTCCCCCCGGCAGGCGACGTCCAGACTGAACCCGGCATGGGCGGAAAACAGCGTCAGCATATGATCAAGAAAGCCGCAGCCCGTTTGCACGGCGCTTTCCCCGCCGCCGTCCAGATGGAGGGACAGCCGGATTTCCGTTTCGGCCGTGTTTCGTTCGATAACCGCACTTCTCATTTGCGTTCCTCCAGAATTTCGGTTGTTTTTTCCAGCAGCAGGCGCATCTGCGCGTCGGAGCCAATGGTGATTCTTACATATTCCCTCAGGCCCGGCCGGTCAAAATACCTGATCAGCACGCCCCGCGACCGGAGCGCCTTATAGTAATCCTCTCCGCCGATCCCCGGCGGGGCGGCAAAGACAAAGTTCGCCGCGGATGGCAAAACGGAAAAACCAATCTCACGTAGCGCCGCGGAAAACGCTTCGCGCGTCCTGATAATCCTGTCCGTGCAGGTTCTGAAATATGCCGCGTCCCGGATGGCGGCCTCCCCGGCCAGACAGGCTGGCCGGGACAGGTTATAGGGGTTGAAGCTGCACCTGACGGCGTTCAGGTCTGCGATCAGGGCAGCGTCGCCCAGGGCAAAGCCCAGGCGCATCCCCGCCAGGTTCCGCGATTTCGAACATGTCTGAACCACCACAAGATTGTCGTACCGCCCGATGAGTGGCACGGCGCTCTCCCCGCCGAAGTCCACATAGGCCTCGTCCACCACCACCACGCTGTCCGGGTTTTTCCGGACGATTTCTTCAATCTCGTCCCGGGAGAGCGAAAGCCCCGTGGGTGCATTGGGATTGGCGATCACCACGGTTCGCCCCAGCGCCGAATACGCCTCCGGGCAGATCGTAAAATCCTCCCCGAGGGGGATTTCAAGGGCGTCCAGGCTGCACAGCCGGGCGTAGACCGGGTAAAACCCGTAGGAGACGGAGGGGTAGGCCACGCCCTTTTCCGCCCCGCAAAAGGCCAGAAAGCAGAAGGCCAGCGCCTCGTCCGAGCCGTTTGTCATCATCACCTGGTTTTCCGCCAGGCCGTATAGCTCCGCCACGGCGCGGCGGACGGCCCACGCCTCCGGATCGGGGTACAGGTTCAGCCTTTGC